>CAITHK010000231.1 GCA_903892175.1 uncultured Burkholderiales bacterium | reverse complement strand
TGGACCACCGCGGCTGCAAACAAACCGTAAGAGGCAATGCCCAGCGCCCAATGCAGGGGCAACCAAGGCGATGCCGCGACGTGTAAGGGCGCTCCCGGGTATACCGCAGCCAACAGCACCACCACCGCCCCCAAGCCTGCCAATGTCCAGCGCACGCGCAATTGAGGAAACCAGTGTTGTTCCAGCAAGTAAAAAGTGAACATCAACCAAGCGGTGACCGACAAAGCCGGCGCAAAACCAAAGCGGGCAAACCCCTCTTGTGCGCCAAACAAGGCAAACACCAAGCCCAAGCCGTGCAAGACCCAAGGCACCACCAACAAACGATGTCCCGTGGAAGGGGCAATGCGCGGGCCAATCAGCGCCGTCAAGGCATACGCTGCCGCTGTGGGCACTCCAAGCCACAGGGTGTGTGGGACGTCGCTGGCTAAAATCATGTCGCAAGTTTAGCGTTTTGCTCGACCCACACACCAACCCACTTTGGGGTTATCGATGGCTTCCACCCTCACCGACAAACTCTCACGCCTGGTCAAACACATCAGCGGACAGGCCCGCATCACCGAAAGCAACGTGGCTGACATGTTGCGCGAGGTGCGCATGGCCTTGCTCGAGGCCGACGTGGCCTTGCCCGTGGTGCGCGACTTCATTGCCCGCGTGAAAGAAAAAGCCCTGGGTCAAGAAGTCATCGGCTCATTGCAACCTGGCCAAGCCTTGGTCGCCATCGTCAACCAAGAGTTGGCCGCCACCATGGGCGAGGGGGTGAGCGACCTGAACTTGGCGGCACAACCACCCGCCGTCATCCTCATGGCGGGTTTGCAAGGGGCTGGTAAAACCACCACCACCGCCAAGCTCGCGCGTTGGCTGATCCAACAGCGCAAAAAGAAAGTGCTCACCGTCTCGGGCGACGTGTACCGCCCAGCGGCCATTGAGCAGTTGAAAACCGTCACCGCACAAGCCGGTGCCGAGTGGTTCCCCAGCAGCCCTGATCAAAAACCACAAGACATCGCGCGTGCCGCACTCGACTACGCGCGCAAGCATTACTTTGATGTGCTGCTGGTCGACACGGCGGGTCGCTTGGCCATTGACGAAGCGCTGATGCAAGAAATCAAAACCTTGCACAGCGTGCTCAACCCGGTAGAGACCTTGTTCGTGGTCGACGCCATGCAGGGTCAAGACGCCATCAACACGGCCAAAGCCTTCAAAGAAGCCTTGCCGCTCACCGGCATTGTGTTGACCAAACTCGACGGCGACTCACGCGGTGGTGCCGCCCTGTCGGTGCGCCAGATCACCGGCGCGCCCATCAAGTTTGCGGGTACCAGCGAAAAAATTGAGGGACTTGAACTCTTTGACGCACAGCGCCATGCCGGTCGCGTCTTGGGCATGGGTGACATCTTGGCCTTGGTCGAGCAAGTCACCGCAGGCGTCGACATGGAGGCCGCGCAAAAGTTGGCCGACAAAGTCAAGCGTGGCGACGCCTTTGACCTGAACGACTTCTTGTCCCAAATTCAGCAAATGCGCTCTATGGGCGGCTTGTCTAGCTTGATGGACAAATTGCCCACGCAGATGGCGGCCAAAGCCAGCGAAGTCGACATGACACGTGCCGAAAAAGACATCGGGCGCAAGCAAGGCATCATCCACAGCATGACGGCGCTGGAGCGCCGCAAGCCCGATCTCATCAAAGCCACGCGCAAACGTCGCATCGCCGCAGGCGCCGGGGTTCAGGTGCAAGACGTCAACCGCCTGCTCAAAGAGTTTGAGCAAATGCAAGACATGATGAAGAAGATGCGCGGTGGCGGCCTCATGAAAATGATGAAGCGCATGGGCGGCATGAAAGGCATGCCCGGCATGGGCGGTGGGGGCTTTCCAGGCATGCGCTGAACCGTCTTGCCCTGATGCGCGCCTCTTGTGCCTGCTGATTGCGCCAGCAGCACATGCTTGAGGTTCAGTACTGGCTGGCTGGCAAGTCCACCTGCATGCCGTCCATGGCCTCGGTGAGTGTGATCTGACACGACAAACGGCTGTTGGCTTGGCGCGAGCAGGCGGCAAAGTCAAGCATGCCGTCTTCGTCGTCGCTCATGGCGGGCAACAGGCCCAGCCAAGGTTCACGCACCATCACATGGCACGTCGCGCAGGTCAGGGTGCCGCCACAGTCGGCGGCCACGCCGTCGATGCCGGCTGAGACCGCCGCTTTCATCAAGCTGTGTCCAGGTTTGGCCTCGATGGTGGTGCCTGGCGTGTCATGGGCGTGGTTGAACAGTGTGATGCGAATCATAAAAATGGTCCTGGTGGGAGCTGTCAGATGCGGCTGAAATATTCTCGCCGCTGAAACTCTAGGCTGTCTTCGGCGGCTTCAAAGCGCTGCTGCTCCGACTGTTTGATGCGGCTGTAGTAGTGCACAAACGCATCGCCAAACCCTTGGGCCATGGCCGCGTCGGCTTGGAACTCGCTCAAAGCCTCCCCCAAGTGGCTAGGGATGCGGGTGTGTGTGGCGTGATCCACATCAAGGCTTTGATAAGGCGCTTCGGTGGCCAGCGCCGGCATGCGTTGTTGCGCCATGCCTGCCAAGCCCGCGTGAATTTGCGAGGCCATGTACAGATACGGGTTGGCAGCGGGTTCGCCCAAACGGTTTTCAATCCGTGTGGCGCTGTCGCCTGCCTGGCCAATCACACGCAACATGGCGCCCCGGTTGTCGCGTCCCCACACAATGGACTGTGGGGCCAGCGCATTGGGCTGAAAACGTCCATAGCCATTGGCCGTGGGTGTGCACAACAGCGTGCTGCCCTGGGCATGGTCGAGCAAGCCTGCCAAATAATGCGCCCCCACATCAGACAGGGTGTGGCGGGCGTCATGGGCTTGGGTGCGGGGCGCAGCCTCGTCGCGCATCAGCGCATTGCGGCCGCTGTCAAGGCGCACCAGGGACTGGTGCAAGTGCCAACCGCTGGACATGATGTGCTGAAACGGTGGTCGGCACATGAAGGTCGCGTGGTAGCCCGCTCGCCGCAGGGCTTGGCGCACCCCATTGCGAAACAGCACCATGTTGTCGGCAGCCGTCAGTGCGTCGGTGGCACTGAACACCGCTTCCACCTGGCTCGGACCAAACTCAATTTCCAGCGACAACAAAGGCAGCCCCAAGCCTTGCGCGGTGTGCTGCACGATGCGCAGCGGCTCCTCACACTGGTCCATGTCGTGTTCAGACAGCAGACGGTAGCCCTGGTGAATCATGTGCACCGCAGGCGCGCGGCCTGGCCAAGCGGCCAAGTCGGGGTCAAGGTCTTTGCCCTGCGTGGCGTCTTGCAAGCGGTAAATGTGAAACTCAATTTCCAAGCCACACACCAACCCTAAGCCTTGTTTTGCCAACCGTGCCAGCGCGCGTTGCAACTGGTAGCGGCTGTCTAGCGTCACCGGCTGTGCGTTGGGGAACCAAGGCTGGCATTGCAGCCAAGCGGTTTTGTCCACCCAGGGCAGGATGCGCAAACTCTCAGGGTCGGGCATCAGCAGCAAGTTGCTGGCAAATTCAAAGCCGGGCAACTCGTCGGAGATGCTGGCTTCAAACACCTTGAACGCGGTGCGGTCCGAGGTGTCTTTGAGCAGCAAGGTGCTCACCATGCCCACGCCGTTGTGCAGCGCCTCAATAGCAGCTTCGGTCACCAAGGTTTTGCAGCGTGTCACGCCATGCACATCGCACCAAGCCAAACGCACCAGCTCTATGCCGCTGGCGCGCAGCAGTTGTGTGGCGCGAGCCACGGCCACTTGTCGTGCTGGGGTGTCTAAGCCGCAGCGTGTGGCAAAGGGGCTCATGCGCGCACCTGCAAGCCCGTGTCTTGGGTCTCGGCGGGCGTTGTGGTCAGCGCCGCAGGCCATGGCGCGCCGGCACGCTTGGCGGCTACCGCATGCTGCCACCACGCTTGCCAATCGTGCGCGGGCGCAATGCCGTCCACCGTGTCGGGGCCGATGCGCTGGGCCGCCACCTCGGGGTTGGCCAAGCCGGGTGGCAACTTGCCCAGCGCCACATCGTCAATCGCTTGCAGCAGGGTGCGGCGGTTGGCCATGATGGCTTTGTCACTGGTGCCCAAGTGCTCGCGGGTGCGGTCTTGAATGGGCCCCATGCTTTCGCAGGCCCATTGGTCGTGCACATTGATGTCGTTCTCGCCCATCCCTAGGTAAGTGCGCGTGATTTGTTCTTCTGGGTCAAACCCCCACTGGTTGTGCCGGCCTGACTTGGGTGTGTAGTCTGGCAAATCAATCGCTTGCAAACGTTGGTTGCGCATGGCCGATTTGTCCACCGGCCCCTCAAAACTGGTGAACACCGAGTACCAGTAGGTGTGGGTGTCATCCACCGGCACATGCATCTGGGTGATGGTCATGGTTTCAGACAGCGGAATCACAAAGGTGTGCGGAAAAATCGCATTCGTCACCCGCACATGGGTCAAGGCCTCGGTCATCGGGCGCAGGCTGGTCAGTCGCATGCCAAACGGCATGGCCTGCATGCTGATCAGAGGCTGATCGAACTCGCGCATCACCCGGGTCATGGGCCAGCGTTGCCCGTCAATTTCACCAGCACTGGCGCCGCGAAACTGTTTGCCATAGGTGTCATCGAGCGATTCATCGTTGAAGAAGCGGTGCAAAAACGACGCATGCGCAGGGTCTACCCCCACCTCAAAGGCCTGCAACCAGTTGCACTGCCACAAGCCTTTGAAGGCAAACGTGTGGCTGTTGGGCGCGGTGAAACAGTCGAGCTCCGGAAACGGCGGTGGCGTGCTGTCTTGGGGCCCAAACCAGCCAAATAACACGCCACTGCGCTCCACCAGTGGGTAGTGGCGCTGCTTCACATGCGCGCACAAGGTGCTGCCCGTGGGCTCGGCGGGTGTGGCCACGCATTGGCCGGTCACATCAAATTTCCAGCCGTGAAACGGGCAGCGCAGACCATCTCCCTCGTTGCGGCCAAAGGCCAAGTCTGCGCCCCGGTGCGGGCAGTCACGGTCAAGCAAGCCAAACTCGCCTTGCGCGTTTTTGAACAACACCAAGTCTTGGCCCAACACCCGCACCGCCTTGACAGGGCGCACGCCCATGCGCGGATCAAGCGCGGGGTTGAACTCATCCAACAGCGCCACCGGTTGCCAGTAATGGCGCATCAACTTGCCACAGGGTGTGCCCGGGCCAATGCGGGTGATGCGCTCGTTGAGTTCTGCTTTCATGGCTTGCCTCTGTGTCTTGGTGATGCGCTCTTTATACAACGCAGGCGTGGGGACAGTTTTGACTTGATGCAACCTGAGTGCACGTGGGTGACAGCACAATACGCCCATGACCCATCTGCTGTTTGTGTACGGCACCTTGTTGCCTGGCTTGTGTCGCCATGAGGTGATGCAAGGCGCACGCCCTGTGGGCGCTGCGCAGGTGCTAGGCAGTTTGTTTGACTTGGGCGCTTACCCCGCCTTGGTGGGCGGTGCAGGCCAAGTACAAGGTCAAGTGTTTGAGGTGGACGACGCCCTGCTCGCGCGCTTGGACGAGGTGGAGTCTTACGACAGCGAACGCCCTGAACGCAGCGAATACCTGCGGGAACGTCTGCAAGCTTGCTTGACCGACGGTCGCCGCTTGCAAGCGTGGACCTATGTGTACAACCGCAGCTTAGAAGGCTGTGTGCCGATTGCGCATGGCGATTACTTACGTCATTTGAAAGACACGGGCTACACGCCGAGGTGGTGAGGTGTTTTCATTGGTTGGGGGCGTCGCTCGCTTGTTGACGCACGGCAGGCAATTGCCGCAAGAATTCAGGCAGTGCTGTTTGCAAGGTGTCCCACACGACATCAAGGTTGATATCAAAGTAGCCATGAGCGATGCGGTTGCGCATGCCTCGCATGCTGCGCCATGGCTTTTACGAGTGCATCCCTGTGAACTCGGTATAGCCGTCCATCACCTTTGTTGCGACTTCGCCAACGATGATGAGGCTCATGATGACAGCTTGTTGTGTGCGTTTGTCCTCTAGGAAATCTGCTTTCTCCATACCTTCAACAAATGTGCAAGCATCTCTCGCAGCCTGCTGCATGTGGTCAAGGTAGTCGGCAAGTCAGTTCT
>CAITHK010000230.1 GCA_903892175.1 uncultured Burkholderiales bacterium | reverse complement strand
GTTGCACACAGACAGCCGCCGCGTCACCCCGGGCGACGGTTTCATCGCCTGGCCCGGTGCTGCCAGCGATGGTCGCCGCCATGTGCCTGCGGCTTTGCGTCAAGGTGCTGGCGCATGCTTGGTCGAACACCAAGGTGTGGACGCCTTCCAACACGACTTCCAAAATGCCTTCCAAGATGCCTTCCAAGACGCAAACACGCAGGGCGTGTCTGACGACATGGCTGCGACCCACGCGCTGGCCAGCTACTCAGATTTGAAAGCTGCCAGCGGCCCCATCGCTGCGGCTTATTACGAACAACCCAGCCGCGCTTTGGACGTCTTGGCCATCACTGGCACCAACGGCAAAACGTCCACCGCTTGGTGGCTGGCCCACGCTTTGGGCCGTGTCGGCCAACGCTGTGCGGTGGTGGGAACCTTGGGTGTGGGCGAAGTCGGCCAACTCGAAGCCACCGGCATGACCACCCCAGACCCGGTCTTGTTGCAAGCCCGCTTGCGCGACATGGTCACGCAGGGCGTGCAGGCCTGCGCCATTGAGGCCTCCTCCATTGGCTTGGCTGAACATCGCTTGGATGGCACCCAGGTGCGCGTGGCCCTGTTCACTAATTTCACGCAAGACCACCTCGATTACCACGGCAGCATGGCCGATTACTGGCAGGCCAAAACGGCCTTGTTCGACTGGCCGGGTCTGCAAGCCGCCGTGGTCAACACCGACGGCGCACACGGTGCGCAACTGGCCCAGCAACTCAGCCGCCGCCAAGATCTGGTGCTGTGGACCGTGGGCATCGCGGCCGATGTGCCTCAGCCCGACGCGCCCCAGCCCAACGCGTCCATCACCGCACAGCACCCGCCTGCCACACACCTGAGTTCTGAGCCAGCAAGCCGTGTGCATCATCTGCAAGCCACACAGGTGCGCCATGGCGCGCGAGGGCTGAGTTTTGACGTGCTTGAAGGCGGGCACCGTCACACCTTGCACACCAGCTTGGTGGGCCACTACAACGTGAGCAATGTGTTGGGCGTGATCGCTTGTCTGCGTGCCTTGGGCCACAGCCTGGCCCAAGCGGTGCAAGCCTGTGCCGATTTGCCCGCAGTGCCAGGGCGCATGCAAGCCGAGGGTCAGATGGGGCAACCGTTGGTGGTGGTGGACTATGCCCACACGCCGGATGCGGTGGAGCAAGCGCTCAAAGCCCTGCGCCCGCTGGCCAGCACACGCGGTGGCGCCTTGGTGTGCGTGCTCGGATGCGCGGGTGACCGCGACAGCGCCAAACGCCCCCTGATGGCCGCTGCAGCCGAAAGATATGCCGACCGGGTGGTGTTGACCAGTGACAACCCCCGCAGCGAAGATCCTCAAACCATCTTGGCGCATATGTTGGCCGGTGTGACGCGCCCTGAGGTGGTGCTACAGATGCCCGACCGTGCCCAAGCCATTGCTTGTGCTGTGCGCGATGCGAACGCCCGCGATGTGGTCTTGGTGGCCGGCAAAGGCCACGAAGACTACCAAGACGTGCAAGGCGTCAAATTGCCATTCAGCGACGTGGCCCATGCCCAAGCGGCCTTGCAGCGTTGGAGGGCGCATGTCTGACATGAACCTCAGCTTGCAACACATTGGCCGCTGGCTGCCCGGCGCCCGTGTGTGTGGCGATGCCGCCCTGCTTGTGCAACGCGTGCACACCGACAGCCGCAGCTTGCAAGCGGGTGATTTGTTTGTGGCATTGCAGGGCGAGCGTTTCGATGCACATGACTTTTTGCCCCAAGCCGCGGCCAGCGGCGCCGTGGCCGCGCTGGCGCAACACGGTTTGGATGCGGCACAACTACCCGGGGTGGAGGTGCCAGACAGCCGCCGTGCACTGGGTCAGCTGGCCCAAGCTTGGCGGGCCCAGTTTGCCTTGCCCCTGATTGCTGTGACCGGTAGCAACGGCAAAACCACCGTCACCCAAATGATCGCCAGCATCTTGCGTGCAGGCTGGGGTGACAACGCCTTGGCAACCTTGGGCAATTTGAACAACGACATCGGTGTGCCGCAAACCTTGTTGCGTTTGCGCGCCCACCACCGCTGCGCGGTGGTGGAGCTTGGCATGAACCACCCCGGCGAAATTGCCGGCTTGGCTGCGATGGCGCAAGCCAGCGTGGCCTTGGTCAACAACGCCCAGCGCGAGCACCAAGAATTCATGACTACCGTTGATGCGGTGGCGCAAGAAAACGGCGCCGTCCTCAGTGCATTGCCCGCCAACGGTGTGGCTGTTTTTCCGGCGCACGACCGTTACACGCCCTTGTGGCAAAGCTTGGCTGGCGCTCGCACTTGCATGCGCTTTGCCATGCGCGACTCGCACGCGGGTGAAGCCGCCGCCGAGGTGGTGTTGCATGAAGCGGTGTGGGCCAACGACCACTGGGCCGTCCAGGTGCACACCCCCGCCGGCCTGATGGACACCCAGCTGCACATCGCGGGGCGGCACAACGTGGGCAATGCCTTGGCCGCGACGGCCTGTGCCCTGGCTGCGGGTGTGCCCCTGTCGGTGATTGCCCAAGGCTTGTCGGCCTTTGAGCCCGTCAAAGGCCGCTCGCGTGCATTCGGTGTGGTGTGCCAAGGCCAAGCCATCACTGGGGTGGACGACACCTACAACGCCAACCCAGACTCGGTGCGCGCTGCCATCGACGTGTTGGCCGAGTTGCCCGGCCCGCACCTGCTGGTCTTGGGTGACATGGGCGAGGTGGGCGCGCAAGGCCCCGAATTTCACCAAGAAGTAGGCCGTTATGCGCGCGACTCAGGCATCGAACACGTGCTGTGTTTGGGTGAGTTGGCCGCCTCGACCGCACAGGCCTATGGCCCCACTGCGCAGCACTTTGCCACATCGGAGGCGTTGACCGCGCAGGTGTTGCAGGTCTTGCCCCAGGTGAGCAGCGTGCTGGTCAAGGGCTCGCGCTTCATGAAGATGGAACATGTGGTCGACGCCATTCAGGCCTGCCACGACAACAAGAACAACCAGGAGACCGCCCCATGCTGCTGACGCTGGCCCAATGGCTGCAAACCCTCTCGCCAGAGTTCGGTTTTTTCAGGGTGTTTCAGTACCTCACCTTCCGTGCCGTGATGGCAGCAGTGACCGCGTTGATGATTGGTTTGATCGCGGGTCCTGCCGTGATCCGGCGTTTGACCGCATTGAAAATTGGGCAACCGATCCGCGAATACGCCATGCAAAGTCACTTGGTCAAAAGTGGCACACCCACCATGGGCGGTGTGTTGATCTTGATCGGCATTGCCGTGTCCACCTTGTTGTGGGCCGACTTGAGCAACCGCTTTGTGTGGATCGTCATGATCGTCACCTTTGGCTTTGGCGCCATTGGCTGGGCCGACGACTGGCGCAAGGTGGTCCGAAAAGACCCCGAGGGCATGCCGTCACGCGAAAAATACCTGTGGCAGTCCTTGATTGGCTTGCTGGCGGCGCTCTATTTGGTGTTCAGCATTTCCGAAAGCAGCAACCTGCGCGTGTTGGAGCTCTTCTACACCTGGGTCAAGTCGGGCTTTGATGTGAGCTTGCCGCCCAAAGCCGGTTTGCTGCTGCCCTTCATCAAAGAGGTGAGCTATCCGCTGGGTGTGTTTGGCTTTGTCATCATGACCTACTTGGTCATTGTGGGTTCGAGCAATGCCGTGAATTTGACCGATGGCCTGGACGGCTTGGCCATCATGCCGGTGGTGATGGTGGGGTCGGCCTTGGGTGTGTTTGCCTATGTGACCGGCAGCTCTGTGTATTCGAAGTACCTGCTGTTTCCCTACATCCCAGGCTCCGGCGAGCTGATGATTTTCTGCGCGGCCATGGCCGGCGCAGGCTTGGCCTTTTTGTGGTTCAACACCCACCCCGCACAGGTCTTCATGGGCGATGTGGGGGCACTCGCTTTGGGCGGCGCCCTGGGCACCATCGCCGTCATCGTGCGGCAAGAAATTGTGCTGGCCATCATGGGGGGCATCTTTGTGGTGGAGGCCTTGTCGGTCATGCTGCAAGTGAGCTACTTCAAATACACCAAGAAAAAACATGGCCAAGGGCGACGCATTTTGAAAATGGCGCCGCTGCACCACCACTTTGAAAAGACCGGTTGGAAAGAAACCCAGGTCGTGGTGCGTTTTTGGATCATCACCATGCTGCTGTGCCTGGTGGGTTTGTCGACCTTGAAGCTGAGGTAAGAAGACGATGCTGCAACTCCACAACCAATCGGTGCTGATTCTGGGCTTGGGTGACTCCGGCCTGGCGATGGCGCGTTGGTGCGTGCGCTGCGGCGCACAGGTGCAGGTGGTCGACACCCGTGAGGCACCGCCTCAGCTGGGCGTGTTGCGCGCCGAGTTGCCGCAGGTCCGCTTCATTCACAGCGCGTTCGCGACCAGCTTGGTCGACGCTCAAGACGTGCGTGCAGTGTTCAAAAGCCCCGGCCTGTCGCCACAAACGGTGGCCCCGGTGTGGCAAGCAGCGCAAGCCGCTGGCTTGTGGGTGGGCACCGAGCTGACCTTGTTTGCCCAAGCCCTGCACGACTTGCAAAGCACCCAGGCCTACCACCCCAAGGTGTTGGGCATCACCGGCACCAACGGCAAAACCACGGTCACCTCGCTCACCGGACAACTGTTGGAGCGCGCAGGACTGCGCGTGGCCGTGGCCGGCAACATTGGCCCCACCTTGCTCGACACCTTGGCGCAGGCCCTGGACCAAGCGGCGGCCGATCAGGCCGTGGCTCAGCAAGCCGAACAAGAACAAGCTGCCAAAGTGCAAGCTGAGTTGGATGTCCAGCAAGCCGCACAGCACGCAGCAGATCAACACGCCGCGCAGCAGGCGGCTGAGCTTGCCGCACAACAACAGGCCGAACACCGCGCCGCACACGCCGCGCTGACCGACGAGGGTGCACAGCACACAGCGCCTGCCTTGGAAACACAGGGTGAGCTGCTGCCCGATGCGCAGGCTCAAGCCGATGCGCCAACGGCTTTGCAAGCTGCCGCCAGCCCAGACGAGCAGCCCTACGAGGTCGACTTGCCACCTCTGGTGCCGCCCCCCCCACCGCCCGCAGACCACCCACATCTGCCGCAGGTGTGGGTGCTGGAGTTGTCGAGCTTTCAACTCGATGGCGTGGACAACTTCCAACCCACCGCTGCCACCGTGCTCAACCTGAGCCAAGACCACCTGGACTGGCACGGCGATATGCAGGCCTATGGCGCCGCCAAAGCCCGCATCTTCGGTGCCCAAGGGTGGATGGTGCTCAACCGCGAAGACCCGGTGGTGATGGCCATGTTGCCGGAACCTATAAGGGTCAAGTTGCAACGCCCGCAGGTGCGTGCCCATGTCACTTTCGGTGGAGATATGCCGCAACGCCCGGGTGACTACGGCATCGAAAACATGAATGGCATGACCTGGTTGGTGCGTGCCCTAGAGGCCGATGAGACGCGTCGCAAAAAACGCGTCAGCAGCCCTGAGGACGAAGAAGAAATTCACATCCAGCGTTTGATGCCCGCCGATGCCTTGCGCATTCGGGGTCGCCACAACGCCTTGAATGCCTTGGCGGCTTTGGCTTTGGCCAGCAGCACCGGGGCGAGCCTGGCGCCCATGCTGTACGGCTTGCGGGAATACAGCGGCGAACCGCACCGCGTGGAGCCCGTCACCGTCTTGCAAGGCGTGGAATACTTTGACGACAGCAAAGGCACCAACGTGGGCGCCACGGTGGCGGCCATCCAAGGTTTGGGCGCTGAGCGCCGCTTGGTGGTGATATTGGGTGGCGACGGCAAGGGCCAAGACTTTGCGCCCTTGTTCAACCCGGTCAGCCACCATGCGCGTGCCGTGGTGTTGATCGGTCGCGACGCACCTTTGTTGCGCCAGGCCTTGCAAGACAGTGGTGTGCCCTTGCACGACGCCGCGTCAGTGCCCGACGCCGTCGCCTTGTGCCACCAACTCGCGCAATCGGGCGACGCGGTATTGCTGTCCCCGGCGTGTGCCAGCCTGGACATGTTCCGCCATTACGCCCACCGCGCTGAGGTGTTTGTCGACGCGGTGCAGGCCCTGGCGATTGAGCACGGAGGCGCCCTGTGACCGCGGCGACCTTGAGCCATCAGCCAGGCCTGGTCGCGCGGCTCATGCAGCGCATCAACGCCCGCTTGGCCCGATGGATGGGCGCAGAACCCGATGCGGGCTTAGACGCCTTGCCGGTTCGCGTGCATGGCACCGAGTTCACGCGCACCGGGGCCGCACCCGTGGATGTCAAAGGCTTTGACCAGCCCTTGGTCTGGGTCACCTTTGCCTTGCTGATGGTGGGCTTGGTGATGGTCTATTCGGCATCCATCGCCATGCCCGACAACCCCCGCACGGGCGCGTACTACACCCAAACCCATTTCTTGATGCGCCACACCCTGTCGCTGTGCGTGGCCTTTGTGGCCGCGTTGTTGGCGTTTCAGGTGCCGCTCAACACCTGGGAGCGGGTGGCACCGTGGGTGTTCATCGTCTCCATCGTGCTGCTGATGGTGGTGCTGCTGCCGTTCATTGGCAAAGCCGTCAATGGTGCGCGGCGCTGGATCGGTTTGGGCTTCATGAACTTTCAGCCGTCTGAATTGGCCAAGTTTGGCGTGTTGCTGTATGCGGCCAACTACATGGTGCGCAAGATGGATGTGAAAGAGAAGTTTTTCAAAGCTGTCACTCCCATGGGCGCGGCGGTGTTCATCGTGGGTTTGCTGTTGCTGGCTGAACCCGACATGGGCGCGTTCTTGGTGATCGCTGTCATCGCCATGGGCATCTTGTTCTTAGGCGGCGTCAACGCCCGCATGTTCTTTTTGATCGCCGCGGCCCTGATCGGCGTGTTCGCGTTGATCATTGCATCGTCCGAGTGGCGGCGCGAGCGCATCTTTGCCTACCTCGACCCGTGGAGCATGGCGCATGCGCTGGGCAAGGGCTACCAGTTGTCGCACTCACTGATCGCGATTGGCCGGGGTGAGATTTTTGGCGTGGGTTTGGGTGGCAGTGTGGAAAAACTGCACTGGTTGCCCGAAGCCCACACCGACTTCTTGCTGGCCGTGATTGGCGAGGAGTTTGGGTTTGTGGGTGTGGTGGCCATCATTGGCATGTTCATGTGGTTGACGCGCCGCATCATGTACATCGGTCGCCAAGCCATTGCCATGGACCGCGTGTTTGCCGGTCTGGTGGCGCAAGGGGTAGGCATTTGGATGGGCTTTCAGTCCTTCATCAACATTGGCGTGAACTTGGGTGCGCTGCCCACCAAGGGCCTGACCTTGCCGCTCATGAGCTACGGTGGCTCGGCCATCTTGCTCAACCTCATCGCCATCGCCGTGGTGCTGCGGGTGGACTTTGAGAACCGGGTCTTGATGCATGGAGGACGTCTATGAACGCGCCTCGTACAGCCTTGGTCATGGCCGGTGGCACCGGCGGCCACATCTTCCCAGGCTTGGCCGTGGCGGAGTTGCTGCGCAGCCAAGGCTGGCAGGTGCATTGGTTGGGCGCGCCTGCTCCGAGCATGGAAAGCCAGTTGGTGCCCCCGCGCGGTTTGGCCTACGAGACGGTGCAGTTCTCGGGTGTGCGCGGCAAGGGCTTGGCCACGCTGGCTTGGCTGCCCTTCAAGTTGCTGCGTGCCTTCTGGCAAAGCCTGCGCGTGATGCGCCGGGTGCAGCCCGACGTGGTGCTGGGCCTGGGGGGGTATATCACCTTCCCCGCTGGGTTGATGGCCGCTTTGTGCGGCAAGCCCCTGGTGCTGCACGAGCAAAACTCGGTCGCTGGCATGGCCAACAAGGTATTGGCCACTGTGGCCAAACGGGTGTTCACCGCCTTCCCGGGTGTGATGCCCAAGGCGCAATGGGTGGGCAACCCGCTGCGCGAAGGCTTTGTCACACAAGCTGCCCCCGCAGAGCGATTTGCCCATCGCACGGGCCCCTTGCGCCTGCTGGTGGTGGGCGGCAGCTTGGGCGCACAAGCACTCAACACCGTGGTGCCACAAGCGCTGGCCTTGATCCCGGTGAACCAACGCCCCCACGTGGTGCACCAAAGCGGGGCCAAACAAATTGACGCCCTGCGCGAGGCCTATGCCGAGGCCGGCGTACAAGCCGAACTCACGCCGTTCATCGACGACACCGCCCAAGCCTTTGCCGACGCCGACGTGGTGATCGCCCGCGCAGGCGCGAGCACCGTGACCGAATTGGCGGCGGTGGGTGTGGCCGCGATCTATGTGCCTTTCCCCCATGCGGTGGACGACCACCAAACCAGCAACGCCCGCTTCTTGGTCGATGCGGGCGGGGGCTGGTTGATCGCGCAAGCACAACTGGAGCCACAAGACTTGGCCAACCGTTTGCAATTTTTGACCCGTCGCACGCTCCAAGCCTGCGCAGAAAAGGCGTATGCCATGAGAAAAGTAGATGCCGCCCACACCGTGGTGGCGGCCTGTCAGGCTTTGGCAGGCGAGAGGAGTGCGCGATGAAACACGCCATTCGTCACATCCATTTCGTGGGCATCGGGGGTGCCGGCATGAGTGGTATTGCCGAGGTGTTGCTCAACCTGGGCTATGTGGTGTCGGGCTCTGACTTGTCCGACAGTGCGGCGCTCAAGCGCCTGCATGCCTTGGGCATCCAAACCCATGTCGGCCACGCGGCCACGCACATCGCAGGCGCCGACGCGGTGGTCACATCCACCGCCGTGCACGCCGACAACCCCGAAGTGGTGGCGGCACATGCCAAGCTCATTCCGGTGGTGCCGCGTGCCGTGATGCTGGCCGAGTTGATGCGTTTGAAGCAAGGCGTGGCCATTGCAGGCACCCATGGCAAAACCACCACCACCAGCTTGGTGGCCAGCGTGTTGGCCCAAGCGGGCATGGACCCGACCTTTGTGATTGGCGGGCGTCTCAACAGCGCCGGGGCCAACGCCAAGTTGGGGTCGGGTGACCACATCGTGGTCGAGGCCGACGAGTCAGACGCGTCGTTCTTGAACCTGTTGCCAGTGATGGCGGTGGTGACCAACATCGACGCCGACCACATGGACACCTATGGCCATGACTTCAACCGACTCAAAGGTGCGTTCATCGAGTTTTTGCACCGCATGCCGTTTTACGGCGCGGCGATTTTGTGCACCGACGACGCGGCCGTGCGCAGCATCTTGCCCGAGGTGTCGCGCCCCATCACCAGCTACGGCTTCAACGAACAAGCCCAGGTGCGCGCGGTGAACGTGCAGGCCGATAACGGGCGCATGCGCTTCACCGTGCAGCGGCGCAACGGCGTGACCTTGCCCGATCTGGACATCACCCTCAACCTCGCGGGCGAGCACAACGTGCTCAACGCGTTGGCGGCCATCGCGGTGGCGGTGGAGTTGAACGTGCCCGATGCGGCCCTGGTCAAAGCCTTGGCCGAATTCAAGGGTGTGGGCCGGCGCTTCCAGCGCCACGGCGAGGTGGCGGCCAAACACGGCGGCCACTTCACCTTGATCGAAGACTACGGTCACCACCCGGTCGAATTGGCGGCCACCTTGGCGGCAGCGCGTGGTGCTTTCCCAGGTCGACGCTTGGTGTTGGCGTTTCAGCCGCACCGCTACACCCGCACCCGCGACTGCTTTGAAGACTTTGTGCAAGTCATGGCCCGGGCCGACGTGCTGTGGCTGTCTGAAATTTATGCCGCTGGCGAAACGCCTATTCCAGCCGCCGACGGCCGCGCTTTGTCGCGTGCCATGCGTGTGGCCGGCCATGAAGCCCTGGTCTTTGTGGATGACATTCAAAAAATGGCCCAAGTCATTGCCGACAACGCCCAAGACGGTGATGTGGTGATGTGCATGGGTGCTGGCTCCATCGGTCAAGTGCCCGCCCAAGTGCTGGCCTTGGCCCCAACCTCAGTCAACGCATGAACAGCGCCATCTCCACGTTTGAACTTCACACTGCCAAGGTGGCGGTGTTGATGGGCGGCCACTCGGCAGAACGCGAGGTCTCGCTGATGTCGGGCAGTGGCGTGCTCAAAGCCTTGCAATCCAAGGGAGTGCACGCCGTGGGGTTTGATCCGGCCCAGCGCAGCTTGGATGATTTGAAGCGCGAAGGCTTCACCCATTGTTTCATTGCATTGCATGGCCGCTATGGCGAAGACGGGTCGGTGCAAGGTGCGCTGGAGCTGCTGGGCATTCCCTACACCGGCTCGGGCGTGATGGCGTCGGCCATGGCCATGGACAAGGTGATGACCAAGCGCGTGTGGACGGCTGTTGGTTTGTCGACCCCCGGCTATGTGTGGCTGGATGCCGATGAACAAACCGCGGACAAAGTGGCCGCCATTCCTGCGCAACTGGGCTTGCCGCTGATCGTCAAGCCACCGCGCGAGGGTTCTTCGATTGGCATGACCCGCGTGACCGATGCTCCCCAGATGGAGGATGCTGTGGCGTTGGCCACGCGCTACGACCCCGATTTGTTGTGCGAAGAATTCATCACCGGGGAAGAGTTGACTTGCCCGGTGCTGGGCAGCGGTGCAAGCGCCCATGCCTTGCCGGTGGTGCGCATCGCCGCGCCCGATGGCGCCTACGACTACAACCACAAGTACTTCACCGATGACGTCAAGTACCACTGCCCCAGCGGCTTGCCCGCTGAAGAAGAACTGGCGGTACAACGCTTGGTGGTGGCGGCCTACCGTGCTTTGGGTTGCCGTGGCTGGGGCCGCGCCGACATCATGCTGCGTGCCAGCGACCGCAAGCCCTTTTTGCTGGAGATGAACACCTCGCCCGGCATGACCAGCCACTCATTGGTGCCGATGTCGGCTCGGGCGGCTGGCATCAGTTACGAAGACCTGTGTTTGCGCTTGCTGGCCAGCGCCACGCTGGACCATCCGGGAGGCGTGTTGCACCCATGAGCACCCGCTACACCACCCACATGCGCCCACGCCCCGCGGTAGACACCTCGGTGGTGGTGCCGTTGGATGTGCGTTTGATGCATGTGGCGTCGTCGCTCATGCTGATCGCTGTGGTGGTGGCTGCTTTGGCGGCAGGGGTGTGGGCCTTGGTGCGTTTGCCAGCGTTTGCGCTGACGGGCATCACCGTGTTGGGCGATGTGGCACACAACAACGCTGTGACCTTGCGTGCCAATGTGGCGGCACGTTTGACGGGGAATTTTTTCACCGCCGATTTGGCCCGCGTGCGTGCTTCGTTTGAGGCCGTGCCTTGGGTGCGCAGTGCCAGTGTGGCGCGTGAGTTCCCCAACCGCTTGCGCGTGACGCTGCAAGAGCACAACCCCGTGGCGTATTGGGGGGACGACGGCGACTCGCGCATGGTCAACAGTTTTGGCGAGGTCTTCGAGGCCAATGTGGGCGAGCTGGACGACGACAAGATGCCTCGCCTGAGCGGGCCCGACAGCCAGTCCAAGCAGGTGTTGGCGATGTACCGCAGTTTGGCCCCCGTGTTTTCGCAGCTGAGCTTGGCGCTGGAGAGTTTGGAGTTGACGGGTCGTGGCAGTTGGCGCGCCCGGGTGGCGCATGGCGCCGTGATTGAGTTGGGCCGTGGCAACACGGCCGAGGTGATGGTGCGCATGCAGCGTTTGGCACAAACCCTGGTGCAGGCCACCCAAAAGTTAGGACGCAAGGTGACGGCCATTGAGTCGGCCGATCTGCGTTACGACAACGGTTATGCGCTGCGGCTGCGCGGGGTGAGCACGACAGACGTGCCCGCTGTGCGCTGACGGATGGCGCAAGAGTAGAGAAAGAACGAGGCAGTTATGGCAAGAGATTACAAAGATTTGGTGGTCGGCTTAGACATTGGCACAGCCAAGGTCATGGTGGTCGTGGCCGAAGTCATGCCTGGCGGTGAGCTCAAACTCGCAGGCCTGGGCGTGGCGCCGAGCAACGGCCTCAAACGCGGCGTGGTGGTGAACATCGACGCCACGGTGCAAAGCATTCAGCAGGCCTTGAAAGAGGCCGAGCTGATGGCCGACTGCAAGATCACGCGGGTCTACACCGGCATCACGGGCAGCCACATCCGTGGCATCAACTCCACGGGCATGGTGGCTGTCAAAGACAAAGAAGTCACCGCTGCTGACGTGGCGCGTGTGGTGGAAACTGCCAAGGCCATCAACATCTCGACCGACCAGCGCTTGTTGCTGGTGCAACCGCAAGAGTTTGTGATCGACAACCAAGATGTGCGTGAACCGATTGGCATGAGCGGCATCCGCCTGGAAGCCAAGGTGCACATCGTGACGGGCGCGCAAAGCGCGGCAGAAAACATCATCAAGTGCGTGCGTCGCTGTGGCTTGGATGTGGACCGTTTGATGTTGAACCCCTTGGCCTCCAGCCTGTCGGTGTTGACCGATGACGAACGCGAATTGGGCGTGGCCTTGGTGGACATTGGCGCGGGCACCACCGATGTGGCCATCTTCACCAACGGTGCCATCCGCCACACCGCAGTCATCCCCATCGCCGGTGACTTGATCACCAGTGACATTGCCATGGCCTTGCGCACGCCCACCAAAGATGCCGAAGACATCAAGGTCGAGTCCGGCTTTGCCAAGCAGTTGTTGGCCGATCCCGATGTGCAGGTTGAAGTGCCAGGCTTGGGTGACCGTGCGCCGCGCATGTTGAGTCGGCAAGCCTTGGCAGGTGTGATCGAGCCACGGGTGGAAGAAATTTTCTCGCTGGTGCAACAAGTCATCCGTGAGTCGGGCTACGAGGAGGTGTTGTCATCGGGCATTGTGTTGACCGGGGGCAGCGCGGTCATGCCGGGCATGGTGGAGTTGGGCGAAGACATTTTCTTGAAGCCTGTGCGTCGCGGCATTCCGCAGTACAGCAGCGCCTTGGCCGACATGGTCTCGCAGCCCCGCGCCGCCACGGTGATGGGTTTGCTCGAAGAAGCGGGCATCGACCGCATGCGCGGTGTCAAGGTGTCGCAAAAGAGTGGTTCGGTCAAATCGGCCATGGACCGCATCAAAGACTGGTTCGTGGGGAACTTTTAACCATGATCCCTATCTCATTGCTTTATCTGGCCCGCGGCAGTCCGCCGCCTGGGCACCGTGGTCGACGCTGGCGACCTGGTGCTGCGCACGCACCGCCCACTTGAAAGGGGCGAGATGCACCACAACAAGCAAAAAACGAATTCAAGGCAACTGCAAATTTTTAGATCGACAGGAGAAACAACATGAGCATCGAAATGATCGAAGTTGAAGCATTCAACTCAGGCACCCAAATCAAGGTCATTGGCGTGGGCGGTGGCGGCGGCAACGCGGTCGAACACATGATCAGCTCGGGCGTGCAAGGCGTAGAGTTCGTGTCGGCCAACACCGATGCACAGGCCTTGCGCGTGAGCAATGCGCACCGCGTGATTCAGCTCGGCTCCACGGGCTTGGGCGCTGGCAGCAAGCCAGAGCGCGGCCGTGAAGCGGCTGAGGCGGCGATTGACGACATCCGCATGGCGCTGGAAGGCACCAACATGTTGTTCGTGACAGCTGGCATGGGCGGCGGCACGGGCACGGGTGCAGCCCCCGTGGTGGCGCGGGTGGCGCGTGAGATGGGCATCTTGACCGTGGGCGTGGTGACCAAGCCGTTCGATTTTGAAGGCAGCCGTCGCATGGCCAATGCTGAAACGGGTTTGGCAGAACTCGAAGCCAACGTGGACTCACTGATTGTGGTGCTCAACGAAAAGCTGATGGATGTGCTGGGCGACGACGCCAGCCAAGACGAAGCCTTTGCGTTTGCCAACGATGTGTTGAAAAACTCGGTCGGTGGCATTGCAGAAATCATCAACGTGGAAGCGCTGGTGAACGTCGACTTTGAAGACGTGCGCACCGTGATGAGCGAAACCGGCAAAGCCATGATGGGCACGGCCGTGGCCAACGGCCCAGACCGCGCGCGCATCGCCGCCGAACAAGCCGTGGCTTGCCCGCTGCTCGAAGGCGTGGACATGTCGGGTGCCAAGGGCGTGTTGGTGCTGATCACCGCAGCCAAAGGTGCCTTGAAGTTGTCGGAGTCGCGCGAAGCCATGAACACCATTCGCAAGTTCGCCTCGCCCGAAGCGCACGTGATTTACGGCACGGCCTACGACGAGAACCTGGGCGACCAGATTCGCGTCACCGTGGTGGCCACGGGCTTGGCCGGTGGCCGTAGTGCGGCCCCTCGCTTGCAAGTGTTGCGCACAGGCACCGACGGCGTGGGCTTGCCCATGCATGCCAACAACGCCTCGCCTGCTGGCGTGTTGGCGGCCGCCAGTGCGGGGCTGTCGGGTCTGGCCGCTGGTTTGGGTGTGGGGGCAGCACCTGCGGCCACGCAACACGACTACGCCAACATGGCCGTGCCCAGCGTGTGGCGCACCAACCGCACCCAGGCTGCAGCCAAGGTGGACGCGCTGTCGTCGGGAGGCATGGACGACTACGAAATTCCAGCCTTCTTGCGCAAGCAAGCGGACTGAGCGTTTCAAAGTTTCTATCAAGGCCATTGAAACAAACCCCGCCCCCTGCACAGGGGGCTCGGTAAAATTGTTCCCGTGCTGAAACAACGAACCCTTCAATCTCTCACCAAAGCGGTGGGTGTCGGCCTGCACAGCGGTCAGCGTGTGGAGCTGACCCTGCGCCCGGCGCAACCTGAGACGGGCATTGTGTTTCGTCGTGTCGATTTGCCCTTGCCGGTGGACATTCCCATCAGCGCTGTGGCGGTGACGGACACGCGTCTGGCGTCCACCATCTCCAATGCGGGGGCCAAAGTGTTCACGGTGGAGCACTTGATGTCGGCGTGTGCAGGCTTGGGGTTGGATAACCTGTACATCGACATCACGGCCGAAGAGGTGCCCATCTTGGATGGCTCGGCCTCGTCGTTTGTGTTTTTGTTGCAAAGCGCGGGCATCGTGGAGCAAAACGCTCCCAAGCGGTTCATCCGTGTTACCCAGCCGGTGGAAGTGCGTGAGGGCGAGGGCGCCAACGTGAAGTGGGCCCGCTTAGACCCACACCATGGTTACAAGCTGAGCTTTGAGATTGACTTTCACCACCCGGCGGTGGACTCCACCGGTCAACGGGTGGTGTTTGACATGGACACTGGTAGCTATGTGCGCGACATTGCGCGCGCCCGCACCTTTGGCTTCACACGCGATGTGGAGATGATGCGTGCCAATGGCCTGGCCTTAGGGGGTGGTTTGGACAACGCCATCGTGATGGACGACTACAAGGTCTTGAACAGCGACGGGCTGCGCTACGACGACGAGTTTGTGAAACACAAAATCTTGGACGCGATGGGCGACTTGTATTTGATTGGCAAGCCCTTGTTGGCCGCTTATTCGGCGTTTCGTTCAGGCCACGCCATGAACAACAAGCTGCTGCGTGAACTCTTGAGCCGCCCCGACGCCTACGAGGTGGTGACGTTTGAAGACGCGCGCAAAGCGCCGCCGGGTTTGGCTCAGTTGGCGCCTGCTTGGTGAATATTCCCCGCTGGGGCGGTCTCAAAGTCACATCACCTGAGGCGGCTCGCCTAAAATTTACGCATGCAAATGTGTAAAAAATGTGTATGAACTGTGCATGAAAGTGTCAAGTTTTGACTGGGACGATGGCAACTGGCCCACGTGTGTATCAGCGCCCGTTACATGCACGCCAAGGAGATCGCTCATTATGAAAACCAAAGCTAAGACCCAACCCATGCCATCGCTCAAAACCGACGCGCAAGCCGAGCAGTTTGTGGCGAAGGCCGATGTGTCGCAATACGATCTGTCGGGCTTCAATGCCACGCGGTTCGAATTTGAGCCCAAGGCGGCGGCGCTGAACATGCGATTGCCTCAGAAATGATTGGATGCACTCAAGCTCAAAGCGCAAGCGCAAGGTATGCCTTACACGCGTTATGTGCGCTTGTTACTAGAAAACGATGTGGCTTGAGCGCTGTGACACAGCGCTTGGCGAAGTGCTAGCAATCGCAGACCGCTCAGCGACTGCGTCCAGCTTTGTACATGCCCGAGGTGGTGCGCGCCAAACCTGTGGCGGCTGCCAAGCGTGCCATTGAGTGCCCTGCATGGGCGTGGGTGATGGCCAGCCCTAGGGCATCGGCAGCATCGGGGCCGGGCAAGCCGGGCAGATTCAACAACCGTTTGACCATCTCTTGCACCTGTGCCTTCTTGGCCAGGCCGTGACCGGCCACAGCTTGTTTCATCTGCAAGGCGGTGTATTCGGCCACCGGCAGGTTGCAGGTCACCAAAGCCGTGACGCATGCACCACGTGCCTGGCCCAGCAGCAAGGTGGCTTGCGGGTTGACGTTGACGAAGACGATTTCAACCGCCGAAGACTCGGGTTGGTAGCGCGCCACCACTTCGTGGATGCCATCGAACAACACCTTGAGGCGCTCAGGCAAGTTGCCTTGCACTTGCTTGTCGGTGCGGATGGTGCCGCTGGCGATGTAATGCAGTTGCTGGCCGTCTTTTTCCACCACCCCAAAACCTGTGGTGCGTAAGCCGGGGTCAATGCCAAGGATGCGCATGCTCGTTCAAGGCAGTTGTGCGCCGCCCATGCGGGCCACGATGATGGCGGTGCGGCCTGCAAGGTACTCGGACTGCGGGAATTTTTGGTAGTACTTGGGGCGTGGCAGCATGACGGCCAAGCGGGCGGCTTCCCACGGGGACAGTTGCGCGGCTGGCTTGCGAAAGTAATGCTGCGCAGCGGCTTCGGCACCGAAGATGCCTTCGCCCCATTCCACATGGTTGAGGTAGATCTCCAGGATGCGCCGTTTGTCGAGCACGGCTTCGAGCATCAAGGTCAGCACAAATTCTTGGCCCTTGCGCAGCAAGGTGCGCTCGCCAGAGAGAAACAAATTTTTGGCCAGCTGTTGGGTGATGGTGGAGCCGCCCACCACTTTGGGCGGGCGTGAGGTGGGGGCGGCGGCGCGACTGGCTTGCAGCTGTGCTTTGGCATTTTTGGCCCAGGCTTTTTCAATCGCGTCCCACTGCACGCCGTCGTGTTGGGCAAAGATGTCGTCTTCTGACACGATCACCGCGCGCTTGAGGTGGTTAGAGATGTTGGTGTAGGGCACCCAGTCTTGACGCCAAGGCAAATGCCCTTGGGCGGTCACGATGCGCCAGGTTTCGGAGCGCTCAAAGGCTGTGGATTCGGGTGCCAAGCGCGCCATCAGCGCAATGCGCGCCAAGAAAAAAACTTGCAAGCCCAGCCACGCCACGAGCACCAGCAACAGCCAGCGCCACAAGGGGGAGGTGCGAGAGAGCTTGATCACGGTGCGCCGTCCCCACCGCGTGTTTGCAAGGTGTTGTCGCGGCTGAAAATGAAGCGTGAGACAACGGCCAGTTGATCGGCTTGTTTGCGCATGGCCGTGGTGAAGTTGCCAAAAGGCCCGGCGCTGGTGGCAATGGCTTGGGCGCGACGGTCCAAGTCCGCCTGGCCAGAGCCTTGGACCACTTCGGTGCTCAGCACACGTCCGTCGGTGTTGACGGTGATGACCATGGTGAGTTCACCGTAGAGTTTTTGCCCGCCGCGCTCGGGGAAGTACAGGGTGCCGCGCTCTTCAATCTTGCGCCGCAGGGCATCGTAGTACTGGGCATAAGCCACTTCCCGTGTGGCGGGGCTGATGTAGTGCTTGCGCGGGCGCGCGTTGTCTTGGTCGATGCGTTGCTCAATCTCGGCCAACAGCTTGAGCAGTTGCCGGCGTTTTTCTTCCAGCACCTCTTGGGCGGGGTCGGCTTTTTTGGGTTGCGGTGGGGGCAGTTGGGCCAACAAGTCTTTCACCTGTGCCAACAGCAAGGCCTGTTGTTTTTGCAGCGAGGCCATTTGCTTTTGCATGGCGTCTGCACTGTCGCCTGCGGTGGTGGTGGCGGCCGAAGGCAGGGGCGACGCTGCACGTCCGCTGCGTTGTTCGCCACCGCCCGCCAACTGAGTTTGGGCCAAAGCTTGGGCCTTGTCGGGCGCCACAGACACCAGCCGCGTGTTGACCAAGATCACGTCGAGTGGGGTGTCTTTGAACAAGCGATCAAACTGCGCAGGCGCCGCAATGCGCAAGCTCAGCACAGCCGCGTGCACGCCCAATGAAATGGCCAAGGCCCATTGCAAACGGGTGACGCGCTGCAACACGCTCACGCTGGGTTGACCTCCGCAGCCGGTGCATCGTCCATGTCTACCGCGATGGCGATGGGTCCGGCGCTTGCGCTGTCGTCTTCTTCTTCAGCGGGCTCGGTGCTGTCGGTGCCTTGGGGCTGGTCCGCGTCCAGTAAGGCCATGAACTGGCCGCTGATGTCCAGGGTGATGTCGTCGATCGCACTCAAGCGCAACTGCACGCGCGCACCCCGCTGCAGCTCACTGTTGCCCAGGACCGGCAAGACCAGTGGCAGGGTGTCGGCGCGCGCCATGGGCGGCTGGCCCGGGAAGGTTTTGAACACCGTGGCGGTGAGCTCGGTGATGTGGTGTTGCTTGAGGAACTGCAGCGTCCAAAAGCGTTCCATGCCGGCTTGGTAGCCGTTGTAGGCGCTGTAGGCGCCGTCAAAGGCCGAGATGATGGAGAACAACTCGGCATCTTTGGGCTTGAACGGTGCAGCCAAGGCTGCGGTGTTGCCATGTTTGGCGCAAGCAATGATTTGCCATTGGTTGACCAAGTCGGTGTAGCGGCGCAGGGGCGAGGTGCTCCAGGCATAGCTGGGCACGCCAATGCCGGCGTGGGGCAGGGCTTTGGTGCCCATGCGCACTTTGACGCCGGGCAACAGGCTGGCTTGGCTGCGGTAGATGCCGGGCACGCCCAACTCGTTCATCCAGTTGCCCCAGGTGCTGTTGGCCAGAATCATGGCTTCGGCCACCATCAGGTCGAGTGGCGCGCCGCGCTGGCGCACGCTGATTTGCACCTGTTCATGGCCCGTGGGTGCGAGTCCACTTTTAGGGTCTTGCTCTGCGTCCGCACTGGCCACGAGTCGGAAGTTGTAGTCGGGCCGGTTGAAGTTTTCGGGCTTGCCGCGCACCACCTCGCGCTGGGCTTTGAGGTGTTGGGCCAAGCGGAACAAAAACGCCAGTTGCGCGCGCGGCATGGCGGGTTCTGGTGTGCCAGTGGCGTGCTGGAAGCTGGCGTCGTTGAGCCAGGCTTCGGTGACGATGGCGTCCAGCTGGTCGTGACGCAAGTTGGCCGCAATCGGCACGCGCTCCAAGCGTGTTTCGGTGTGTTCAATACCCAAAGTGCTTTCGTCAAAGGTGACGTACAGCGACACCGCCGGGCAGTCGCGCCCCTCTTGCAGGGTGTAGGTTTGCACCACCGCATCGGGCAGCATGGTGACTTTGTAGCCCGGCATGTACACCGTGGACAAGCGCTGGCGACCCAATTGGTCGATGGCGTCGCCCGGCTTCAATGCCAAGCCGGGTGCCGCGATGTGAACGCCCAGTGTGACTTGCCCCGTGCCCAAGCCCTGCACCGACAAGGCGTCGTCGATCTCGGTGGTTTGGGAGTCGTCGATCGAATAGGCCTGCACCTGGGCCAAGGGCAGTTCGTCGGCAATCGCAGGGGCTTGCAGGGGGGCGAAGCCCGTGCCTTTGGGAAAGTTGTCGAACAAGAAGCGCTGCCAGTGGAACTGGTAGGCCGATGTGATGGCACCGGCTTGTTGCAGCAGGGCCAGCGGCGCGGTCTGGGTGGCGCGTGCGGCGTCGACCACGGCTTTGTATTCGGGCGCGTTTTTGTCGGGCTTGAACAAAATCTTGTAGAGCTGGGCTTGAATGGGCTCTGGGCACTGCCCTTGCGCCAAGGCTTGGGCCCAGCTGTTGATTTGCTCTTGGATTTGTTTTTTCTTCTCGATCGCAGCCAGGGCTTGCTGGATCACTTCGGCCGAGGCCTTTTTGAAGCGGCCTTTGCCTGCGCGACGAAAGTAATGGGGCGCTTCAAACAGACGCAGCAGGGCAGCGGTTTGTTCGGTCAGCGTGGCTTGGGCGCTGAAATATTCGCGCGCCAAATCGGCAAAGCCAAATTCGTCTTCGGGGGCGAACTCCCAGGCCAAGTCCAGCTCGATGGTGGCGCTCAAGGCCTGTGCCTCGCGCATCAGCTCAGCGGGCGAGGGCTTGTCGAACTTGAGCAGCAGCTGAGCTGCCTTGACCTTCACCCGTTTGCCGGATTCCAGCTCAATTTGGGCCGAGCTCTCTGCTTCGGACAGCACCCGACCGGTCTGGAATTTGCCAGCTTCTTCAAACAATGCGTACATGGGTGCGATTGTCCCATGCCTGCCTTGCACCGCTGCCCGCTGCCGCGGCTCAACGTGGCGTTGAATTAAGACAGGCCGAGAAAGGCCAATACCGTGGGGATGTGTTGCTCAAAGTCGCTCAAGGCGTGGTCACCGCCTTCGAGCACGGTTTGCTGTGCGCCTGTATAGCGGGCGGTCATTTCGCGCCAATCGAGCACCTCATCACCCTTGGCAATCAGCGTCATGAAGCGTTCGGGTTGTGCAAGGGGGCCGACGGCCAAGGCACGCAGTTCGTCCACAAATTCGGGGGCGAAGAAAAAAAGCTCTTGGGGGTCGTGCCAGCTGCTTTGCTCGCCGATGTAGCGGCTCAAGTCGCGCGCCGGGTCCACCGCGGGGTTGAGCAAGACCGCACGCCAGCCGCGCTGGACGGCGATCCAGGTGGCGTAAAACCCGCCCAGCGAAGAACCAATCACGCCCGAGGTGTCTGCGGGCCAGTGGGCGGTGCCCTGCGCAATCAATGCGCCAGCCGCTTGTGGCGAGGGCGGCAACTGCGGACACCACCACTGCACCTGCGCAAAACGCTCGGCCATCAACGTCGCCATTTGGCGGGCTTTGGTGGATTGGGGCGACGAGCGGAAACCGTGCAGGTAGAGCAAGTGGGTGGTGACCATGCGCTCATGCTAGCAGTGGACGGCTCGAGGGATAATCGCGGGAGATGTCCAACACCCTCCAAAACCCCAGCCTGCGACAACGCCTGACGCCCCTGCTCAAGGGCTTTGACGGTCCGTTGGCGTTTGGTGTTTTCTTGTTGGCATGCGCAGGCCTGTTGATCATGTATTCGTCGGGCTTTGCCAACGGTGCGCGGTTTGTGGATCATGGCCGCAACATGTTGTTGGCCGGTTTCATCATGTTCATGGTGGCGCAGGTGCCGCCCCAGCGCTTGATGGCTTTGGCTGTGCCGCTCTACACCATCGGTGTGGCTTTGCTGGTGGCCGTGGCGCTGTTTGGCTTGACCAAGAAGGGGGCACGGCGTTGGTTGAATGTGGGGGTGATCATTCAGCCCAGCGAGATCATGAAGATCGCCATGCCCTTGATGCTGGCTTGGTGGTTCCAAAAGCGCGAAGGTCAGTTGCGTCCGCTGGACTTCTTCGTGGCGAGTCTGTTGTTGATCGTGCCCTTGGCGTTGATCGTCAAGCAGCCCGATTTGGGCACGGCCATTTTGGTACTGTCGGCGGGCTTGGCGGTGATTTTCTTTGCCGGCTTGAGCTGGTACTTGATTGTTCCGCCCATCTTGCTCGGCTTGGTGGGGGTGGTGCTGATTGTGGTGTTTGAACCTACTTTGTGCGCCGATGGTTTCCGCTGGCCACTGCTGCACGACTACCAACAGCAACGCATTTGCACCTTGCTGGACCCAACCCGCGACCCTTTGGGCAAAGGCTTTCACATCATCCAAGGCATGATTGCCATTGGCTCTGGTGGGTTTTGGGGCAAGGGTTTCATGCAGGGCACCCAAACCCATTTGGACTTTATTCCTGAGCGCACCACCGACTTTGTGTTTGCCGCTTTTGGCGAAGAGTTCGGCTTGGTGGGCAATTTGCTGCTGATTGGCAGCTTTGTCTTTTTGATCTTGCGGGGTTTGGCCATTGCGGTCGAGGGCCCCACTTTGTTTGCCCGTTTGTTGGCAGGCAGCATCACCCTGAGCTTTTTTGTCTATGCCTTTGTCAACATGGGCATGGTGAGCGGCATCTTGCCGGTGGTGGGCGTGCCTTTGCCGTTCATCAGCTATGGCGGCACAGCCATGGTGACCTTAGGGCTGGGGCTGGGCATTTTGATGTCGGTGGCCAAGGCCAAACAGTTGGTGCAGTCCTGAGCTTGGCGGCGCCACAACCTTTGGAGCCAGGGGTTGTTGGGTGACTCCTACAATCGCGCCATGATTTCACGCGAACCCACCCTTGAACGTTTGGCCATTGCCCAAAGCTTGTTGCTTGAGCCCTTTGGTTTGGACGAGTCTCACCTCACCCGCACCTTGGCCGAGATTCGGGCTCACAAAGTCGATGACGCCGATTTGTATTTTCAGTACACCCGCTCAGAAGGCTGGAGTTTGGAAGAAGGCATTGTCAAAACCGGCTCTTTCAGCATTGACCAGGGCGTGGGCGTTCGCGCGGTGAGCGGTGAAAAAACAGCATTTGCTTATTCCGATGACATTTCTGAAGCGTCGTTGTTGGATGCTGCCCGCACGGTGCGCACCATTGCGGCGGCATCCAAGGGCGGGCGGGTCAAAGTGCCTTCACGGCGCGTGGCCTCCAGCCGTTCGCTCTACCGCGACCTCGACCCGATTGCCTCACTCGACAGCACCCAAAAGGTGGCGCTGTTGGGACGGGTGGAAAAGATGGCACGCGCCAAAGACCCGCGTGTGTCACAAGTGATGGCCGGTTTGGCCAGCGAGTACGACGTGGTGATGGTGGTGCGCGCTGACGGCACTTTGGCCGCCGATGTGCGCCCCTTGGTGCGGCTGAGTGTGACGGTGATTGCGGAACAAAACGGCCGCCGTGAAATGGGCTCTGGCGGCGGTGGAGGTCGTTTTGGTTTGGACCATTTTGACGATGCGTTGGCTCAGAGCTATGTGGACGAAGCCGTCAAAGCTGCCTTGGTGAACTTGGAAGCGCGGCCTGCCCCTGCCGGGGAGATGAGTGTGGTGCTGGGTTCTGGATGGCCAGGCATTTTGTTGCACGAGGCGATTGGACACGGCCTGGAAGGTGACTTCAACCGCAAGGGCTCGAGCGCTTTCAGCGGCCGCATCGGCCAACGGGTGGCCGCCAAAGGGGTGACGGTGTTGGACGACGGCACCTTGCCCGACCGTCGCGGATCGCTGAATGTGGACGACGAAGGACACGCCAGCCAACGCAATGTGTTGATTGAAGACGGCATTTTGAAGGGCTACATCCAAGACAGCATGAATGCGCGCTTGATGGGTGTGAAGCCCACGGGCAACGGCCGTCGCGAGAGCTATGCCCATGTGCCCATGCCGCGCATGACCAACACCTACATGCTGGGCGGCGACAAAGACCCCCAAGAAATTGTGGCCAGTCTGAAAAAGGGTTTGTACGCGGTGAACTTTGGTGGTGGCCAAGTCGACATCACGTCGGGCAAGTTTGTGTTTTCCACCTCGCAAGCGTATTGGGTGGAGAACGGCAAAATCCAATACCCGGTCAAAGGCGCCACCTTGGTGGGCAATGGCCCCGATGCCTTGACCCGTGTGAGCTTGATCGGCAACGACATGGCGCTCGACAGCGGCGTGGGCACCTGCGGCAAAGAGGGGCAAAGCGTGCCAGTGGGGGTGGGTCAACCTACCTTGCGCATCGATGGCTTGACGGTGGGCGGGACAGCCTAAACCCTGTGCTATATTTCAAGCCATGGGTTCTACACGTTTTTATTTTGCTTACTTTTTTATCTCACGCCCCAACGGCGGTCGAGAGATCTGAACGTACTTGAAACAAACGCTCTGAACTCCCCAACCAACCGCCGCAACCCCGGCGGTTTTTTTTGGCCTAATTTTTTTGCTTTCAAACTTCAGGACGAGACCATGAAACCCCACACCGCTTATCCAAGCCACGTTGAAAACACCAGTCAAACCGACGATCAACGTATCAAGGACATCACCGTGCTGCCTCCGCCCGAACATTTGATTCGCTTCTTCCCGATTCAGGGAACCCCTGTGGAGAAGCTGATCACCCACACCCGCAAGACCATTCACAACATCATGCACGGCCGCGATGACCGGCTCCTGGTGGTGATTGGGCCGTGTTCCATTCACGACCCTGCGGCGGCGATTGACTACGCACGTCGCTTGCAACCTTTGCGTGAAAAGTATGCCGACACGCTTGAGCTGGTGATGCGTGTTTACTTTGAAAAACCACGCACCACGGTGGGTTGGAAGGGCTTGATCAATGACCCGTACTTGGACGAGAGCTACCGCATCGACGAGGGCTTGCGCATTGCACGGCAACTCTTGATTGAAATCAACCGTCTGGGCTTGCCTGCTGGCAGCGAGTTTTTGGATGCCATCAGTCCGCAATACATCGGCGACCTGATTTCGTGGGGCGCGATTGGTGCGCGCACGACCGAGAGCCAAGTGCATCGCGAATTGGCGTCTGGCATTTCTGCCCCGATCGGTTTCAAGAACGGCACGGACGGCAACATCAAAATCGCGACCGATGCGATTCAAGCAGCCGCTGGCGCGCACCACTTTTTGTCGGTCCATAAAAATGGCCAAGTGGCGATTGTGCAAACCAAGGGCAACAAAGATTGCCATGTGATTTTGCGCGGTGGCAAAGCGCCTAACTACGATGCGGCCAGTGTGACCGCGGCCTGCGAAGAGTTGGTCAAGGCCAAGTTGCCTGCCAGTTTGATGATCGATTGCAGCCACGCCAACAGCAGCAAGCAACACGAGCGTCAGCTGGTGGTGGCGCGCGACATTGCAGAGCAAATCAGTGGCGGTTCACACCAGGTGTTTGGGGTGATGATTGAGAGTCATATTCTGGGGGGGGCACAAAAATTCACGCCCGGCAAGGACGATGTGTCTCAACTGGAATACGGCAAGAGCATCACCGATGCGTGTCTCGATTGGAATGACTCGGTGGCGTCTTTGGACGTGTTGTCGCACGCTGTGGCTGCGCGTCGCAAGCGTTGAGCAACACAGGGCCACATCGTGTGGCCCGTCATTGCGTCAACGCGGCCAAGAGCTTGGCGTGGATGCCACCAAACCCACCGTTGCTCATGCACAGCACGTGGTCGCCAGCCTGGGCAGCGGCGACCACCTGGGCGATCACTTCGTCCACGCTAGCACCTATATGAGCGCGCTCACCCATAGGTTGCAGCGCAGCTGCGGCATCCCAATCCAAGCCCCCGGAGTGACAAAAAGCCAGGTTGGCATCTTCCAAGCTCCAAGGCAGTTGGGACTTCATGGTGCCCAGCTTCATGGTGTTGCTGCGCGGCTCAAAGACCGCCAAGATGCGCGCCTTGGGCCCGACTTGGCGGCGCAAGCCATCGACGGTGGTGCGAATGGCGCTGGGGTGGTGGGCAAAGTCGTCGTAAACCGTGATGTCTGCGCCTGCGCGCGCAATGCGTCCGCGCACTTCCATGCGCCGACGCACATTTTGGAAATCGCTGAGCGAGGCAGCGGCTTGCGCAGGTGACACCCCCAAATGCTCAGCCGCAGCAATTGCCGCCAAGGCGTTGAGTTGGTTGTGCACGCCGCTGATGCCCCATTGCACCCGAGCGACTTCTTGGCCATGGCGCAGTACCCCAAAACTGTCGGGTTCGCCTTGAATCGACCACCCCATGGATGCCAGTTGGCTGGCGTGCGCGCCAAATTGGGCCACTTCGCTCCAGCAGCCTTGAGACAGCACGCGGCTTAAGCTTTCTTCGTCGGCATTGACCACCACTCGGCCGCTGGGTGGGACCGTGCGCACGAGGTGATGGAACTGGCGCTCGATGGCTGCGAGGTTGTCAAAGATGTCGGCGTGGTCGAACTCGAGGTTGTTCAAAATGGCAGTGCGCGGCCGGTAGTGCACAAACTTGCTGCGCTTGTCAAAGAAGGCTGTGTCGTACTCGTCGGCTTCGATCACGAAGGGCGTGCGTCGCTGCGCTGCAACATCTTTGGGAGGGCTCAGACGGCCCAGCCGGGCCGATGTGCCAAAGTTCAGGGGCACGCCCCCCACCAAGAAGCCGGGCTCCAGTCCCGCCGCTTGAAGCATCCAAGCCAGCATCGAGGTGGTGGTGGTTTTGCCGTGCGTGCCAGCCACGGCCAGCACATGGCGGGGCTGATCTGGGTGGTGCAACACCTGCTCTGCCAACCATTGGGGACCGCTGGTGTAGGACGCACCCTGCTCCAAGATCGCTTCCATCAGCGGAAATTTCGGCGTTCCATCCGCCAGCCGTGCCCGAGACACCACGTTGCCGATCACATAGACATCGGGCTTGAGACGCATTTGGTCGACATCAAATCCCTCGATCAGCTCGATGCCCAGGCTGCGCAGTTGGTCGCTCATGGGAGGGTAAACGCCGGCGTCGCAGCCCGTGACTTGGTGGCCAGCTTCTCGCGCCAGGGCGGCCAGACCGCCCATGAAGGTGCCGCAGATTCCTAAGATGTGTATGTGCATGGGGGGATTTTAGGTGGGGGACAATGGGCCACTTATGAACAGTCTGTCGCAAGAAATCGCCGCAACCGCAGCCCGCATGGTGGTGGAAGAAGGTTTGGAGTACGGTGTGGCCAAACGCAGAGCCGTCAAGCAAATGGGTTTACCTGCCCGCACAGCCTTGCCTGGCAACGATGTGGTGGAAGACGAGGTGCGCGACTACATCGAGGTGTTTTGTGCGCAGACACAAGCTGGCGAGCTATTGGCCCTGCGGCAACTCGCCTTGGTGTGGATGACGCGATTGGCTGAATTTCGTCCGTATCTCAGCGGCGCCGTGTGGCGGGGTACGGCCACCGCTTTGTCCGACATTTACCTGCAATTGTTTTGCGATGACTCCAAATCAGCAGAAATTCGACTGATCGACCATCAGGTGCGCTACGAGGTCAGCACCGTCCAGGGCTTTCATGGTGAAACGGTGGACGCACTGAGTGTTTTGGCTACAGCCCCAGGATTGAACCAGCGAACCTGTGTGCATTTGATGGTGTACGACCACGACGACTTGCGTGGCGCGTTGAAACCGGATGCGAACGGACGTAGCAACCGAGGTGACTTGGCCGCATTAAAGAGATTGATAGGGGAAATTGAATGACGATGAACACATCGCGCCGTCGAGCTTTGTATGCCGGTGTGGCTGCCGCGGCCGTTTTGACGGGGGCTGGGGTGGCTTGGCAGCGCCAGCGCGAGAATGCGCTCTCGCCCTTGGTCTTAGAGCGCTTGTGGGCCAGCGAGTTTGACACGCCCTCCGGAGAGTTGCTGAAGTTGTCTCGCTTTCAAGGGGGGGCGGTGGTGATCAACTTTTGGGCGACGTGGTGTCCACCCTGTGTGGAGGAAATGCCGTTATTGGATCGCTTCTTTCAACAAAATTCATCCAAAGGTTGGCAAGTGATAGGTTTGGCGATTGACCAACCGACGCCCGTGCGTCGATTCTTGGGGCAGTCCCCGGTCAGTTATCCGATCGGATTGGCCGGTTTTGGCGGGACCGAGTTGGGGCAGTTGCTGGGGAATGTGGAGGGCAGCTTGCCCTTCACGGTGGTGTTGACGCCTTTGGGGGCGTTGAAATATCGAAAAGTTGGTAAATTAAGCGACGATGACCTGAAAAGCTGGGTCTGAAATGCGATTTTTAGTGTAAATTCAGGGATCTTTCGCAACAAATAGGATGTAGTTATGGATTTGAGAAAACTCAAGACCTTGATTGACTTGGTCTCGGACTCGAATGTCTCTGAACTCGAAATCACCGAGGCTGAAGGCAAGGTTCGCATTGTCAAGAGTGCTCCAACTCCTGTGGCTGTGATGGCTTCTGTCGCTGCGCCTGTGGCCGCGGCGCCTGCCCCTGTGGCGACCGCAGCGCCCGTGGCCGTGGTGGCCGAACCCGTTGTTCCGGCGGGTCACACGGTCAAGTCCCCCATGGTGGGAACTTTCTACCGTTCATCGAGCCCGGGCTCCAAAGCTTTTGTGGAAATTGGCAGCCAAGTCAAAGAGGGCGAGACCATTTGCATCATTGAGGCGATGAAGATTTTGAACGAGATCGAGGCTGACAAATCCGGCACCATCACACAAATCTTGGCTCAAAACGGGCAGGCTGTGGAATATGGCGCACCTTTGTTGGTGATCGAGTAACGGGCGAAGTTTTCATGTTCAAAAAAATTCTGATCGCCAACCGTGGCGAAATCGCCTTGCGCATCCAGCGCGCTTGTCGCGAAATGGGTGTGCAAGCGGTGATGGTGTATTCTGAAGCAGATCGAGAAGCCAAATACGTGAAATTGGCCGACGAAGCCGTGTGCATTGGCCCGGCAGCCTCTTCCCTGAGTTACCTGAATATGCCGGCCATCATTGCGGCCGCTGAAGTCACAGACGCCGAGGCCATTCACCCAGGCTATGGCTTCTTGAGCGAAAACGCAGACTTTGCCGAGCGGGTCGAGAAAAGCGGTTTTCAATTCATTGGCCCCACGCCCGAGTCGATCCGCATCATGGGTGACAAGGTCTCTGCCAAGCAAGCCATGATCAAAGCCGGAGTTCCATGTGTGCCAGGCTCTGAGGGTGAACTGCCTGATGACCCGGCCCAAATTCGTCGCATCGCCAAGACCGTGGGGTATCCCGTGATCATCAAGGCCGCCGGCGGCGGCGGTGGGCGCGGCATGCGTGTGGTGCACACCGAAGCGGCGCTGATCAATGCGGTGCAAATGACCAAGGCTGAAGCGGGTGCTGCATTTGGCAATCCGGCTGTTTACATGGAGAAGTTTCTCCAAAACCCGCGCCACGTCGAAATTCAAATTTTGGCTGACAAGTTCAAAAATGCGGTGTACTTGGGTGAGCGTGATTGCTCCATGCAGCGTCGCCATCAAAAGGTGATTGAAGAAGCGCCTGCCCCTGGCATTCCACGCAAGCTGATTGATAAAGTTGGGGAGCGTTGTGCCGCAGCTTGCAAAAGGATCGGTTATCGCGGAGCGGGTACTTTTGAGTTCTTGTACGAAAACGGTGAGTTCTATTTCATTGAGATGAACACCCGGGTTCAGGTGGAGCACCCCGTGACCGAGTACATCACGGGCATCGACATCGTCAAGACGCAAATCATGGTGGCTGCGGGTTTGAAATTGCCCTTCACACAGCGTGACATCGTGATCCGTGGTCACTCGATTGAATGCCGCATCAATGCCGAAGATCCCTTCAAGTTCACCCCGTCCCCTGGACGCATCACCATGTGGCACGCGCCCGGTGGCCCTGGTGTGCGGGTGGATTCGCACGCCTACACCAACTACTTTGTACCGCCCAACTACGACTCGATGATTGGCAAAATCATTGTCTACGGCGACACCCGTGAACAAGCCTTGGCACGCATGCGCACCGCCTTGGATGAAACCTTGGTCGAGGGCATCAGCACCAACGTGCCATTGCATCGCGAGTTGATGGTGGATGCCAAGTTCATGGCGGGTGGCACCAACATCCACTACTTGGAGGAGTGGCTTGCCGCTCACAAACGCTGATGGTTGAGTTGCGACTGCTTTGCCCTGAGGCGCATGTGGAAGCGGTGTGCGATGCGCTCGATGCCTTGGCCGCTTTGAGTGTGTCGGTCGAAGACGCTGATGCACAAACAGATGCCGAGCAGGCTTTGTTTGGAGAGCCCGGTATGCCCCCGCCCAAAGAGGGCTGGCAGCGTTCACGCATCATCGCTTTGTTCACTGACCGTGCAGCTGCCGATGACGCCAGTCGTTTGCTGGCCCCACAAGATTTCTTTGTCGGGTGTCAGCATCTGGGGATACAAGATGTGGCCGAACAAGATTGGGTTCGTTTGACGCAATCTCAGTTCGCACCGGTTGAGATCACGCCTGAGTTTTGGATTGTGCCTACGTGGCATGAACCCCCTGCGCAGGCCACACATGTGATTCGCTTGGACCCGGGCTTGGCTTTTGGTACCGGCACGCACCCGACCACGCGCATGTGTTTGCGCTGGATCGCAACCCATGATGTCTCGCAGCAGCGCGTGTTGGACTACGGCTGTGGTTCTGGTATTTTGGCCATTGGCGCCGCGCTTCATGGGGCAACCCAAGTCGATGCCGTGGATATCGATGAAGCGGCTGTGACCTCAACGGTGCTCAATGCCCAAGCCAACCGCGTTGAGCTTCATGCCGGTTTTGCAGATCAAGCGACAGGCCTTTACCAAACCGTGCTGGCCAATATTTTGGCCACGCCCCTCAAGGTGCTCGCGCCTTTGCTGCGACAGCATGTGCAAGCGGGCGGGCATTTGGTGTTGGCTGGGATTTTGGAGCGTCAAGCCCAAGAGCTGATCGATGCTTATGCGCCTTACTGCGCGTTACAAGTCAGTGACAGCGAAGACGGTTGGATTTTGATGACGGCGCATTGCTGATGAATATCACCCACTGCCCCGAATGCAGCACTGCTTTCAAGGTGTCGCCTGAGCAGTTGTCCTTGGCCAGTGGGTGGGTTCGTTGCGGTCGTTGTGGTGCTGTGTTTGAGGCCCAGCAGCATTTTTCGCCACCCATGGCTTCAAAACCAACGCCAGCCCCACCGCTTGCAAATTCTGCACCTGTGCAGGATGAAGCGGGTCATGCGCATGGCGTGGTGATGCCCTTGGAGGCGTCCAAGCCAGCGGCGCAAGCCGCCGCTTTTGCGCACAGTGTGCCCGCCCCAGTAGCACGCACTCAAAGCCTCTGGCTGATCGGTTGTGGCGTGTTGGTGCTGTTGTTCGTCTGGCAAGCCATTGTGTCGCAAAGACACCTGCTGGCGGCTGAAGAGCCGGGCTTGAAGCCTTGGCTGGAGGTGTTGTGTGCGCCTGTCGCTTGCGAGGTGGCCTGGCCGCAAGAGCCGCACTCGATTCAAATTGAAAACACCAGCTTCAATGAAGATCCAGAAGGTGGATACGCCTTGCAAATTCGCTTGCGCAACACGCAGCACCATCCGGTGGCCACACCTTACCTAGAGCTCAGCTTGATCGATTTGCAAGACCAAGTGGTGGTGCGTCGCGTGTTCTCGGTCCGAGAGATGGGCTTTCCTGAATCTCTGGCGGCTTTGCGCGATGCACGTGCCACGCTGCGTTTTGATTTAGATGCCCAAGTGAGTGAGCATGTGTCTGGTTTTCATGCCTTGATTTTTTACCCCTGATTGAGAAAGTATCGATATGGCTTCGCTGATTTGTGGCTCGCTTGCGTTTGACACCATCATGAGTTTTGAAGGGCGCTTTGCCGAGCAAATCTTGCCCGAGCAATTGCACATCTTGAATGTGTCGTTTTTGGTGCCAGCTTTGCGGCGCGACTTTGGGGGCTGTGCAGGCAACATTGCCTACAGTTTGAAAATTTTGGGCGGAACGCCTTTGCCTATGGCGACATTGGGAAGCGACGGCAGTGACTACTTTCAGCGCCTCAAAGACTTGGGCATCGCGACCGAGTTTGTGCGCCAAGTTGAAGGCACCTACACCGCCCAAGCCATGATCATGACGGACCGCGACAACAACCAAATCACGGCCTTTCACCCCGGTGCGATGATGCAGGCGCACACCTTGCAGATTGAAAAGCGCAGCGATGTCAAGTTGGGCATCATTTCGCCTGATGGTCGTGACGCCATGCTGCAGCACGCCGAGCAATTCAAGAAAGCCGACATTCCCTTTGTGTTCGATCCAGGCCAGGGCCTGCCCATGTTTGACGGGGCTGAGTTGGCGCACTTCATTGACCAATCGACGTGGGTCACCGTCAATGACTACGAGGGCAAGATGTTGTGCGACCGAACGGGCTTGAGCAGTGCAGACATTTCCCGCCGCGTTCAAGGCTTGGTTGTCACGCTGGGTGCCGAGGGCTGCGAGGTTTGGATTGACGGCGAAAAAACCTGGGTTCCCCCGGTCAAGCCCCAGGCGGTGGTCGATCCCACAGGCTGTGGCGACGCATGGCGCGGCGCTTTGTTGTTTGGTTTGGAGCAAGGCTGGTCACTGGCGAAATGTGCCGCTTTGGGCAATCAGGTGGGAGCACTCAAGATCGCCCAGCGGGGGCCGCAAAACTACACCCTGGGATCCTTGGCCATCGCTTGATCCTGTAACACGGCCCACTGGGCATGGGCCGCGGCGCTGGCGCTGACCTGCAAGTGTTTGCGCTTAGAGGTTTGGCCGCGCACCAAGGTCACTTGGTTTTTAGGAATTTTGAGTGCTTCTGCCAGCCACGCCATCAAGGCTGTGTTGGCCTTGCCGTCTACCGGCGGGGCATGCAAGCGCACCCGCAAAGCGCCGTCGTGCACACCATCGGGTTGGGTGCGTGATGCATTGGGAATCACGTGCACATCCACCCTCACTGCGCCATCTTTTTGTGGGCGCAGAAAGCTCAGTGCTGGCAACGTCATGGCATCACACCCATTCATACATTGAAAAAGCCCGAAGCCTTGCGACTTCGGGCTTGAGCTGACGGAAGAACCGTCGCCACTGATCGTGAAATCAGGGCTTGCTGGCGGTCGGGAACGGCCACGCAGCTTGAGGGTTCAGCGTCGTCTGCGCAGGGGCAGCGGGTGCTTTCGCAGCTTTCTTGGCGGCTGGTTTTTTGGCAGCTTTCTTGGCAGCAGGCTTTTTAGCAGCTGGTTTTTTAGCAGCAGCTTTTTTCGCTACTTTTTTAGCAGCAACTTTTTTAGCGGCTGGCTTTTTAGCGGCTGCTTTTTTAGCAACAGGCTTCTTAGCAGCAACTTTTTTGGCTGCTGGCTTTTTAGCGGCTACTTTTTTAGCAACAGGCTTCTTAGCAGCAACTTTTTTAGCTGCTGGCTTTTTAGCTGCTACTTTCTTTGCGGCCGGCTTTTTAGCGGCTACTTTTTTAGCTGCGGGCTTTTTGGCCACAACAGCTTTCTTTGCGGGGGCCTTTTTAGCGGCCGGTTTTTTTGCAGTTGCCATTTTTATATTCTCCTAGATCAGGTTGAGATCATTGGGTGAAAAGCACTTCGCATCTGTTGGATGCCTGCGAAGCGATTCATGGCGCTGGACCCGGGTCCAACCCCATGAACACAGTGAGTCCGACACCCCACCTCGAATTGGGTGTTTGTGTGTGTGGCGGACAAATGGGTTGTCATCGTGTGTGTGGCATCAATCCCACGACAGAGCACCACCAGATTGGTACTCGATCACACGGGTTTCAAAGAAATTGCGTTCCTTTTTGAGGTCGATCATCTCGCTCATCCAGGGGAAAGGGTTCTCTTCATTGGGGAACAATTGCTCCAAGCCAATCTGCGTTGCGCGACGGTTGGCAATGTAGCGCAAGTAACCCTTGAACATCGATGCATTCAAACCCAGCACGCCGCGAGGCATGGTGTCTTCGGCATAACGGTATTCAAGCTCTACAGCTTTCATGAACAAGTCTTTGATTTCTGCTTTGAAGTCTGCGGTCCACAGGTGTGGGTTTTCGAGCTTGATGGTGTTGATCAGGTCAATGCCAAAGTTGCAGTGCATCGACTCATCGCGCAAGATGTACTGGTATTGTTCAGCAGCACCCGTCATTTTGTTTTGACGACCCAAAGCCAGAATTTGTGTGAAGCCCACGTAGAAGAACAAGCCCTCCATCAAGCAGGCAAAAACAATCAAAGATTTCAGCAGCGTCTGATCGGTTTCAGGGGTTCCGGTGTGGAAATTGGGATTCATGATCGCGTCGATGAACGGGATCAGGAATTCGTCTTTGTCCCGGATCGACTTAACTTCATGGTACGCATTGAAGATTTCAGACTCGTCCAGACCCAAAGACTCCACGATGTATTGGTAAGCGTGGGTATGAATGGCTTCTTCAAAGGCTTGACGCAGCAAAAACTGACGGCATTCGGGCGCTGTGATGTGGCGGTAAGTGCCCAGCACAATGTTGTTGGCGGCCAAAGAGTCGGCTGTCACAAAGAAACCTAAGTTGCGCATGACCAAACGGCGTTCGTCGTCGCTCAGGCCATTGGGATCTTTCCACAACGCGATGTCGCGTGTCATGTTCACTTCTTGTGGCATCCAATGGTTGGCACAGGTGGCGAGGTATTTTTCCCAAGCCCACTTGTACTTGAAGGGAACCAGTTGGTTCACATCGGTTTGCCCGTTGATGATGCGCTTGTCAGCTGCATTGACGCGTCGTTCGCTGGAGGCTGCCGTGGAAGGCGCAGGTGCTATTGGCGCTGTTGCACCATCGTTCAAGGTGCGCACTGAAGAGACAGGTGCTGCAGAAAGAGGTGGGAGTTCCATCGAGCGGGCAGTGATGCCGCTTGCTAGTGGTGATGGCGATGAGGGCTTGACTTCTTCGTCCCAGGTCAACATAGAAAATTTTCCAATACGCTAATTATGAATGCAACGAAGAGAAACGCAAAGCGTTCCTTCACTTCGTTGCTGATTTGTGTTGCTCAATTGCAAAAAATCACTGGCACGATTCGCAGGTGGGATCGTCCACGCCACAGAACTTGATGTCGGTGGCAGGGATCGCATTCATCTGAGCTTGTGCCGCAGCGGCAGCCGCTTCGAGTGCGCTCATGCCACTGTTGCTCACGCCACTGGATGACACCGCATTGTGCGAGCCAGCTTGCACGGTGGATTTCTCCACTTGTTGTGCACTGGATGTGCGCAGGTAGTACGTGGTCTTCAAGCCGCGCAGCCAGGCAAGTTTGTAGGTCTCGTCCAGCTTCTTGCCCGAGGCACCCGCCATGTAGATGTTAAGAGACTGTGCTTGGTCGATCCACTTTTGGCGACGAGCCGCCGCTTCTACCAGCCAGGTGGCCTCGACTTCAAATGCGGTGGCATACAAGGCTTTGATTTCTTGTGGCACGCGGTCGATGGGACGCAAGGAGCCATCGAAGTGTTTCAAGTCCATCACCATCACGTCGTCCCACAGGCCCAGGCGCTTCAGGTCGCGCACCAAATAACCATTGATCACCGTGAATTCGCCCGACAAGTTGGATTTGACGGAGAGGTTGCCAAAACAAGGCTCAATCGACGCGTCGACACCGATGATGTTGGAGATGGTGGCCGTGGGGGCAATCGCCACACAGTTGGAGTTGCGCATGCCGTCTTGCGCAATTTTCTTGCGCAGTGCATCCCAGTCCAGTGTTGCTGAACGGTCTACTTCTACATAGCCGCCGCGTTCCTTGGCCAACATATCCAAAGTGTCCAAAGGCAACAGACCACGGTCCCACAACGAACCTTTGTAGCTGGAGTACTTGCCCCGCTCTTTGGCCAACTCGGTGGATGCCCAGTAAGCGTAGTAGCAAATGGCCTCCATGGAGGTGTCGGCAAATTCCACAGCGGCTTGCGACGCGTAGGGAATGCGCATCTCGTACAAGCTGTCTTGGAAAGACATCACACCCAAGCCGACAGGGCGGTGGCGCAGGTTCGAGTCACGCGCTTTTTTGACTGCGTAGTAGTTGATGTCGATCACGTTGTCGAGCATGCGCATGGCCACGGTGATGGTGCGCTTGAGTTTGTCGTGGTCGATTTCTTTGCCGTTGGGGCCGTCTTTCAAATGCTGCGAGAGGTTCACTGAGCCCAAGTTACACACCGCAGTTTCGGTGTCGCTGGTGTTGAGCGTGATCTCGGTACACAGGTTGGACGAGTGCACCACACCTGCGTGCTGCTGGGGCGAGCGCACGTTGCATGCATCTTTGAAAGTGATCCAAGGATGGCCGGTTTCGAACAGCATCGACAGCATCTTGCGCCACATGTCGGTGGCTTGCACCGTCTTGCTGGGCTTGATTTCGCCGCGGCGAGCTTTTTCTTCATAAGCCACATAGGCTTTCTCGAACGCTGATCCGAACAGGTCATGCAAGTCGGGCACATCGGATGGTGAGAACAAGGTCCACTCACCTTTTTCCATCACGCGACGCATGAACAAATCAGGAATCCAGTTGGCCGTGTTCATGTCGTGGGTGCGGCGACGGTCGTCACCGGTGTTCTTGCGCAGTTCCAAGAACTCTTCAATGTCCAAGTGCCATGTTTCCAAATAGGTACACACTGCACCCTTGCGTTTGCCGCCTTGGTTCACAGCCACAGCGGTGTCGTTGACCACTTTCAAGAACGGCACCACGCCTTGTGACTCGCCATTGGTGCCTTTGATGTGGCTGCCCAAAGCGCGCACGCGCGTCCAGTCGTTGCCCAAGCCACCCGCGAATTTGGACAGCAGGGCGTTTTCTTTGATCGATTCGTAAATGCCGTCCAAATGGTCGGGCACCGTGGTCAGGTAGCAGCTGGAGAGTTGCGAGCGCAAGGTGCCGCTGTTGAACAGCGTCGGTGTGCTTGACATGAAGTCGAAAGAAGACAGCACTTCGTAGAACTCAATCGCGCGGGCTTCACGGTCAATCTCGTCCAACGACAAGCCCATGGCCACGCGCATGAAAAAGGCCTGTGGCAACTCAATGCGTTGTTTGCGCACGTGTAGGAAATAACGGTCATACAGGGTTTGCAGGCCCAGGTAATCGAATTTCAAATCACGATCGGCTTTGAGGGCTTGGCCCAAGCGTGCCAAGTCAAATTGCAGCAGACGCTCGTCGAGCAAGTCGTTGTCGACCCCTTTGCGGATGAATTGCGGAAAGTAATCTGCGTAATGTTGGCCCATGTCTGAGTGGGCGACTTCTTGACCGAGCACTTCGCGCACGATGGTGTGCATCAGCAAACGGGCGGTGGCATAGGTGTAGTCAGGGTCTTTTTCGATCAGGGTACGCGTGGCCAAGATGGCGGCTTTGTACACCTCGTCCATGGGCACGCCGTCGTACAGGTTGCGCATGGTTTCAGCCATGATCGGGTCGGGCTTGACATCGGCGCCCAAGCCCGTGCAGGCGTCTTGAATCAAACTTTGGAGGTGGTTCAGATCCAGGGGGACTCGTTGCCCGCCCTCCATCACATGAAGCGCAGGCACAGCTGGGCTGTGTTGTTCTTTGGTGTGGGCGCGTTCTTGTGTACGGCGTTCACGGTACAGCACGTAAGCGCGGGCAATTTCATGGTGGCCTCCACGCATCAACCCCAACTCCACCTGGTCTTGTACGTCTTCAATGTGGAAGGTGCCGCCACCTGGGCGTGAGCGCATCAGCGCACGCACCACAGCTTGGGTGAGTGCGTCCACCACTTCGCGAACGCTGGCCGATGCCGCGCCTTGGGTGCCATGCACAGCCAAAAATGCTTTCATCATCGCCACGGCAATTTTGGCGGGTTCAAAAGGCACCACAGCACCATTGCGACGAATGATTTGGTAATGGGCCAGCATGGAAACGCTGTCAGGCGCGACGCGGTCTTGAGGCGTTGGCATGGGACTTGTGCTGGCTGTCTGTGGCGCGTTTTCAGCGATTTGCATGACGGGGTTCATCCTTGTGATTGATTGACGTTGTGTGGGGCGTGGCATGGCTCGTGCAGGTCTGCCGTGTGGCCTCTGGTGCGTGATGTGTTCAGATCGCGTCACCAACAGGGCACACTATATCTGGTGTTGGGGTGGCCTTCAAGACGCTACGGGTAGTGTTTTCATGGATAAATGCGGTGGAGGATCATTTATCAACCCAAGCCTTGGGTGCCAGATTTTTTGACATGCAATTGAAACCCAAGGCGCATGCGGTTGTTGAAACGAAACCCAGAATCCATGCCGCTTTTGGGCAAGTTTGGCGCGCCAAAGCGCGTCTTTTCAAGAGATGCAAAAAGATGAATTCACTGACGCCCCGCTTGGGTGCATGCAAGAGGGCTTAAGATTTTTTTTCGAGGTTCGATGAAAGAAAAATATTTTCGGGAAAACACCGATCAGACCATCCCAAACGCTGTTGCAAAAAACGCCAATCAAAGCCCGGACCTGGGTCTTCTTTGCGTCCGGGCGCCACATGTTCGTGTCCCGCCATATGGGCAATCGGATAATGTTCTGAGATGGCCTGGATGAGTTTCCCAAGCGTTTCATACTGCGCTGGTTCAAAAGTTTGACCATCCAGCCCTTCAAGCTCGATCCCAACCGAGTCGTTGTTGCAATCGTCTCTGCCCCGGTAGTGCGAACGCCCCGCGTGCCAAGCGCGGTCATCGCAGCTGACGAATTGGATCAACTCACCGTGTCGTCGAATGAAAAAATGTGCGGACACCTCCATGCCGCGAATTTGTCCAAAGTAAGGGTGGGCGTCCCAATCCAGTGTGTTGGTGAACAGCTCGGCGACTTGAGGACCCCCGTACTCGCCTGGAGGGAGGCTGATGGCGTGGATCACCACCAAATCCACCTCGGTGCCCAAGGGGCGCGGACCAAAGTTGGGGGAGTGAATGTGTTGCGCGTCTTGGAACCAGCCTTGGCGCCACAGCGAGACGTCGCTCATTCGCTGACCCTCATGCTTCCTTCTGCAAGCGATGCGCCTCGCTGCAATACACCGCTTGCTGCCCGGCTACCGCATCGCTGCTGGGCAGATGGGCACCACAGTGCGCGCAGGTCACCATGGTTTGAGGTCCCGCGGGCTTGTCTTTTGGGTTGATTTTGTGTTGAGGGCGTTGTTGGCGAATCCACCAGATACCACCCAACACCATCACCAGCAAGATCAGGTACTTCATAGGCTCCTGCCCAACACCACTTCAAGGACAAAGCGTGAACCGGCATAGCCCAGCAACAGCAAGCCCGAGCCGATGTAGAGCACGCGCACCGCGGTGCGACCACGCCAACCAAAACGGTTGCGTCCAATCAGCAAAGCGGCAAAGGTCAACCAAGAAAGCACAGAGAACACTGTTTTATGGTTCCAGCGCCAAGCGGCTTGCTCACCATACAGGCTGTCGCCAAACAACCAACCTGCTGCCAAAGTGGCTGTCAAGAGCGCAAAGCCGCCGGAGACAAAGCGAAATGTCAGGCGTTCTAGCGTCAACAAGGGAAGGCCGACGTGGGTGTCGGTACCTTGGCGCATGTTTTTTTCTGCCCAGAT
>CAITHK010000229.1 GCA_903892175.1 uncultured Burkholderiales bacterium | reverse complement strand
TCGATGAAACGCGGCGCGTCGGCCAGGTATTTGGGTTTGCCATCGCGCAAGGTCAGGCGCGCGAAGATGCCTGCCACCTTGAGGTGACGCTGCAAGCCCATCCATTCCACCGCACGCCAGAACTCGCCGAAGTCTTGTGACCAGCCGTCGTGGTCGAGCAAGCCCAGCTTGCGCGCGCGCTCCCAATAGCGGATGGTGACGTCGAGCACAAAGTCTTCGTCCCAGCTCAAGAACGCGTCGCGCATCAAACTGGCAATGTCATAACTCACCGGGCCGTAGACCGCGTCTTGAAAGTCAAGCACGCCCAAACGGGGCTCGCTGGGGTCGTGCGGCATCATGAGGTTGCGCGGCATGAAGTCGCGATGCACGTACACGCAGGGTGCCGCGAGGTTGCGCTGCACGATGGTTTGGAAGGTGCGTGCCAGCATGTCACGTTGCTGGGTGTCGAGCTGCACGCCACGGTGCTGGGCCAGGTACCAATCGGGGAACAACGACAACTCACGTGTCAGCAGAGCCTCGTCGTACGCTGGCAAGACGCCTGGACGGCTGGCTTGCTGCCAAGCCAACAAGGCGTCAATGGCGCGCAGGTACAGCCCATGGTTGGCTTGTGGCTGGCTGGGGTTGATGACCTCCATCATGGTCTGCGTGCCCAAGTCGTCAAGCAGCATGAAGCCTTGCGGCTCATCCCACGCCAGGATGCGCGGCACCAACAGGTGTGCGTCTTGCATCAAGCGCGCCACATGGACAAAGGGCTGGCAGTTTTCTTTGTCAGGCGGTGCATCCATGACGATGCACGAACCAGCGGCGGTGTCGACCCGAAAGTAACGCCGAAAGCTGGCATCTGCCGATGCCGCACGCAGCGTAGCTGGCTGCACGCCGTGCGCGTGGACCTGGGCGTTGAGCCATTGTGTGAAAGCGCCTCGGCGCTCGGGCTGCGACCATTCAATGGCTGCAGGGGTGGATGGGCCCGAAGGCACGAGGGTAGGGGGTGTGCTCATGGATAATCCAAATTCTACAAACTCGCTTTGCGCACACGTCTTGAAGATGGTGCTGACAAAGCTTCACTTTTTGAAAGCTTGTCTCGCATTCATGTCTTTGCCTGCTTCTGCCCGTTTAACCTGCCTGCCTGTTGTGTGGGTGCTGGGCTTGCTGGCGGGGACAGTGGGCGGTCTACTTTCTGCTGTGGCGCAAGAGACCCAGGCGCCTTCGTTGCGCTTGCGCCCCAGCAATACCTTGCAAGAAGCCATCCCCGACGAGGTGCGCAAGCTCTCGCCCACCTACATCCAAAGCGACCGATTGAGCGGCCAAACCGATGTGCGAACCGAACTGGAAGGCCATGTGGTTATTCGTCGCGGCAACCTGTTGCTCAAAGCAGACAAAGTCGACTACGACCAGGTAGAGGATTTGGCCAAGGCGCGTGGCAACGTCACCATCAACACCTCGGGCAATGTCTACCAAGGCCCAGCGCTGGACCTGCATCTGGATGCGTTTGAAGGATTCTTCAGCCAGCCGACTTACCAACTTCTCAAGAACAAGGCCTACGGCAAAGCCGAGAGGATTGACTTTGTGGACAGCGCCCACACGGTGATGCACAAGGCCGACTTCACCACGTGCCAGCGCAAGCCGGGCCCCAGCTGGTTGCCCGACTGGCTGTTCAAAGCCGACAAAATCACCCTCGACACCGACCGCAATGTGGGAGTCGCAGAAGGTGCCTCGCTGTACTTCAAAGAGGTTCCTATCTTGCCGGTCCCAAGCGTTGACTTTCCGCTGAACGAAGAGCGCAAATCAGGATTTTTACCTCCCACGATTGGGGTTGACAACATTGGTGGTCTCGAATACACGCAGCCTTATTACGTGAATTTGGCACCCAACCGGGACGTGACGTTTTTTCCCACCTACTGGAGCCAACGGGGCCTGCGCATTGGCACAGAGTTTCGCTACTTGGAGAGCCAATCAGCGGCGGCTCCGTTTGGCGGCGAAGCCCGGGTGGATTACATGGAAAAGGACATGCTGCGCGGAGATCGGCGCTGGGGTCTGATGTTCAAGCACACCGGCTTGATCGACCCATCCCTGGCAGGCGGCACCCTGGGCTTGAATGTGAATTTCAACCGCGTGAGTGACGACAACTACTGGAAAGATTTTTCCATGGTCAACAACAGCGGCGTGCAACGGTTGCTGTCCAGTGATGCCGGGCTGAATTGGACCGATGGCATTTTCAGCACCAGCTTGCGCGCGCAAAAATGGCAAACCCTGCAGGACTTGGCCGACACCACCAACCGAATCACGCCGCCGTTTGACCGTGTGCCGCAGTTCATTGCACGCATGCAACGCAGCAATGTGGCTGGGTTTGACTTCAGCATTCAAGGCGACTTGACCCGCTTTGAATCCAACCGTGATTACGAGTGTGCCAACAGCAGTCTGTCCAATTACTGCGCGCCCAACGCCAACCGCAGTGTGGCGTCGCTCCAAGTCAGTCGCCCCATGGTCAACGCGCTGGGTTACCTGACACCCAAAATCCAGGTGAACTCACGCAGCTACCAGTTTGACGGCGGTCTGCCCAACAGCCCTTTGTACGACGGCCACATGGGCCAAACCAGCGCCAGCGTGTCGGTGCCTACCTTCAGCTTGGATGCGGGCACGACCCTGGAACGCGATCACCGCTTGTTTGGCCGCGCTTGGCGCCAAACCCTGGAGCCCCGCGCTTTTTACGTCTACACCCCTTACCGAGATCAAAACTATTTGCCCAATTACGACTCGGGCAGCAATTCATTCAACTTTGCCAGTGTGTTCACCGAAAACGCATTTGGCGGCTCGGACCGCATCTCGGACAGCAAGTTGCTGACCTTGGGGGCGGTGTCGCGCTTTCTTGATCCGGATACCGGCGCAGAAGGTGCACGTTTTGGTTTGGCACAGCGACTTCGCATGCAAGAGCAGCGAGTGGTGATTCCGGGTGACGCGACAGCGAAAGCCGGTATCAGCGACATTTTGGGCGGCGCCTCGCTCAATTTGAGTCGAAATTGGGCCCTAGACTCGACCATCCAGTACAACCCCAAAACGGACAATTTCATCCGCCGCATGGTGGGGGGTCGCTACAGCCCGGGCTCCTACCGTGTGATCAATGCCGCTTACCGCTCACAAAACAACGACGATGGCACTCCTTCATCACGTCAAGTCGATATTGGCTGGCAATGGCCTTTACACGACCTGTGGGGCGGACAAGATGAGCCGTTGGGTGAAGGCCGTGGCCTGGGCGAGGGGCGTTGGTACAGCGTGGCAAGGATGAATTTCAGCCCACTGGACAACAAGGTGGTCGAATCGATCATTGGCTTCGAATACGATGCAGGATGTTGGGTCAGCCGCGTGGTGGCTGAACGTTTGCAAGTGACCGACGGTTTAGCACGCCAGCGTTTGCTGTTCCAATTGGAGTTTGTCGGTTTCTCGCGGTTGGGCACCAACGCTTTGGGATCGTTGCGCAGCAACGTGCCACGCTACCAGCCCTTGCGCCAAAACTCGATGATGCCCAGCCGATTTGGCAATTACGATTGATGGTGACCATGTCTTTTTTTATGTCTCGCTCAGCCTTCCGGTTACCGCTGCTGTGGATGGCCCTTCTGGGCATCAGCGCTTCAAGCCTCGCGCAACCCGCAGCCCAGACCGGCGTGACGGGCCGCAATTTCATCGTGGCTGTGGTGGATGCGGAACCCATCACCAACCACGATGTCAATTTGCGTGTCTCCCAAATTCGCCAGCAGTTGAGCCAGCAAGGACGCAGCGTTGGCCCAGACAGCAGTTTGTTGCGTGAAGCACTTGAGCGTCTGATCAACGAAAAGGCTCTGCTGCAATTTGCCAAAGAAACTGGGGTGGATGTGGACAACTCGAACAGCGAATTGTCCGCATCTGCCACCAGCCCCGACACCGCCCGCCCACTGGGTGCCCGCCAAGAGCAACGCGAGCAATTGACCTTGCAACGCTTGACGGAGCGCAATGTGCCCTCACGCATCAAAATCAGCGATGCTGAAATCGACCAAGTGATTCGTGAACAACAGGGGTCACAGGTCAACACGTCATCTGACATCGAACTTGGGCACATCTTGGTGGCGGTCCCCGAGTCGGCCAACGAAGATCAAATCAAACGGTTGCAAAGCAGGGCGCAAGAGCTTTTGACACGCTTGCAGCAGGGTGCAGATTTCTCGACCGTTGCGAAAGAAGCCTCCGATGGGGCTGAACGCGACAAAGGCGGCATGATGGGTTTGCGCCCCAGCGACCGTTATCCCACCTTGTTCATGGAAGCCACGCAGTCCTTGAAAGTCGGCGGCCTCAGTGCCGTGGTGCGCTCGGGCGCAGGTTTCCACATCCTCAAATTGGTCAGCAAACGAAGCAGCCAAACCATGACGGTGACGGAAACACGGGTGCGTCACATCTTGCTGCGTCCCAACAGCCAACTCAGCCAAACCGCCGCGCGTGCGAAATTGGCTGAAGACCGCCGCGCGATCGAAGCGGGTAAGGCAGACTTTGCCCAATTGGCACAAGAACAATCTCAAGACACCAGCAGCACCAGCGGGGGTGACTTAGGTTGGGTCGGCCCTGGAATGTTTGTGCCTGAGTTTGAGCAGGTGATGAACAAATTGGCCATCGGCCAGATGTCTGACCCCACCGTCTCGCGCTTCGGGGTCCACTTGATTCAAGTCTTGGCGCGCCGAGAAGCCGCCATCAGCGAGCGCGAGGTGCGCGACATGGTGCGCAACAGCTTGCGCGAGAAAAAGTTCGATGAGGCGTACCAGATGTGGGTGCAAGAAGTGCGCGGACGCGCTTACGTGGAATACCGTGACGCCCCTCAGTAAGCTGGATCTGCTTTGAAACACATTGCACGCAAGCGCTTTGGCCAGCACTTTCTCACGGATGGCGCCATCATCGATGGCATCGTCGACGCCATTGCGCCACTCGCGGGTGAGCCGATGGTCGAAATTGGCCCAGGTCTGGCCGCGCTCACGCAACCCTTGGTCGAACGATTGGGGCACTTGCACGTCATTGAATTGGACCGCGATTTGGCAGTTCGCCTGCGTGCTCATGGCCACTTGAACGTGATCGAATCAGATGTGCTGCGGGTGGACTTCACCGCGCTGGCACAGGATTTGAAGGTACCACGCTTGCGGGTGGTGGGGAATTTGCCCTACAACATCTCATCTCCGATCTTGTTTCACCTGTTGGACCACGTGGCTGTGATCGAGGATCAGCACTTCATGCTGCAAAAAGAGGTGATTGACCGCATGGTTGCCAAGCCCTCCACCAGCGATTACGGCCGCTTGAGCGTGATGCTGCAGTGGCGTTATGACATGGAAAACGTGTTGTTCGTTCCGCCTCAATCGTTCGACCCACCCCCTCGGGTGGACAGCGCCGTGGTTCGAATGGTGCCACTTGCCGCGCCTCCCGCGCTAGACCTGCGTTTGCTCGAAGAAATGGTGCAAGTGGCCTTCAGCCAACGGCGCAAGTTGTTGCGCCATACCCTTGGACGCTGGCTAGAAGCGCGTGACTTTGCGGGTTCGTTTGACACCCAGCGCCGCGCCGAAGAAGTTCCGGTCTCGCAATACGTCGCCCTGGTTCAAAGCCTTTGAAAGGTGTCAGAGCAGTTCAATAGGCACAAAAAAGCCTGTCTCTCGGACAGGCTTTTTGCGGCGCACACCTCGTGCGCGGTTTCGATCAGGCGGCTGTCATCCAGTACCCTGCGTTGAACGGGCTGCTCATGCGCAAAGCCATGGGCGAGACATCAACCAACTTGTCGGTTGGCATTTTTTCGCCTTCATCCAAAACTTCAGCGCCTTCGATGTCCGTCGCTTGGCCCAGCTTGTCGGCCACAGGCGCGCGCGCCACCGAGAACGAATAAAAGCAACGGAATGGGACTTTGCGATCTGCCCAGTAATCTGAAGCATCACGGAAGATGTCCAGCAATTGCTCACGTGCTTCTTTGTCAAACTTGGCATGGGCCGGAATGTGCTCGAGCACCAGAATGAACCCTGGCTGAGGGCCCGACTTGTGCAGCGGATCGGTCATCCCGTCGTACAAAGAGTCGAAGTTTTTACTGGCTTGCGCTGGAAACGTGAATTCTTTGGCGATCAAATCCAGCACATCTTGCTTGCTCTGGGTTTGCGCCAAATTGGCATACAAAAAGTGGTGTCCAAGTGCTTGTGCAGCATCTTGCAAGTCTTGCACGCGAAATGCGCGAATCGACTGAACAATGTTGGTTTTCACCGTACGAAGTGGCATATCCATCGCCGTCTAGTTCCTGGGAAAAGTTATAAGGAGAAATCCGGGTAAACCCCGAAATTTGATACCCAAGTGTCGCCGAAAGCCCAGAAAAAAGCAAGCGCCCGCCCATCCAGGGCGAGCTCAGAAGGGGTATTGATGAATAAGTGGTCGCTGCAAGGCCAGGTTCAGCGTGCTGCGCTGGCATCTGCCACCGTCAATGCGGTCATGTTGACGATGCGTCGTACCGTGGTGCTGGCCGTCAAAATATGAACGGGTTTGGCAGCGCCCAACAGCACCGGGCCAATGGCAATGTTGCCGCCTGCGGCGGTTTTGAGCAGGTTGTACGCAATATTGGCTGCATCCAAATTCGGTAAAACCAACAAATTGGCATTGCCTATGAGGGTGGACGTCGGCATCTGTGCTGCGCGCGAAGCCCCATCCAAAGCGACGTCTCCGTGCATTTCTCCATCTATTTCAAGCCAAGGCGCTTTTTTCTGTACCAAGGCCAAGGTTTCACGCATTTTGATGGCGGTGGGCTGGTTGCTGCTTCCGAAATTGGAGTGTGACAACAAGGCAGCTTTGGGGTGAATGCCAAAGCGACGCATTTCTTCCGCCGCCATGATGGTGATTTCGGCCAACTGCTCGGCTGTCGGGTCATAGTTGATGTGGGTGTCCACCAAAAACACCTGCCGGTCAGGCAACAACAAGCCATTCATGCAGGCATAGGTGCTCACGCCTGGGCGGTTGCCGATGACCTGGTCCACGTAATTCAGGTGGGTATGCGGCGTGCTCCAGGTGCCACAAATCAAGCCATCGACCTCGCCTTTTTGCAACATCATGGTGCCGATCAAAGACAGGCGGCGACGCATGTCGATTTTGGCCAATTGCTCGGTCACCCCTTTGCGGGCGGTCAACTTGTAATAGGTTTGCCAAAAATCGCGGTAGCGATGGTCTTGCTCAACGTTGACCACTTGGTAATCCACGCCCTCTTTCAAGCGCAGACCAAATTTTTCGACGCGTTGTGCAATGACCAAAGGGCGGCCAATGAGGGTGGGGTGGGCCAAGCCTTCGTCCACCACGATCTGGACCGCGCGCAACACGCGTTCTTCTTCGCCTTCGGCGTAGCACACGCGTTTTTTGCTGGCGCGCTTGGCCGCTGCATAAATCGGCTTCATGGTGGAGCCTGAGGCGTACACAAAGCTTTGCAAACGCTCAATATAAGCCTGCATATCTTTGATAGGGCGCCGCGCCACGCCACTGTCTGCGGCGGCTTGGGCCACAGCTGGCGCGATCTTGATCATCAAACGCGGATCAAAGGGTTTGGGAATCAGGTATTCCGGGCCAAAGGCCAGGCTTTCACCCGCATAAGCCGCCGCCACCACTTCGCTTTGCTCGGCCTGGGCCAACTCGGCAATGGCATACACCGCAGCAATTTCCATCTCATCGTTGATGGTGGATGCACCAGCATCCAATGCCCCGCGGAAGATGTAGGGGAAGCACAAGACGTTGTTGACTTGGTTGTGATAGTCGGTGCGGCCTGTGGCGATGATGGCATCGCTGCGCACGGCCTGAACCTCCTCGGGCAAGATTTCCGGCGTGGGGTTGGCCAATGCCAAGATGAGTGGTGTAGCGGCCATTTTTTTGACCATATCGGCCTTGAGCACGCCACCGGCCGACAAGCCCAAAAAGATGTCCGCACCTTCAATCACATCACCCAAGGTGCGTGCTGAGGTTTTCTGAGCAAACTGAATCTTGTCTTCGTCCATCAACTCGGTGCGGCCTTCGTAGACCACGCCCGCCAAGTCAGTGACATAAATGTTGCTTCGTGGCACGCCCAGTTTGAGCAACAAGCCCAAACAGGCCAAGGCAGCAGCCCCGGCACCAGAGGTGACCACTTTGACCTGCTTCAAATCCTTTTTGGCCACTTTGAGGCCATTCAAAATGGCCGCGCCCACCACGATGGCTGTGCCGTGCTGGTCGTCGTGGAACACTGGGATCTTCATGCGCTCGCGCAATTTGCGCTCGACATAGAAACAATCTGGGGCTTTGATGTCTTCGAGGTTGATGCCTCCAAACGTAGGCTCTAAGGCTGCAATGATGTCCACCAGCTTGTCGAGGTTCTTCTCTTCAATCTCCAAGTCGAACACATCAATACCAGCAAACTTTTTGAACAAAACTCCTTTGCCCTCCATCACTGGCTTGGACGCCAGTGGGCCAATGTCGCCCAAGCCCAAAACGGCGGTGCCGTTGGAGATGACCGCCACCAAGTTGCCTCGGCTGGTGTACTTATAGGCCGCGTCAGGATCTTTGACGATTTCTTCGCAGGGTGCTGCAACTCCTGGCGAATATGCCAGCGCCAAGTCGTGCTGGTTGACCAGCTGTTTGGTGGCCGCAATGGCAATTTTTCCGGGGGTGGGGAACTCGTGGTATTCGAGCGCCGCACGGCGCAGTTCTTCACGGGCTTTGTTGGAATTCACGGCCATTGTTTATCTCCTGAAAATGCAATGGGCTATCACCTGGAATTCCAAGCAACAGCCCAACAAGGCGGTTTCATTGTAGGCCGGGGCAAGCCCTGGTCACGCCAGCTCGAGGCGCATGTCTAAGTGGTTCTGTTTTTACTTTTAGGCAAAGCCCCATCAAGCACGCATCAAGGCTTCGATTTCAGCGGCAATCACTGGCACGCCTCGCGTGATCAACTCACAACCATCCGCGGTGACGATCGCATCGTCCTCAATGCGAATGCCAATGTTCCAAAACGCCTCGGGCAC
>CAITHK010000228.1 GCA_903892175.1 uncultured Burkholderiales bacterium | reverse complement strand
GGGGACTATGGCCACACAGTCCCCTTTTTCTTGGTTGAGTGACGCTGCCGAAAAACTGCGCGCTAACCTGCCCGCTGATTTGCCCCAAGCTTTGATGCCGCCTCCTTGGGCGGTTCAAGAGTTGCAGCAACGCGTGGTGTTGTTTCTCAACCATGTGTTGATGCAAGAACCCGTTGCGCGAGATCGCTTGCAACGCCAACGCGGTCGGAGCGTGCAACTTCATTGGCGTGATCAAGTATTTCAATGCCAGTTCACACCCGCGGGCCTGTTGGAGGTGATGCCTGCCGGTCAACCCACCCACGTACCCGACTTGGTGTTGCGCGTCAGCGAGTCTTCACCCTTGGCTTTGGCTCGTTCGGTGCTGCAGGGCAACAAGCCAGCGATTCGCATCGAGGGTGACGTGCAATTGGCCGCCGAAGTGAACTGGTTGATCGACCACGTGCGTTGGGACCCCGAGGAGGATTTGGCGCGCTTGATCGGCGATGCGCCTGCTCACACCCTGGCTCAAATTGCGCAGCGCGGGGTCTCTGCCTTGAAAGACTTTGTGAAGCCGCTCACAACACCAAAGGCGCCGTCATGACACGCTTGTTCCGCGGTGTTTACATCGTCTTCATCGTGTTGCGCTTTGGCTTAGACGAACTGGTGCTCACCAGTTTTCAAAAGCCAGGCTTGCGTTTGTTGGCGCGCATTGTGTCGCTGGGGCGCGACCTGCGCGCACCCCGTGGGCAGCGACTGCGCGAAGCACTTGAGCATCTGGGCCCGATCTTCGTCAAGTTTGGCCAGGTCCTGTCGACCCGGCGCGATCTGCTGCCGCCCGACATCGCAGACGAACTCGCATTGTTGCAAGACCGTGTGCCCCCGTTTCCTTCCAGCGTGGCTGTGGGCACCATTGAGCGTGCGTTTGGCCGTCCCTTGGCGGATGTGTTTGTGGAGTTCACCCACCAGCCTGTGGCCAGCGCCTCCATTGCACAAGTGCACTTTGCGGTGGCCAAAGACCGCAACGGTCAATTGCGTGACGTGGCGGTCAAGGTGCTGCGCCCCGGCATGTTGAATGTGATCGACAAAGACCTGAGCCTGATGCGCACGATGGCGGGCTGGGTCGATCTGTTGTCGGTGGACGGCAAGCGTTTGAAGCCGCGTGAGGTGGTGGCTGAATTTGACAAGTACTTGCACGACGAGTTGGACTTGGTGCGTGAAGCCGCCAATGCCGCGCAGTTGCGCCGCAACATGGAAGGCCTCAACCTGGTGTTGATTCCAGAGATGCTCTGGGACTATTGCCACACCGAAGTGATTGTCATGGAGCGCATGAATGGCGTGCCCATCAGCCAGGTGGATCGCTTGCGCGAAGCTGGTGTGGATATTCCGAAGTTGGCACGTGATGGGGTGACGATCTTTTTTACCCAGGTGTTTCGCGATGGTTTCTTCCATGCGGACATGCACCCCGGCAACATTCAGGTCAGTTTGGATCCAGCCACCTTTGGTCGGTATGTGTCGCTTGACTTTGGCATCGTGGGCACGCTGACCGAATTTGACAAAGAGTATTTGGCGCAAAACTTCACCGCCTTCTTTCGCCGTGACTACAAGCGCGTGGCCGAATTGCATGTCGAGTCGGGCTGGGTGCCCGCCGACACCCGTGTGGACGAGTTGGAGTCGGCCATTCGTGCTGTGTGCGAGCCCTACTTTGATCGCCCACTCAAAGAAATCTCTTTAGGCCTGGTCTTGATGCGTTTGTTCCAGACCTCTCGTCGTTTCAATGTCGAGATCCAGCCGCAACTCGTGTTGCTGCAAAAAACCTTGCTCAACATCGAAGGCTTGGGGCGCCAGCTTGATCCTGAATTGGATTTGTGGAGCACGGCCAAGCCCTTCTTGGAAAAGTGGATGCTGGACCAAGTGGGTCCCAAAAAGCTGTGGGACCAACTGGTGGCTGAGGCGCCCCGTTATGCCAAGTTGCTGCCCGAGTTGCCTCGCTTGGTGCATGATTTTTTAAAGCATCGACAAGAGGGTGACAACCCACAACTGCAAACCCTGATCAACGAGCAGCGTCGAACCAATCGCCTGTTGCAGCGTTTGATGTGGTGTGGTGTGGGGTTTGTGGTGGGCTTGTTGGTGATGCAATTTTTAGTTCGCATGCACCCGCATTTCTGAGTTTTGTAAGGAGTTTGTCCCGTGCTTCTCACACTTGTCATGGTCTATTTGTTGGTCACCATTGCCATTGGGTTGATGGCTGCCAAGCGGGTCCAAAACTCGGCTGACTTTGCCATTGCAGGGCGGCATTTGCCCTTGGCGATGATCGTCACCACTACCTTTGCCACCTGGTTCGGATCGGAAACCGTGTTGGGTATTCCGGCCAAATTTGTGAATGGTGGCTTGCACGGTGTGGTGGAAGACCCTTTTGGCGCTGGCTTTTGTTTGATCTTGGTGGGTTTGTTTTTTGCGGGCAAGCTCTACCGCATGACGCTGCTCACCATCAGCGACTACTACCGGGAGCGCTATGGCCGCACCGTCGAAGTGGTGTGCTCGTTGATCATCATGGTCAGTTATCTGGGGTGGGTGTCGGCGCAAGTGACCGCGCTGGGTTTGGTGTTCAATGTGTTGTCGAATGAGGTCATCAGCATCCCTGTGGGCATGGTGATCGGCGTGGTGTCGATCTTGGCTTACACCTTGTTTGGTGGCATGTGGTCGGTGGCCATCACCGACTTCATCCAGATGATCATTTTGGTGGTGGGCTTGTCCATCTTGGCCGTGTTTGCGGCCGACCAAGCGGGTGGTGCGGACAAGGTGGTCGCACTGGCCATCAGCCAAGACATGTTCAAGTTTTGGCCTGAACCCAACTTCAAAGACATGGTGTTTTTCTTTGCCGCCGCGATCACCATCATGTTTGGATCGATCCCCCAACAAGATGTGTTCCAACGCGTGATGTCTGCCAACAGCGTCAAGGCTGCCACCCACGGCCCGGTGATTGGTGGCATTTGTTACATCTTGTTCGCTTTTGTTCCGATGTTCTTGGTGGTCAGCGCCATGCTCATCATGCCGGAGAAGGCCGCGGCCTTGATCGCCGAAGACCCTCAAAAAGTGTTGCCTACTTTGGTGATGGAGCACATGCCATTTGTCATGCAGGTGCTGTTTTTTGGGGCTTTGCTGTCAGCCATCAAGTCGTGTGCCTCGGCCACCTTGTTGGCGCCAAGCGTCACCTTCACCGAAAACATTTGGCGCCAATTCCACCCACACCAAAGCGACAAGCAAGAGTTGCGTGCCATGCGCGTCACCGTGCTGGTCTTCAGTGCCTTGGTGCTGTGCTATGCCATTGCCATGCAAGGCACTTCGATTTACGAAATGGTGTCTGGTGCTTACCAAGTGCCTCTGGTGGGCGCTTTCGTGCCCTTGGTCTTTGGGTTGTATTGGCCAAGAGCGACCACACAGGGCGCCATTTTTGCCATCAGCTTGGGCTTGCTGACTTGGGGCCTGTTCATGTTCACCCCTGCAGGCGAGGAATTTCCAGCGCAATTGGCAGGTGTGTTGGCCAGTTTGATCGGGATGTGTGGTGGATCATTGGCCCCCCAGGCCATCCGCAACACCCATGCGAGCCACCACCCATTGGCGACCACCTGAGCCTGTTGGCGCAGGCTTGACAGCCCTGGGCACAGGGCCTTGAAGAGGGGCCCACCGCCTATAATTGCAGGTTTTACCCATCCTTCAGCCATGCCTATCTACGCCTACAAATGCGGGTCCTGCGGCCATGCCAAGGACGTTCTGCAAAAAATCTCAGCTGCACCTCTGACCGATTGCCCAGAGTGCGGCAAACCCACGTTCACCAAACAGCTCACTGCCGCTGGTTTTCAGCTCAAAGGCTCGGGTTGGTACGCCACCGACTTCAAGGGCGGCTCGGGGGGTACCTCGGCGCCTCCGGTTGCACCCGCTGCGGGCAGTGACTCGGCCGCAGCCCCTGCCGCCGCGCCCAGTTCAGGCGATACGCCTGCTGCATCGACTTCAGCGGCAGCGGGCGGTTGTGGCACTTCTTGCGCTTGTCATTGAGCCCCATGTCCTTTTCACTCAGGTCACACCATGCCTCTTAAAAAATACCTGCTCGCCGGCCTCTTGGTCTGGACGCCTTTGGCCATCACGGTTTGGGTGCTGACTTGGTTGGTCGCTGTGATGGATGGCATGTTCATCAACACCGTGTCCTCGGTGGTGTCCCACGAGACCTTGGTGGAACTGCGAGACATCACGGGCTTGGGCATGGTGCTGGTGTTCTTGGGGTTGTTGATCACAGGCGCCTTGGTGTCCAACGTGGCTGGGCGCTGGTGGGTCAAGCAATGGGACAAGTTGTTCACCCACATCCCAATCGTCAAGTCCATTTACACCAGCGTCAAAAAAGTATCGGACACCTTGTTCTCTAGCAACGGCAATGCATTTCGCCAAGCGTTGCTGGTGCAGTACCCACGCGAAGGCGTGTGGACCATTGCATTTCAAACCGGCACGCCCACCGGTGAAATTGCAGAGAAACTACCCGGTGACTATGTCAGCGTTTACGTTCCCACCACGCCCAACCCCACCAGCGGATTCTTTTTGGTGGTGCCGCGCTCGGAGGTCAAAGAGCTTGATCTGAGCGTGGACGAGGCCCTGACCTATGTGATCTCGATGGGCGCGGTGTCGCCTGGTACCCCTGAAATTCAAACAAAGAGTAATTGAACATGGCAATGCGTTCCCACTATTGCGGTCTGGTGACCGAAGCCCTGAATGGCCAAACCGTGAGCCTGTGCGGCTGGGTCAACCGCCGTCGTGACCACGGTGGCGTGATCTTCATCGACTTGCGCGACCGCGAAGGCTATGTCCAAGTGGTGTGCGACCCGGACCGCCCTGAGATGTTCAAGGTGGCCGAAGACGTGCGCAACGAGTTTTGCATCCAAGTCAAAGGCTTGGTGCGCGCGCGTCCTGAAGGCACCACCAACGACAACCTCAAAAGCGGCAAGATTGAAGTGCTGTGCCATGAGTTGATCGTGCTCAATGCGTCGGTGACGCCCCCGTTCCAAATTGACGACGACAACCTGTCGGAGACCACGCGTCTCACGCACCGCGTGCTCGACCTGCGCCGCCCCTACATGCAAAACAACCTGATGCTGCGCTACCGCGTGTCCATGGAAGTGCGCAAGTTCCTGGACGCGAATGGCTTTGTCGACATCGAAACCCCCATGCTGACCAAGAGCACGCCCGAAGGCGCGCGTGACTACCTAGTGCCCAGCCGCGTGCACGACGGTCAGTTCTTTGCGCTGCCTCAGTCGCCCCAGTTGTTCAAACAGTTGTTGATGGTGGCGGGCTACGACCGCTACTACCAAATCACCAAGTGCTTCCGCGACGAAGACTTACGCGCTGACCGCCAACCCGAATTCACCCAGATCGATATTGAAACGTCCTTCTTGGACGAACAAGAAATCCGTGACATGTTCCAAGGCATGATCACCACCGTTTTCAAGAACACCATCAACGTCGACTTGGGCGAGTTCCCGGTCATGACCTATGCCGACGCGATGCACTTGTACGGCTCGGACAAGCCAGACCTGCGCGTCAAGTTGCAGTTCACCGAGGTGACCGATGTCATGGGCGATGTGGACTTCAAAGTCTTCTCGGGTGCTGCCAACATGAAGGGTGGTCGTGTGGTTGCCTTGCGCGTGCCCCATGGCTCGGCAGAAGGCGGCGGCATCAGCCGTGGCGAGATTGATGCCTACACCGAGTTCGTCAAAATTTACGGTGCCAAGGGCTTGGCCTACATCCGCGTCAACGACTTGTCCAAGGGGCGTGACGGTTTGCAGTCGCCCATCGTCAAAAACATCCATGATGCAGCGCTCAATGCCGTGTTGGAGCGCAGCGGCGCACAAAACGGCGACTTGATTTTCTTTGGTGCCGACAAGGCCAAGATCGTCAACGATGCCATCGGTGCTTTGCGCATCAAAATTGGCCACAGTGAGTTTGGCAAGAAGAACGGTTTGTTCGAAGACCGTTGGGCGCCGATGTGGGTGGTTGACTTCCCCATGTTCGAGTTCGACGAAGAGGCCCAGCGCTACACCGCCACGCACCATCCCTTCACGGCACCCAAAGACGGCCACGAAGACTGGATGGTCACCGCGCCCGAGAAGTGCATCTCCAAGGGCTACGACATGGTGTTGAACGGTTGGGAAATGGGCGGCGGCTCGGTGCGTATCCACCGCGCCGACGTGCAGCAAAAAGTGTTTGATGCCTTGAAGATCAGCCCTGAAGAAGCCCAGTTGAAATTTGGTTTCTTGCTCGACGCCTTGCAATACGGCGCACCCCCACACGGTGGTTTGGCCTTTGGTTTGGACCGCATCGTCACCATGATGACCGGTGCAGAGTCGATCCGTGATGTGATTGCCTTCCCCAAAACCCAACGTGCACAGTGCCTGCTCACGCAAGCGCCCAGCCCGGTGGACGAAAAACAATTGCGCGAGCTGCACATTCGCTTGCGCAATGTGGATGCGGTCAAAGCGGCATAAGTTTTTACCGCGCCCAGGACGACAAACGCCACCTTCGGGTGGCGTTTGTCTGTGTGCTGGCGAACGTTTTGAACGCTATTTGCATTCTTGTGGAAATATCCCCCACGCCGTGGTGCTTCTTCCTACACTGACCCTTTACGCAACAGCGCCACGAAGGATCAGGGACATGGAAAACACGCGACACCCCGCGACTGGGTCATGCCCCGTCATGCACGGCGCCAACACCCAAGTGGGCCACACGCCCATGGCTTGGTGGCCCCAGGCCCTCAATTTGGACATCTTGCACCAGCACGACACCCAGACCAACCCCATGGGGGCAGACTTCAATTACCGCGAAGAAGTCAAAAAGCTCGATGTGCCGGCATTGAAGAACGACTTGACCGCGCTCATGACCGACAGCCAAGACTGGTGGCCCGCGGACTGGGGCCACTACGGCGGCTTGATGATTCGCATGGCGTGGCACTCGGCCGGCTCCTACCGAATTGCCGATGGCCGAGGTGGGGCGGGCACCGGCAACCAACGCTTTGCGCCACTCAATTCGTGGCCCGACAACGTCAACCTCGACAAAGCCCGCCGCTTGCTGTGGCCGATCAAAAAAAAATACGGCAACCGCATCAGCTGGGCCGACCTCATCGTGCTCGCCGGCAACGTCGCCTACGAGTCGATGGGCCTCAAGACCTTTGGTTTTTCGTTTGGCCGTGAAGACATTTGGCATCCCGAACAAGACATCAACTGGGGCACTGAAAAAGAGTGGCTGGGTGCCACCCGCTATGACGGCGACAACCGTGAGTCACTAGAGAACCCCTTGGCGGCTGTGCAAATGGGCTTGATTTATGTGAATCCCGAAGGTGTCAACGGCAAGTCCGACCCGCTCAAGACAGCACAAGACATGCGCCTGACGTTTGCGCGCATGGCCATGAACGACGAAGAAACGGTGGCCCTCACCGCAGGTGGCCACACCGTGGGCAAAGCACATGGCAACGGCAGCGCAAGCAAGCTCGGGCCCGTGCCTGAAGCCGCTGACGTGGCTGAGCAAGGCTTGGGCTGGATCAACCACACCACCCGTGCCGTGGGTCGCAACACCGTCTCTAGCGGCCTAGAGGGCGCGTGGACCACACACCCCACGCAGTGGGACAGCGGTTATTTTCCCATGTTGCTCAACCACGAGTGGGAACTCACCCACAGCCCAGCGGGTGCTTCGCAATGGAAAGCAGTTCACATCAACGAAGAAGACATGCCGGTGGATGTGGAGGACCCCGCCATCCGCGTGCAACCCATGATGACCGACGCCGATATGGCGCTCAAAATGGATCCGGCATATCGCCTGATTGCGGAGCGATTTCTCAAAGACCACGACGACTTCACCCACGTGTTTGCACGCGCTTGGTTCAAACTGACCCACCGCGACGTGGGACCCAAAGCCCGCTACATCGGCCCTGAAGTGCCGCAAGAAGACCTCATATGGCAAGACCCCGTGCCCTTGGGCAAAGTGGACTTCGACGTGGCAGATGTCACCCGCCGCATTGTGGCCAGCGGTTTGAGTGTGGCAGACAGGGTCGCCACTGCGTGGGACAGCGCACGCACCTTTCGACACTCCGACAAACGCGGGGGTGCCAACGGTGCGCGCATTCGCTTGGGCCCGCAAAAAGACTGGGCGGGCAACGAGCCACAACGTCTGGGCCAAGTGCTCCAGGTGCTTGAAGGCATTGCCGCACAAACCGGGGCCAGTGTGGCCGATGTGATCGTCTTGGCCGGTAACGTGGGTGTGGCGCAAGCCGTCCATGCCGCTGGGTTTGACATCCCCGTGCCCTTTCAGCCTGGCCGAGGCGACGCCAGCGATGCCATGACCGATGCCGAGTCATTTGCCGTGCTCGAACCCACCCACGATGGTTTTCGCAATTGGGTCGACACGCACGAGCAGACCCGCCCTGAAGAACTGTTGCTCGAGCGCGCGCAACTCATGGGCCTGACCGCTCCTGAAATGACCGTTTTGGTGGGGGGCATGCGCGTGCTGGGTGCCAACCACGGTGGCTCTAAGAACGGCGTGTTCACCGACCGTGTGGGGGTGTTGAGTAACGACTTCTTTGTGCATCTCACCGACATGGCGTACCAGTGGAAACCAAGCGGTAAAAACGCGTATGACGTGTGCCAACGCAGCACCGGACAAGTCAAATGGACAGCTTCTCGCGTGGACTTGGTGTTCGGCTCCAATTCAATTTTGAGAGCCTACGCCGAGGTCTATGCACAAGACGACAACCAAGAAAAATTTGTCCGTGACTTTGTGTCCGCTTGGACCCAAGTGATGAATGCTGATCGCTTTTGAAAAAGCAACCCTAGACTGACTTGGCCCATCTGCTGAGCGTGGCGGAGGGGGCCGTTACGTCGAACCGTTTAAGTCAAGCACATTGGCCAACCGCAGATCGCTGGGTGCCTCGTAATCGGCCACCAGCCAGGCGCGGCTGGGGTGGTCGGCGGCTTCACGCAGCACCTCTTTGATCACCCGAATCGATGCCAGGTCAAGCCCACCAAAGGGTTGATCCATCAAGGTGACGGCTGCTCCCGACGCCAGCGCGGCAATCACCATCACCTTGCGTCGGCTTCCTGTGGAGAGCATGTGCAGCTGTTTCAGGCGGTGCTCGTTCATCTGCAGCGCGCTGGCCAAATCTTTCAGCAACGCATCATGCCAATTGGGGTAGTGCACGCGCAGCGCATCCCAACAGGCTTGCACTTGGGTGGCGTTGTGTGCGGCGTCTTGCACGTTCATCCAAAACACACCGCCTTGCGGTGTTGCGACGCTACCCCCCGTGGGCTGCACCTCGCCAGCCAGCAAACGCAACAGGGTGGTTTTGCCCGTGCCTTCGTCGCCGCAGACCCAACTCACGCCAGCGGGCCAGGTGTGGGTCAGGTTTTGAATGGGGCCGAGGGTCAGGTTTTGGGCTTCAAGCATAGGGATGGGATGACGCCAGCGCAGCCATCGCTGCTTCAGGCGTTCGGTCTAACAATTTGAGCAGACCTGTAGAGTTGCTGAGACCCATCTTGACACGGATTTTTTTCATCATCACTCACTTTCCGTTGGTTGACCCGTCAAGTCGTCACAACGACTGTCAATTGATTAGAACTTACCAACGTCACCGGAACACCTTCAGATGCTGTGAGATGGTTGACATCAAAGAGTCCCAAAATGAAGTCTTTTCTTAGCCTGGAACTCGATGGATTAGGATGAAGGAATACCTATGACGATTTCCCTATTCCCTGCGCAATATTTCACTTTGCCCACAACCGAGCGCCGTCTGGCCTATAGCGACGTGGGTGACGCCAATAGCCAGCTCGTGCTGCTGTGCTTGCCCGGTCTGCTGGAAACCCGTGCCACCTTTGAGCCTTTGCTGCGCGCAGCAAAGACGATTCCCGATTTGCGCGTCATCAGCCTGGACCATTGCGGACGCGGCGACTCTGACCCTTTGCCCCAAGACAGCGGCTATGCCATGTCGGTGTATTTGCAAGACAGCGCCGAGTTTGTCCGTCAGGTGGTGATGCGAGATGGCGCGCCGGTGCCGCGCATTGAGGTGCTGGGCACCAGCATGGGCGGTATCTTGGCCATGTATTTGGCGCAAGACCCGCAGTTGCAGATCAAAGGCTTGTTTCTCAACGACATTGGCTTGAGCTTGAACTGGATGGCTATTTACGGGCTGTACGGCAGCATGAAGCAAGGCGGGCGCATGCCCAGCGCCTCAGTTCTGGCGCAACAACTCCGAGTGAGCGTGGGAGCCGTGGAGGCCGTGCAGTCGTCCACCCACTTTGATTTGCCTTTCAAGAAGGACTGGAAGGGCATGCACTTTGCCCAACTTCTGGAGGCTTTCAGTGGTCCGGTGCGTTGGGTTTATGGGGGCGAATCTGGGGTGTGCACCCAAGAGCAGGTCAGCGAAATTAAACGAGTGTTGCCGGGCAGTGCGCTGTTTTTGGTGGCGGGTGCGGTGCATCCCGCGCCTTACACCAATGCGGTGTGCCTATTTGTCTTGAATGCGCTTAAACCTGCGCCAACCGTGCATCCCAAACATGCGGCTTTCACGCAGCAAGACCTGTGGGCACAGACCACCTCGCCGGGTCAGGATCAGGGTTTTTGGCCTTGGCTCAAACGCCGCTACCTAAGCGCCAAAGCGAAGTAACTTCTTGCGACCTTGCGGCATGCAAGGGGTCGCTGGTGTCCATCATCTTGCTGTGGCGCGGACGGATGTCGTGGCGTCCCAGCACTTGCAGGCCTGCCTCTGAAATCCATCCCATCAGCGCTTCGCGTGATCGCAAGCCCAGGTGTTCTGCCAGGTCGGACAAGATGAGCCAGCCCTCGCCCTGAGGCGTCAGGTGCTCGCGCAAGCCACTCAAAAAACCGCGCAGCATGCCGCTGTCTGGGTCGTACACAGCATGTTCGATCGGTGAACTGGGACGTGCCGGCACCCAAGGCGGGTTGCACACCACCAGCGGCGCTTGACCGGGGGGGAACAAGTGGGTTTGCACAAGTTCCACCTGCGGCAACAGTTGCAAGCGGCTGAGGTTGTCGTGCGCGCACGCAATTGCCCTTGGGTCTTGGTCGGTGGCTACCACGTGTTTGACGCCGCGTCTGGCCAACACAGCCGACAGCACGCCGGTGCCCACGCCAATGTCAAACGCCAAGCTGGTGTCGGGCAAAGGGGTGCGTGCAACCAAGTCGACATATTCACCTCGGATGGGGGAGAACACGCCGTAGTGAGGGTGAATGCGGTTGTAGGGTGGCTTTCCCAAAGCGGCGATCTCAACGCCTTTTTTGCGCCACTCGTGTGCGCCCACCACGCCTAAAAGTTCGCGCAACGAGACCATGCTGTCTTGACCGGTGCTGGGTCCCCAGGCCTCTTGGCAGGCCTCACGCAAGTCGGGTGCGCGCCGCAAGGGAATGCTGTAGTCCGCGTCCAGCGGCACCAGCACCATGCCCAAGGTGCGGGCGCGTTGGCCCAAGGCTTGGCGGTGCAAGTGAAAACTTTGCGCGGGCGTGGGCGGCGTGGCGGCTGATTTGCTGGCTTTGCGCGGCTTGCGGTCGGCGCGGCGTACCAAGGCTTGCAGTAGTTGGCGGGCATTGTGAAAGTCGCCTTGCCACAGCAAGCCCGTGCCTTCGCTGGCGAAGCGGTAGGCGGTGTCGGCGTTGAGGGTGTCGTCGGCCAGTTGGATGCGGCGTGGAGCGGGTGCACCGCTTTCAGAACGCCAACTCAAAGCGAGGGGGTCTGTCACGGGCGCTGTCAACGGTTGTCCCAATGCCATGTCAGGCCCAATTGCCAACGTTGGCTGAAGGGTTCAATCCAGCCCGTGCCGCCGAGGGTGACGACATTCGAATTTCCTAGATAGGTGTAACGGACGTAGGGGGTGATCATCTGGCGTGAGTCTATGCTGTAGTCCCAACTTGCTTGAGCGTACACGCCATGTCTTTGCGTGTTGGTGATGTCGGGGTCGCTCTGGCTGGCTTGTGAGAGTTTGGATGTATGGCGACCACGCAGCAACACGCCGGTTTCCAACTGCCAAGCGTCGTCACTGACCCAGCGCAATGGCAGCCACAGCTGCACCGCTTGCCGCTCATAGCCCGAGCCGCCAGTGGTGGAGTGGCCGCGCATGTCATTCCACAGCGTGTGCAGCCCCAAGCCTGCATACAAGCCTTGGGTGGGGCCAAGGCCAGGCAGAACGCGGGAGAGCCCCCGCCAACGCGATTCAATGTTGGTCACACCGTCCATGCTTCCTGTGGTGTTGCTGGTGTAGCTTTGCTGCCCAATGAAGACATCGGCTTCTCCCATCACGCCTGGCACATTGCCTAGGCGTCGGGTTTTGGCGTGAAGCCCCAACTCCGGCCCTTGCAATTGCATGATGGGCTCTTTGTAGTGGTTCATGCCTGCACTGGTCGACCACTCAAGGTCGAGGGGGGCCGCTGTTGATAGGTGATGAAAAACAGCAATACCAATAAAAATTTGGAAATGTGTAGATTTATTCATGTTTGGTTTATATCATAAATTAGTTAAATAGTTAACAAATATAGCATTTTGACCACTAGGGCACACTCTGTGCACCCCATGAAAAATTTCAAAGTCGCGACTTATAACATCCACAAGGGCGTACAAGGCTTAGGGCCTGCGCGTCGGTTGGAGATTCACAACTTGGGCCACGCGGTGGAGCAGTTCGATGCCGACATCGTCTGCCTGCAAGAGGTGCGCGCTTTCAACCGTTTGCATGCCCGACGGTTTTTGCATTGGCCGGATGTCGGGCAGGCTGAGTTTTTGGCGCCAGAGGGCTACACCGCGATTTACCAGACCAATGCCATCACCCGACACGGGGAGCATGGCAACGCCTTACTGAGCCGTTGGCCCGTGGTGGATCACAGCCATGAAAACATGTCTGACCACCGCTTTGAGCAACGCGGCTTGCTGCATGTCACTTTGCAAATTGAAGCGCGTGATGTGCATGTCATCGTGGTGCACCTGGGCTTGTTGCCAGCTAGCCGCGTGCGCCAGGTCAAACAACTGCAAAGATACATTGCACGTGAGGTGCCCGCCAATGTTCCAGTGCTGGTGGCTGGGGATTTCAACGATTGGGGCAACACGGTGAAACGCATGATGGCGGAGTTCGGTTTTCAGGGGCAGGTGGGGGCCGCTGCGCCGACCTATCCTTCACGCTTGCCCCTGGTTCAGCTGGACCATGTGTATTCGCGTGGTGTGCTGGCTGTCAAAAGTTTCACGCCACAAGGCGCCATCTGGTCCCGCATGTCCGACCACTTGCCTTTGTTGGTGGAATTTGCCTGGGATAAAGCCTGATGCAACAGCGCGCAGCACACGACATTTGCTTGCTGCGTGGCGCGGTAGATTTATTTCCTGCCCTGATTCAAGCCATGGATGCCGCCCAACGCGATGTGCGCTTGGAAACCTACATCTTTGACACCGCCGGTGCAGCGGCCGATGTCGCGCACGCCTTGGTGCGCGCAGCCCAGCGCGGGGTGACGGTTTGCCTGGTGGTGGACGGTGTGGGCACGCGTGATTTGCCAGAGGTTTGGCGCACACGCTTTGATGAAGCTGGTGTGCAATGGCGCGTGTATGCGCCCTTGAGCGGCGGTGGTTTGTGGTGGCCCAGCCACTGGCGCCGATTGCACCGCAAGTTGTGCGTGGTGGACGGTGAGCTGGCGTTTTGTGGCGGCATCAACATCCTGGACGATTTTTTGGACCCTCACGTCAAGGGCTTATTGCATTCGGCACGGTTGGATTACGCGGTCAGCCTGCGCGGCCCACTGGTTGAAGCGGTGCATGACACCATGACGCAGTTGTGGTCCCGACTAGAGGCTGTTCGCGAGTTGCGCAGCAACGATGTGGTGGCCGCGTTGGATGCTTTGATGAGTGCCGACCAGACGGTCCATTTATCCACCAAGGGAACCGCGCAACTGCTGTTGCGCGACAACGTGCGCCATCGAGTCCACATTGAGAGGGCTTACCGCAAAGCGATTGGTGTGGCACACCAAGACATTGTGGTGGCTTGTGCCTATTTCTTTCCAGGTTTGCGCTTGCGACGCGCCTTGGTCATGGCCGCGCTTCGTGGGGTTCGCGTGCGTTTATTGCTGCAAGGGCATTACGAGTACTTCTTGCCCTATCGTGCATCGCGCCAACTGTATGGACAGCTGTTGGCCGCTGGGGTGGAGATTTACGAGTACCACGCCAGTTTCTTGCACGCCAAGGTTGCGGTCATCGATGGGCATTGGGCCACGGTGGGCTCCTCCAACTTAGACCCGTTGAGTTTGTTGCTGGCGCGAGAAGCCAATGTGGTGGTGCGCGACGCCACGCTGGCCCAAGCCTTACAAGACAGCCTGGTGGATGCCATGAGCTCTGGCGCGGTGAGGGTAGATCCGCAGGCTTTTCTGCAACGTGGCTGGTGGCAGTGCAGCATCGACATGATGGCCTCTTGGGTCTTGCGCTTTGGTGTCTTCTTGACAGGCAAACGCTACTGACTGCGGGGGTTTCTGTTCACTGCTACCATGCTTGCCATGAATGAGAAAGACACCTTTGAGGGCACGCCCGTTTCTGTCAAGATTCGCGAGCGTTTGACCGCCGCGCGCAAGCGCTACCACTCCAACGACAACATCGCTGAGTTCATCCAACCCGGGGAGCTGGAAGCCTTGCTCAATGAGGTGGAAATCAAGATGCAAGGCGTTCTCGACAGCCTGGTTATCGACACCGACCACGACCACAACACCGGCGACACCGCCCGCCGCGTGGCCAAAATGTACCTGCAAGAAGTATTCAAAGGGCGCTATCTTTCAGCACCCCCGATCACCGAATTCCCCAACGCCGAACACCTCAACGAGTTGATGATCGTCGGCCCCATCACCGTGCGCAGCGCGTGCAGCCACCACTTTTGCCCCGTGATCGGCAAGATCTGGATTGGCGTGCTGCCCAACGAACGCACCAACGTGATTGGCTTGTCCAAGTACGCGCGCTTGGCCGAATGGGTCATGGGTCGACCTCAAATTCAAGAAGAGGCCGTGGTGCAACTGGCCGACTTGATTCAAGAAAAAACACAGCCTGATGGCTTGGCCATCGTCATGGAGGCGAGCCACTTTTGCATGTCTTGGCGCGGGGTCAAGGACATGGACAGCAAGATGATCAACTCGGTCATGCGCGGTGCTTTCTTGAAAGACCCCAACTTGCGCCGTGAATTTTTGTCTCTGATTCCTAAAAAGGACTGATGCCATGCTGGTTCGTTTGTTGTACGTCAGCCGTGCGTTGCACCCTGAGTCGCCTGAAGCCACCGAGTCCATCTTGGCCAGTGCGCGCGACCACAACCTGGGCAATGGCATCACGGGCGTGCTCTGCTACGGCGGGGAGATCTATCTTCAAGCCATTGAAGGTGGGCGCAACCAAGTCAACGATTTGTACACCCACATCGTGCGCGACCCGCGTCACAAAGATGTGGTTCTGCTGAGCTACCAAGAAATCACTGAACGTCGCTTTGGTGGCTGGACCATGGGCCAAGTGCGTTTGGACAAACTCAACCCATCTATTGTGTTGAAGTACTCCGAAACTCCCGAGCTTGACCCATACGGTGTGTCAGGCCAGGTGTCGTTTGCTCTGCTGGAAGAACTGATGGCCACCGCGTCCATCGTCGGTCGCGCTTAAATCTTGCCAGCAGTTTGGCTGGCATGAGTGCTTTGCCCATGTTGTTGGGCTGCGACTTCAGCAGCAGCCCCTCCTCACGTAAACCCATCGTGCTGGCCTTGGGCCATGTGGCACAGGGGCGGGTGCAATTGCGTGAACTGGTGCGTCTGCAAACCCTGCCGGACTTCGCCATTTGGTTGCAGCAGCCCTTGGCTTGGGTGGGTGGTTTTGATTTGCCATTTGGTTTGCCACGTGAACTGGTGCAGACCCTGGGCTGGCCCACCGATTGGCAAGCTTGCATGCAGCACTACGCCGCCATGAGCCGTGCTGAGATCCGTGACACCTTCAAAGCCTTTTGCGACGCGCGTCCCGTGGGCGGCAAATTTGCCCACCGCGCCACGGACACTCCCGCAGGTTCTAGCCCTTCCATGAAGTGGGTCAACCCACCCGTGGCCTACATGCTGCACGCCGGTGTGCCTTTGCTTCTTCAAGCGGGTGTGCACTTGCCACGGTTGCATATGCCTGCCCCCGCGAGCCAACCGCCTGCACAGCGGCGCATTGCCCTGGAGGCCTACCCCGGCTTGCTGGCGCGAGAGCTGATGGGCAACACCAGCTACAAAAGCGACGACAAAGCCAAGCAAACCCCTGAGCGCTTGATTGCCCGCAAGCAACTGTTGCAAGCCTTGGAGCTGGGTCAAACTCGCCTGGGGCTGCGCCTCAAACTTACCCATGCCCAACACGACACCTTGGTGGACGATGCCTCTGGCGACAGCCTAGACGCTGTGTTTTGCATGGTGCAAGCCGCTTGGGCGCACATGCAGCATGAAGCGGGTGATCCGCACTTTGGCTTGCCGGCCTGCGACCCGCTGGAGGGATGGATCGTCACGGCCTGAGCGGTCCAAGTTTGGGGGCTGTGCACAGGCCCCTTCATGGCCTCAGATGCACCATCCCATGTCCGCAGGCAGTGTCTCCAACTGCCGCAGTTGTTGCACCGCCTCGGCATCGGTGCGGTACATGCGCAAGCCAGCGTGGGCCTGCAAGCAGCCCGCACGGCGCAGCACGGTTTCAACGGGCAGCTTCATGCCGCTGATGTGCAAGATGACGTGTCGCTCTTGGAGCATGGCCTCTAGCTTGGCCAGACTCTCCACCCCGGTGGCGTCAACGCGGTTCATGGGCAGGGCAAACAAGCAGACGTGGCGAACTTCGTGCTGGCTGAGGTGTTCCATCACCGCGCGCTCCAGTGAGCTGGCCGCTGCAAAGTCCAGTTCGGCGTCCATGCGCAGTGCGTAGAGCTGCGGGGCCAAGGGGGGCAGCTTCCACAGATGGCGGTCGCGCAAACTGCCGTCTGCATGCAAGCCCACTTCAATGATGCGCGGGTGCAAGCGTGTGTGCAAAAAGTGGCTCAAGCCCATCAGCATGCCTGCCAGCACGCCCCAATACAAACGCGGGGCCGACAGCAGGGTGATCACCAAGGTCACCAACGCTGTGGCGGCTTCGACCCGGTTGATGGTGTAGAGCTGCACAAAGGCCCGGGGTTTGATCAACCCCATCACGGCCGCCACCACAATGGCCGCCAGCACCGACTGCGGCACCGGTTGCAGCACCCAGGTGAAGCACAGCAAGACCAGCAAGATCACACCCACAGAAATCACCGTGGCCCATGCAGACTGTGCGCCTGCATACAAATTCAAGGCCGAGCGCGAGAACGAAGAACTGGTCGGAAAGGCGCCACACAAACCCGAGGCCACTTTGCCCAAACCTTGGCCGATCAGGTCTTGGTCTTGGTCCCAGCGTTTGCCACTGCGGTCGTTGTCCACTTTGGCGCTCGATGCAGTTTCCAAAAAACTCACCAGGGTGATCACCAAGGTGGGCAGCACCAGTTGCTTGAAGGTGTCCCAATCGACCACCGTGGGCCAGAAGAGGCTGGGGAATCCTTGCGGCAAAGCGCCTACGACGGCTGTCCCTTGGGCTGGCAAGTCCAGCCCAGCGCTCACGCCTGCAGCCGCTACCACCACCACCAGCACGGTCGGAAACGTGGGGCGCCAGCGGCGTGCCAACACCAACACCACCCAACTCCCCAGGCCCAACAACAGGCTGGCTGCGTCAATGTGTTGCGGCTGCGAAATTGAGGCCCACCCTTGCGTCAGCCCCAACAGCGCGGGCAGCTGCGAGGCAATGATCAACAATCCCGCTCCCTGTGTGAAAGCCATCAACACGGGCGAGCTGACCAAATTTAGCAACCACCCAAAACGCGCAAACCCCAAGCCCACTTGCACCAAGCCCGTCATGAGCGACAACCACACCGTGAGGTTGACCCACTCGGCACTGCCCGGCTCGGCCATGCCCGTGAGCGAAGCCGACACCAAAATGGCGGTGAGTGCCGTGGGCCCGACCGACAAGCGGCTCGATGCACTGAACAGCACCGCCACCAGCGCCGGAATGAGAGAGGCATAAATGCCTGTGATCAGCGGCATGCCCGCCAACGCAGCGTAGGCCACGCCCTGTGGGATGACCATCAGGCCCACGCTCAAGCCTGCAAAGCTTTCGCTTTTGAGAAGTTCAGCGGTGGGACGAGGCCAGTTCAAAAACGGAAACCAGTGTTTCAAATCGCGCATAGATCCATCCTAACGCGGGCATCTTGAGCGGGGGCCTCTCGATGTCTTTGAGCGGCGCTGGCAAACGCAGGCTTCACTGCCGACTCCAATACGACATGATGCAAAGACCCAACCCCCACCCTCAGTCCTTGGTATGTGCCGCGGTTTTGGTGGCTGGCCTGTGGACAGGCGCTGCGCAAGCGAGTGTTGAGCGCCCATGGCTCTGTGTGGTCATGCATGTGAGCGACGGTGACACCGTGTGGGTGCAACCCTTGCATGGGGGCCAGGTGCACAAGGTTCGCCTGCTGGGCATTGATGCGCCTGAGATTTGCCAAACCTGGGGGCCACAGTCGCGCATGGCACTGCACGATGTGCTGCAAGGGCAAACGGGAGAGGTGTTGGGCCATCACCGAGACACCTATGGCCGCTTGCTGGCGCAGTTGTCACGCCAAGGCCACGACGTGGGCGCATGGATGTTGGCGCAAGGCCATGCATGGTCGTACAGCTACTAGCAGCAAGCGGGCATGTATGAAGCGTTGCAAATTCAGGCGCAAGGTCAGCGCAGGGGTTTGTTTGCTGACTCCCGTGCCATTTCGCCGCGCTGGTTCAGAAAACGCTTTGGCGCTTGCCCTTGACATGTCAATTCAGTGGGCTTGGCCGCACACCGGGCAGTTGGGGTTGCGTTGCAAACGCACCTCGTTCCATTCCAAACCACGTCCGTCGAGCATCTGCAAGAGCCCTGTGAGGCGAGATCCTAGACCGGTCAACAACTTGACGGCTTCCATGGCCTGCAAACTGCCCACCACGCCCACCAGAGGTGCCAGCACACCCAGGGTGGCGCATTGCACTTCTTCCGGCGCTTGGTCGGGCGGGAAAATGCAGGCATAGCAGGGCGACTTGGCATCGCGCGCGTCGTACACCGCCAGTTGTGCGTCCATGCGAATGGCCGCGCCAGAGACCAGGGGCACGCGGTGTCGCACGCAGGCGGCGTTCACTGCCTGGCGGGTGGCGAAGTTGTCGCAGCAGTCCACCACCACCTGCACGGTGGGTACCAGGGTATCGAGTTCTGAGGCGTCCAACTTGCGTGCCAAAGCGCTCACGCGCACCTCGGGGTTCAAGGCCTGCATGGCTTGGGTGGCCGAGGCCACCTTGCTCATGCCGATACGCTCGGTGGTGTGGGCAATTTGGCGTTGCAAGTTGGTGAGGTCCACCACGTCGTGGTCGGCAATCGTGATGTGCCCCACGCCCGCGGCTGCCAAGTACATGGCCACTGGAGAGCCCAGACCACCCGCACCGACGATCAACGCATGGCCGTCGAGCAAGCGTTGTTGACCCTCCACGCCCAAGTCATCCAGCAGGATGTGGCGCGAGTAGCGCAGCAGTTGGTCGTCGTTCACGGCAGGCTCACCCGTGCATCAATTGTCTTTGGCTTCGGAGACAGGACGCTCGGTTTGTGTTTTGCTGGCCAAGACAGGCAGGCCTTTGAGGCGCAGGATGGCTTGTTGCAACTGAAAGTCTTTGTCGCTGCCAAACTCGGGCGGGCGACGCTCGCTGTTGGGCTTCTTGGACTCTTCTTCCAAACGCTTGATAGCTTCTTCACGTGCCTTCTCGCGCTCTTTTTCTTGTGCTTTGGTGGCCTCGTTGCCTTGGCCACTTTGCAAGTGCTTGTCCAGGTCGGCTTCACGCATGCGCAGCACGGCATACGGGCTGCCTTCTGCGGTGTCGTCTAGCAGCACGTCAGGCACGATGCCCTTGGCCTGTATTGAACGTCCGCTGGGCGTGTAGTAGCGCGCGGTGGTGATCTTCAAGGCGGTGTCAGCGCCCAACTGACGCACGGTCTGTACTGAGCCTTTGCCAAAGGTTTGGCTGCCCATGATGGTGGCGCGTTTGTGGTCTTGCAACGCACCTGCCACGATCTCGCTGGCCGATGCGGAGCCTTCGTTGACCAACACCACCAGTGGGACTTTTTTGTAAAAGCCTTTGGTGGTTTGATTCAAGCGGGCAATTGGGTCGACGTTGCTGCTGCGGTAGAACTCGGGCGCCGCCTTGTAGGCGAATTTGCTTTCGGCCATTTGGCCGTTGGTCGAGACCACCGTCACGTTGTCGGGCAAGAACACGGCCGACACGGCCACGGCAGCATCGAGCAAACCACCGGGGTCGTTGCGCAGGTCGAGCACCAAGCCTTTGAGCTTGGGGTCTTCCTTGTAGAGATCATCGAGTTTTTTGGTGAAATCTTCGACCGAGCGCTCTTGGAACTGGCTCAGACGGATCCAGCCCATGCCGGGCTCCATCACTTTGCCTTTGACACTTTGGGTTTTGATTTCTTCACGCACGATGCTCACGGGGAAGGTGCGGTTCTCATCCTTGCGGAAAATCGTCAACATCACCTTGGTGCCGGGTTCGCCACGCATGCGTTTGACCGCATCGTTGAGCGACAAACCCTTGACGGCGGTGTCGTCAATTTTGGTGATCATGTCGCCAGACTTCATGCCAGCGCGAAAAGCCGGCGACCCTTCAATGGGTGACACCACTTTGACCAGTCCCTCTTCTTGGGTGATCTCTATGCCCACGCCCACAAAACGACCGGTGGTGCCTTCGCGGAACTCTTTGAAGGTTTTTTTGTCGTAGTACTGAGAATGCGGATCCAGGCTGGCCACCATGCCAGTGATGGCATCGTTGATGAGTTTTTTCTCGTCCACCGGCTCCACGTAATCGCTCTTGACCATGCTGAACACGGCGGCGAGTTGTTGCAACTCCTCCAGTGGCAGGGGGGCCATGTTGGCGCGAGCAGTGGTTTGCAGAGACACGGTGGTCAATGCCCCGGTCAATGCTCCGATGGTGATCCAACCTGCGATCTTGAGTTTGTGGCCCATGGTGCCCTTGCGTGTTGACGTGATGTGAATGGCTCAATATACAACGCGCCTGTATGGCGCATTGTGTCTGGCAGGTAATTAGCCTTTGCCTTGTGAGGCCACTGCGGCGGCGGCTTTGGCTGCGGCCTCGGCGTCGCCCAGGTAGTAGTGGCGAATGGGCTTGAGGTTCTCGTCAAGCTCATACACCAGCGGAATGCCGTTGGGAATGTTCAGCCCCACGATGTCTTGGTCGGAGATGTTGTCTAAGTACTTTACCAAGGCCCGGATCGAGTTGCCGTGTGCGGCCACCACAATCCGCTTGCCCGCCTTGATGGCCGGGGCCATGGATTCATTCCAGAACGGCATCACACGCTCGACCGTGTCTTTCAAACACTCGGTCAGCGGCACTTGTTCAGGGGCGATCTTGGCGTAGCGTGGGTCGCCGCGCTCGCTGCGCGGGTCAGTGGCTTCCAGCACAGGGGGCGGCGTGTCGTAACTGCGGCGCCAGATCAGCACTTGGTCTTCACCGTACTGTTTGGCCATGTCGGCCTTGTTCAAGCCTTGCAAGCCACCGTAGTGGCGCTCGTTGAGCCGCCAGCTCTTGAGCACGGGCAGCCAAGTGCAGTCCATCTCGTCCAAAGCCAGGTAAAGCGTGCGAATCGCACGTTTGAGCACGCTGGTGTAAGCCACATCAAACTGAAAGCCTTCGGCCTTGAGCAAGCGGCCTGCGTTTTGCGCTTGGGCCACGCCGGTGGGGGTCAAGTCCACATCGGTCCAGCCCGTGAAGCGGTTTTCAAGGTTCCAAGTGGATTCGCCGTGGCGGATTAAAACGAGTTTGTACATGGGTGTTTTGAAACAAAGTCAGCTGAAAGAGTGAGCTGATTTTAGAATGCTAGGCTGACACTGATTTTTCTAACAACTTCTCCTGAATTGGACCCCCCGTGAAATTTATCCTCGACAACTGGATGTTGATTGCTGTTGCTCTGAGCAGCGGCTTCTTTTTGCTGCTGCCTGTGGTGCAAGACGCAGCAGGCTCTGGCATGTCACCCACCCAAGCCGTGCAATGCATGAACCGCGAAAAAGGCGTGGTCATCGATGTCTGCGGCGACGACGAGTTTGCTGCGGGCCATATCTCGGGTGCTGTGCACGTGCCGCTCGACCAGTTGGAGAACCGTTTGGCGACGGTGGCCAAAAACAAAAGCACACCCCTCATCATGGTGTGCGCCTCGGGCGCTCGCTCCAAACGTGCCCAAGCCGTGGCTCAAAAACTTGGCTACGAGAAGGTGCATTCCTTGCAGGGCGGACTCAAAGCTTGGAAAGAAGCTAACCTTCCTGTCACCAAAGCTTGATCATTTAAGAAAGACCCACCATGCAAGCCGTCAAGATGTACACCACCGCTGTTTGCCCTTACTGCGTTCGTGCCAAACAAATTCTGCAAGCCAAAGGAGTGGCCCACATCGAAGAAGTGCGTGTGGACACCAACCCCGACGAGCGCATGCGCATGATGGACCTGACGGGCCGGCGTACCGTGCCACAAATCTTCATTGGCGAGACCCACGTGGGCGGTTGCGATGACTTGATGGCCCTCGACAGCAAGGGCGGCTTGGTCCCTTTGCTGCAATCTTGAGCTGACATAATCTGCGCCATCCCGATTTGTTGCCCGCTTCGGTAGTCACCGATGCGGGCTTTTTTGTACAAGGAAAAAAATGTCCGACGACCTCACCCCCGTGTTTCAAATTCAGCGCGTCTACTTGAAAGACCTGTCGCTTGAGCAACCCAATTCACCCGCCATCTTGACCTCGCAAGAGCAGCCCTCGGTGGATATCCAGTTGGGCGTGGGCATGGAACAAGTGGCCGACGGGATTGTCGAAGTCACCGTCACCGCCACGGTGACCACCAAGTTGCAAGACAAAACCGTGTTTTTGGTGGAAGCCAAGCAAGCGGGTATTTTTGAAATCCGCAACCTGCCCGAAGACCAAATGGGCGCGGTGGTCGGCATTGCCTGCCCGCAAATCGTGTACCCCTACTTGCGCGGCAACGTGGCCGATGTGATTCAACGTGCAGGCTTTCCGCCCGTGCACTTGGCGGAAATCAACTTCCAAGCCATGTACGAGCAGCAACAAGCTGCGGCGCAGTAATTTTTAACCCCCTTTTCCACCAATAAGCCGCGATGAAAATCGCCGTTTTGGGCGCAGGTGCATGGGGCACTGCTCTGGCCATCCATGCTGGGCGGGACCATGACGTCACCTTGTGGGCGCGTGATGTGGCCCAGGCCCAGTCAATGTGCGCCGAGCGCGTCAACACGCGTTACCTGCCTGGACTGCCGTTTACCGAGGGGGTGCAGGTGTCCGCCCTAGCGCTGGGCCCTTGGGTGGCAGCACAAGACTTGGTGGTCATTGGCTCTCCTATGCGGAGCTTGCGCGACATGCTCACGCAGTTGGCCCCCATCCTGGGCAGCAAAGTGCCAGTTGCTTGGTTGTGCAAAGGGTTTGAAGCCTCAGACCACGGTGTAGGTTGCATGGCCCATGAAGTTCGTGCCCAAGTGGCGCCTGCTGTGCGAGGAGGGGCGTTGAGTGGGCCCAGCTTTGCGCAAGAAGTGGCGCGTGGCATGCCCACCGCCTTGGTGGCTGCCAGTGCCGACGCGCACGCCCGCGAGGCCATGGTGCAAGGCTTTCACCACCACCACCTGCGCGTCTATGCCAATGACGACATCGTGGGCGTGGAAGTGGGGGGCGCCGTGAAAAACGTGTTGGCCATTGCCACTGGTTTGTGCGACGGCTTGCAGTTGGGGCTCAACGCCCGTGCGGCCCTGATCACCCGTGGCTTGGCCGAAATCACCCGCCTTGGCTTAGCGCTGGGAGCCAAAGCCGAAACCTTCATGGGCTTGTCGGGTTTGGGCGACTTGGTGCTCACCGCCACGGGTGACCTTAGCCGTAACCGTCAAGTGGGTTTGGCACTGGCTCAGGGGTTGAGCTTGCAACAAGCGGTGGACTCGTTGGGCCATGTGGCCGAAGGCGTCTACAGCGCCCGCACCGTGGTGCAGCGGGCTCAGGCGGTGGGTGTGGAAATGCCCATTGCGCAAGCCGTGGTGGCCTTGCTTGATGGC
>CAITHK010000227.1 GCA_903892175.1 uncultured Burkholderiales bacterium | reverse complement strand
ATGGAGTCTCGCAACCCCATCGCCCGTTATCAACTGTCGCTGTTGGATTGGCAAAACGCCAACCCAGCTCAGGCGCAGGCCACCTTGGCACCCCTCAATGCCAGCCCACAAGCCAAAGCCGCCAGTTTGTGGCCGGTCATTCAACTCGCCCGTGCTTTGGCACAAACACAAGAACAGCAAGCCTTGGCTTTGCAGTTGGCGCAGCGTTTTCCCCAATCGGACGAAGCCCAAGCTTTGGCCCGGCAAAAAATTTGAAGATCAATGACCCAAGAGACTCCGATTTCTGTTGAAGAAACCCCCACCGCGCAGGACGAGCCCGTGTTGTCCTCGAGTGCAGGCACCTTGTTGCGCAGTTACCGCGAAAAATTTGGTGTCAAGTTGGATGTTTTGGCTTCTACTTTGCGTGTGCCCGTGGCCAAACTGCAAGCGCTCGAAGAGGACCGCCTGGACTTGTTGCCCGATGCGGTGTTCGCCCGTGCTCTGGCCTTGGCGGTGTGCCGTCACCTCAAAACGGATGCCACCCCTGTGCTGGCGTTATTGCCTGGGCAAGATGTGTCCCGCTTGGCGGTGAAAGATGAACGAGGCATTGACAGTCCTCTGCATCGCCCGTCTTTTTTGCCGCAATCGAGTTTTTTGGCCATCCAAGGCTTTTTCACACCCATGCGCAGCGCTGCGTTGGTGGTGCTGGGTTTGGCAATCTTGTTGGCGGTGTGGCCGGATGTTGCGTTGTGGACGGGTGCGCCCAAACAAGAGGCGACCTCTGAAGCCACCTTGGAGCCCGAGGCGCCTGTTCCTGCGGTGGTGCTTCCTCCTGTAGTGGAAAGTGTCGCTCCCACCGAGGTCAACACCCAAAACATGGTGATCACCCAAGTTCAGTCGAGCGCGATTTCCCCGCCCGCATCCTCAGCCTCTGGAGCTAACAATGGACGTTGATTCGCAAGCCATTTCCTTCTCCCAACCCAAAGCGCGTCGCAGTCTGCAAGCGCGTGTGGCCTGGGGTGACCATGTGGTGACGGTGGGCGGCGACGCTCCCGTGCGTGTGCAGTCGATGACCAACACTGACACGGTTGATGTCATCGGCACAGCCATTCAAGTCAAAGAGCTGGCCATTGCGGGCTCAGAGATGGTGCGACTGACGGTCAACACACCTGAGGCGGCGCAAGCTGTACCGCATGTGCGCGAACAACTTGACCGCATGGGCATTCAGGTGCCATTGATTGGCGACTTTCATTACAACGGCCACCGCTTGTTGACCGATTACCCCGACTGTGCTCAAGCGCTGTCCAAGTACCGCATCAACCCCGGCAATGTGGGCAAGGGCGACAAACACGACAAGCAGTTTGGCCAAATGATCGAAGCTGCCATGCGCTACAACAAGCCGGTGCGCATTGGTGTGAACTGGGGCAGCTTGGACCAAGAGCTGTTGGCGCAGCTGATGGACACCAACGCACAGCGTGCGCAACCGTTTGATGCCAAGCAGGTGATGTACGAGGCCCTCATCACCTCGGCCATTGATTCGGCCAAGTTGGCGCAGACCATGGGCATGGCACCCGAGCAAATTTTGCTCAGCTGCAAAGTCAGTGGGGTGCAAGACCTGATCGCGGTGTACCGCGAACTGGCCCAGCGTTGCAATTACCCGCTGCACTTGGGGCTCACCGAAGCCGGCATGGGCACGCGCGGCACGGTGGCCAGCGCCACCGCCTTGTCGATCTTGTTGCAAGAGGGCATTGGCGACACCATCCGCGTGTCGCTGACACCGCAACCCGGGGAAGCGCGCACCCAAGAGGTGGTGATTGCTTCTGAAATTTTGCAAGCCTTGGGGCTACGTGCCTTTGTGCCTAGCGTGACCGCGTGTCCGGGGTGTGGCCGCACCACCAGCACCACCTTCCAAGAGTTGGCCAAAGAGATCGATGACTTTTTGCGCGCCCAAATGCCGGTCTGGCGCAGCCAATACCCGGGGGTGGAAAACCTCAAGGTGGCGGTGATGGGTTGCATCGTCAATGGTCCTGGCGAAAGCAAGCATGCCGACATTGGCATCAGCTTGCCCGGCAGCGGTGAGGCCCCAGCGGCACCCGTGTTCATCGATGGTGAAAAGGCCATGACCTTGCGCGGCGACAACATTGCCCGCGAGTTCCACCAAATTGTTGAAACTTACATTGAAAAACGCTTTGGTTGAACGCCCAAGCGGCATGGAAACACTGTGACTTCTGAGAACGACAAACCCCAACCCACCCTCGTCAAACCGGCCAAGCAGCAGGCACTGACTGCCGTCAAAGGCATGAACGACTTGCTGCCACCCGCGTCGGCCCATTGGGAGTGGCTGGAAGACAAGGTGCGTGGCCTGATGACGCGCCACGCGTACCGCAACCTGCGCACCCCGATCGTGGAGCCCACGGCCTTGTTTGTGCGTGGCTTGGGTGAGGTCACCGACATTGTGGAAAAGGAGATGTACTCCTTTGAAGACCGCTTGAACGGCGAGCAGCTCACCTTGCGCCCCGAATCCACGGCCGGTGTGGTGCGTGCGGTGGTGGAGCACAACATGCT
>CAITHK010000226.1 GCA_903892175.1 uncultured Burkholderiales bacterium | reverse complement strand
GCAATGATGTTGGTGCCGTGACCCGTGGTCGAGGCTTGTGCAATGTGCCTCACAGGCGGGTATTGCGTGCCGGGTAGTACTCGGTGATCCATACCAAGGCTGCCGTCAACAGCAAGCCCACAGCGCAGGCGCCCCAAAGGCGAATTTGGGTACCGGCACCCAAGGCGTCGTCGGGCATGATGGCTCGGGTGACGAAGTAAAAAGCGATCAAGGACAACACGCCTGCAACGGCCAATCCTTTGTAAAGTGCTGGCATGACGTTTTTCATGTCGGGCGAAGCCTTGACGAAAAAACAGCCCACGATGGAGGCCAGGATGGACACCGCGCCCAGCATCAAAGGGTAGAGAACGGCTTGGGTGGGGGCGCTGACCACCATCAATGCGCCCAGCATCATGGTGGCAATCAAGGTCACCGCATAGGTTTCAAACAAGTCGGCCGCCATGCCCGCGCAGTCGCCCACGTTGTCACCCACGTTGTCCGCAATCACGGCCGGGTTACGAGGGTCGTCCTCTGGAATGCCGGCTTCGACTTTGCCCACCAAGTCCGCACCCACGTCAGCGCCCTTGGTGAAGATGCCACCACCCAAACGCGCGAAGATGGAAATCAAGGAAGAGCCAAAGGCAAACCCCATCAAGGGGTTGAGCAAGGTGGCCAAGGATTTGTCGGGGGTGAGGTTGCCGTTGCCGACCAAGAACCCGTAAAACCCCCCAACGCCCAAGAGGCCAAGCCCTACCACCAACATGCCAGTGATGGCGCCGCCCTTGAAAGCCACGTCGAGGGCTGGGCCAATGCCATGGGTGGCGGCTTGTGCGGTGCGCACGTTGGCTTTGACGGAAACGTTCATGCCAATGAAACCGCAGGCACCTGACAGCACTGCGCCAAACACAAACCCAATCGCAGTTTGCAAGCCTAAAAAGAAGCCGATCAAAATTGCCAAGACCACACCGACCAATGCAATCGTGCGGTACTGTCGGGCAAGGTAAGCGGCTGCACCTTGCTGGATGGCTGCGGCAATTTCTTGCATTCGGGCATTGCCCGCATCTAAAGCAAGGATGGAAGAGCGTGCCCAGAACCCGTAGATCACGGCGACCAGGCCACAGGCGAGCGCAAAAAGTAGCGCATTGTTGGCAGACATAAGAGATGTACTCCTTGATGTTGTTTCCCAGGGAGGTGGAGCCAACGCTTGGGTTGCTGAGGCGCCACCGCTGCGTTGCTTCCTCCAGACACTGAGAGAACTCTGCGCTGTGATTGGCCAACCTAGTCACTTTAAAGCAAAGTGGAGCGTCCGAAAGGCTTGTGAAAGTAAAATGGGGGTTAATCCGTAGAGTTTCTTTCAACCTTCCAACGAGACACCATGTCCTTAGATAACGTCAAACCCGGTAAAAATGTTCCCGAAGCTTTCAATGTGATCATCGAAATCCCGATGAATGCAGATCCTGTGAAGTACGAGGTTGACAAAGAGACCGGCGCCATCTTCGTCGATCGATTCATGAGCACCGCCATGCACTACCCCACCAACTATGGGTATGTGCCACAAACCATCAGCGGGGACGGCGATCCCGTGGATGTTTTGGTGATCACGCCTGTGCCTTTGATTCCAGGTGTGGTGGTGCCTTGCCGTCCCATTGGCATTTTGAAAATGACCGACGAGGCAGGTGAAGACGGCAAAGTGTTGGCTGTGCCGATTGACAAAATCTTGTCGATTTACACGCAGTGGCAAAAGCCTGAAGATCTCAACCCCTTGCGTTTGAAAACCATTGCCCACTTTTTTGAACATTACAAAGATTTGGAAGATGGCAAGTGGGTCAAGATCAATGGTTGGGAAGGTCCAGAATCGGCCAAAAAAGAAATCATGGATGGCATTGCCAACTACAACAAAGCACACGCTTGACATCGTGATGGGTTGACCACTTGGATGGTCCCCTCTCACAACCTGCTGGCTTCATCAGCTTCTTCAAAGCCCCTCTTTCGATGGGCTTTTTAGCGCTTTGTGCGCTCCGCTAGCCCCTACAATTCGTGGTTAACCCTAGGGCTTGCATGAACATTTTGATTTCCAACGACGACGGTTACCAGGCCCCCGGTCTGGTGGCTTTGTATGAAGCGCTCAAAGATTTAGGGCATGTCGAGGTGGTGGCACCCGAACAAAACAACAGTGCCAAGTCCAATGCCTTGACCTTGCATTCCCCTTTGTATGTGCACCAAGGGCTCAATGGGTTTCGTTATGTCAATGGCACACCGGCCGACTGTGTTCACATTGCTTTGACCGGCTTGCTCGGTTACAAGCCGGATTTGGTGGTGTCGGGCATCAACGACGGTGCCAACATGGGGGATGACACGATTTACTCTGGCACGGTCGGGGCGGCCATGGAAGGTTATTTATTTGGCATTCCAGCCATTGCTTTTTCGCAGGTTGACAAGGGGTGGGCGCATTTGGATGCGGCAGCTGCCCAAGCGCGCGTCTTGGTCGAGCAATTGATGTCCCAGCATCTTGGTGCAGCAGATCCTTGGTTGCTGAATGTGAACATTCCCAGCCGACCTATTGAACAGATCAAAGACCTGCGTGTGACGCGACTGGGGCGTCGCCATGCGGCCGAACGTGTGATCACCCAAACCAGCCCTCGTGGACAGACCATGTACTGGATCGGAAGCGCCGGAGCGGCCAAAGATGACAGCGATGGCACGGACTTTCATGCCACCTTTGAGGGCCATATCTCCGTCACGCCCTTGCATGTGGACTTGACTGAACACTCCGAACTGCCCACTTGGCGCCAGCGTTTGGCACCGGCTTGATGATGAAGCAACGCCCCAGCTTTCCGGCCCGCTTGGATTCGGACAAGACTTCCAAGCCGCCCCAAAGCTTGCTGGGAGCGACACGCGTCTTGACGCCTCAGTCGCCTATGCGAACCAAGCCTGTGCCAATGGCGAGTCCTGCGGGGGTGGGGTTGGATTCTTCGACGGTGCGTGCGCGCATGGTGCAAAAGTTGGCCGCACAAGGGGTGACGGATGATGTGGTGTTGGACGCCATGGGCCGCACGGAGCGGCATCGCTTTGTGGACAGTGCCTTGGTCAACCAAGCTTACGAAGACACTAGTTTGCCAATAGGTCTGGGGCAAACCATTTCGAAACCCAATGTGGTGGCCCGAATGATTGCTTTGCTGCGCGAAGCGCCGGGCTTGCAAGGTGAATCCAAGTTGGGACGTGTGCTGGAGATTGGAACGGGCTGTGGGTACCAAGCCGCCGTGCTGTCACACGTGGCACGCGAGGTTTACAGCATTGAGCGCTTGCGTGGCTTGCATGACAAGGCGCGGGAAAATCTGAGGCCCTTGCGACTGCCCAATGTGCATGTGATTTTTGGTGATGGCATGTTGGGTTATCCCAAGGGGGCGCCTTACAGCGCCATCATTGCAGCGGCTGGTGGGGAAGCCTTGCCGCAAGCTTGGATCGATCAGTTGGCTGTGGGCGGGCGCATCGTGGCGCCCATGCAAACCAGCCAGGGTCAACAAGCCCTGTTGGTGATTGACAAAACGCCTCAAGGCGTTGAGCAGAGTTTGCTCGAGGCGGTGCACTTCGTGCCTCTAAAATCTGGCGTTGCTTGACGTGGGAGAACATCGGATGTTGCGTGCTGGAATGTGGGTGATGGTGGCCTGTATGTCCCTCGTGGCAATGTCGGGTTGCGCCAACAAAGGTCGCCCGGCGCCAGTGGAAGACAGAACCTATGCCTTGTCCGTGCCTGCCAACAAGCCGGTGTTGGGTTCTGAAAATGCAGGGAAGGCAGGTTTTTACATCGTCAAACCTGGCGATACGTTGATTCGCATTGGCATGGACCATGGCCAATCTTGGCGGGATTTGGTGCGTTGGAATGGTCTTGAAAACCCCAATTTGATCGAGACGGGGCAGGTCTTGCGGGTGCTCCCCCCCGGCCAGGATATCGTGGTCGTTCGGCCTGTTTTGCCGTCCGCGCCAATGACGAGCGCCTCGGCGGCATCTGCCAATGTGTCTAATGCGCCCGCTGCGCCCGCCAAAGTCCCTTTGTCTCCTGCTCCCGCTTCGACGCCTCCAGCAACACCTGCCGGAGATGTGGCGGAGGACGCGTTGGTTTTCAAATGGCCTACGCGTGGCAATTTGATTGCGGGTTTTGATGAGGTCAAAAACAAAGGCTTGGACATCGCAGGCAAAGCGGGTGACCCGGTGTTGGCGGCTGCCGATGGCCGCGTGGTGTACGCTGGATCAGGCCTGCGAGGCTATGGCAATCTGATCATCCTCAAGCACAACAACACCTACCTCACCGCTTACGCGCACAACCAAACCTTGTTGGTGAAAGAAGACCAAGCCATCAAGCAAGGGCAAAAAATCGCTGAAATGGGCAACAGCGATGCCGATCAGGTAAAGCTCCATTTTGAAATTCGCCGCCAAGGCAAGCCGGTGGACCCCGCCAAATATTTGCCCGCTAACTAAGTTTATATGTCGAATTCGGCCGATACGGTGTGGCCTGAGCACGCCTTGCACATTGAATCCATGGACCTTGACGCCCAAGGGGTGGCCCATCGCGCGGATGGCAAGGTGGTGTTTGTGGATGGGGCTCTCCCGTTTGAGGTGGTCAGCGCCAACATTCACCGCAAAAAAAACAATTGGGAGCAGGGCTCGCTGATTGAGGTTTTTCGTGAATCGTCCCAACGCGTGACGCCAGGTTGTCCGCACTTTGGTTTGCATGCCGGAGCCTGCGGCGGCTGCAAGATGCAGCACCTGGATGCGACAGCCCAAGTGGCTGTGAAGCAGCGTGCCGTAGAGGACAACCTATGGCATTTGGGCAAAGTCAAAGCAGAGACTTTGTTGCGCCCCATCCAGGGGCCCGCCTGGGGTTACCGTTACCGAGCCCGTTTTTCGGTGCGGTATGTGGTGAAGAAGGGCGTCGTATTGATTGGATTTCATGAGCGCAAGAGTCGCTATGTCGCCGATACCCAGCATTGCCCGATCTTGCCGCCACACGTCGAGGCATTGCTGATGCCTCTGCGCGACATGATTGGGCGCATGCAAGCGCGTGATACCTGCCCCCAAATTGAATTGGCCTGTGGCGACCACGTCACGGCCTTGGTACTGCGCCACCTCGAACCTTTGAGTGAAGGTGATTTGCGCCATTTGCATGACTTTGCCGCCCAGCACCATGTGCAATGGTGGTTGCAGCCCAAAGGGCCTGACACGGTTCGTTTGCTGGTTGACCAGCCTTCTGAGCAACTGTCTTATTCACTGCCTGAATTTGGCGTCGACATGCCGTTCAAGCCTACGGATTTCACGCAGGTCAACCCCCATATCAACCGTGTGTTGGTGACCCGCGCATTGCGACTGTTGGATGTGCAAGCCCATGAGCGTGTGATCGATTGGTTTTGTGGCTTGGGAAACTTCACCTTGCCTTTGGCGACGCTTGCGCGCGAGGTGTTGGGCATTGAAGGCAGCGAAGCTTTGGTCGTTCGATCCCGTGAAAATTTGGTTCATAACCAAAGCTTGCGTCAAGGTTCTTTGGCGCCGACGCAATTTTTGGCGCGCAACCTCTTTGAGATGACGCCTGCGCTGTTGATCCAAGATGGTGTGGCTGACAAGTGGTTGATCGACCCACCGCGTGAGGGCGCGTTCGCTTTGGCACAAACATTGGCTACGCTGAAGGAGCAACCTGAATTACGCCAAGGGTGGCTGCCTCCCAGGCGCATTGTCTATGTGAGCTGTAATCCAGCCACATTGGCGCGAGACGCAGGGTTGCTGGTGAATGTGGCAGGTTACCGTTGCACGCATGCGGGCGCCGTGAATATGTTTCCGCACACGGCTCACGTGGAAAGCATGGCCGTTTTCGAGTTGGCATAAAAAAAGAGACCCGAGGGTCTCTTTTTTTTGAGTGAGCTGGGGATTATTCGCGCTCACCACCAAAAATGCCCAACAAAGCCAGCAAACTTTGGAACACGTTGATGACGTCTAAGTACAAAGTCAATGTGGCGCTGATGTAATTGGTCTCACCACCATCCACAATTTGTTTGAGATCGTAGAGCATGAAGGCGCTGAAGATCAGCATCGACAGCATGGAGATGACCATCATGCCGGCTGAAGAGCCCACAAACATGTTGATGATGCTGCCCACCATGAGGACCACCACGCCGACCATGAGCCATTTGGCCATGCCAGACAGGTCACGTTTGATGACAGTTGACAAACTGGCCATCAAGAAGAACACACCGGCAGTCCCTCCAAAAGCCGTCATCACCAATTCAGCGCCATTTTTAAAGCCCAGCACCATGGCGATCATGCGAGAGAGCATCAAGCCCATGAAGAAGGTGAAGCCCAAGAGCACGTAGACCCCGGTGGCGCTTTCTTTGGTGCGTTCAATGGCATAAATGAAGCCAAAGGCGCCTGCCAACATCAAAATCATGCCCATCACGCCAGACAGGGCGTAACTGATGCCTGTGGTGACACCTACCCACGCGCCCAAGACGGTGGGCAACATGCTCAGCGCAAGAAGCCAATAGGTATTGCGCAAGACGCGGTTGCGTTGTTGCGCCGGAAGTACGTCGTAGTCAAAGGTATGGATTTGGTCGCTCATGTCACGATCTCCAGAAACACCTGCACATGCAGATGAACCGTATTTTAGGGCTGAGTCGCCAAAGTCAAGCACAACCTACTTTTTGGGGGGGTTATCAGTTGAAGCAGCAAAGAAGCCAGCAGTGACAAAACGTTATGCTCTGGGTCTGTTGTTGAACCGATAGGTATTTACGCCATGAAAACAAAACATGTTCTAGAGTCTGCGGACGTTAAATTGATGGTTGCCGCCGCTGAAGCGGAAGCCTTGAAAAATCAGTGGGCCGTGACCATTGCGATTGTGGACGATGGGGGGCATTTGTTGGGCTTGCAGCGCTTGGATGGGGCGCCTGCCTTTTCTGCCCATATGGCCCCTGCGAAAGCCAATACTGCGGCACTCGGACGACGTGAAAGCAAAATTTACGAAGATGTGATCAATGGCGGACGTGTGGCATTTCTGAGTGCGCCTGATTTGAAGGGCTTGCTCGAAGGTGGTGTGCCGATCATGAAAGACGGGCAATGCATTGGCGCCGTGGGTGTGAGCGGCGTCAAGTCGAACGAGGATGCGCAAATTGCCAAGGCCGGCATCGCAGCGATTGGCTTGTAAACAGGCCCTTCAGTAAATCAGCCGTTCAGGGCTGATTTCTTGCAAGATGGTGGTGGCAATTTCTTCAATGCTCTTGTGTGTTGTGGAGAGCCACCTGATGCCTGCTCTGCGCATCATGGCCTCGGCCTCCGACACCTCGGCCCGGCAGTTGGGCAAGCTGGCATACCTAGAGTTGGGGCGTCGCTCATTTCGAATTTCGCTCAGTCGTTCTGGTTGAATGGTCAGGCCGAAAATTTTCTTCTTGTGCGGCATCAAGGCTGGGGGCAATTGCCGGCGCTCAAAGTCCTCGGGGATCAAAGGGTAGTTGGCTGCTTTCAAACCGTATTGCATGGCCAAGTACAAGCTGGTGGGTGTTTTACCGCTGCGACTGACACCCACCAAGATCACATCCGATAACTCCAAGTCTCGGTTGAGTTGCCCGTCGTCGTGTGACAGGCTGAAGTTGATGGCTTCGATGCGGTCGTGGTATTCCTTGCTCTTGCTGGCGTCCGAAAACCGTCCGATGCGGTGGTTCGACGTGATGCCCAGTTCTTTCTCAAGAGGGTTGACGAAGGTTCCAAACATGTCGAGCAGCATGCCTTTGCACCCCTCGGTGATGACGTTGAGGACCTCCATGTTCACCAAGGTGGTGAAAACAATCGGTTTGCGTCCTTCGACTTCAGCCGTGTGGTTGATTTGACGAACAGCCTGGTGTGCTTTGTCCACGGAGTCGACAAACGGCAGGCGAACATGTCGAAACTTCAACTCAAACTGCGCCAAGATGGCATTGCCAAATGTTTCGGCGGTGATGCCAGTGCCGTCTGAGACGAAAAAAACGGTGGGGTTGGGCATGAAAACTTTCTATGTGGGCGTCCTACAATGACACATTATCCAAATTTAGACATGCGACAAGTCAACCCCCTCCAAGAATTACAAGGTTGCAGCCCGCGCATGGCCTCGTCAGTTTTAACTTCTGGAGCTTTCCCATGTCTGCACTTTTCAGTCCGACCGCCTTGGTCGTTCCGTTTGAAAACCTGAGAATGACCGACGTCGAGTCGGTAGGCGGTAAAAACGCCAGCCTCGGCGAGATGATTTCGCAACTTCCCTCCGGCGTTCGTGTCCCCACGGGTTTTGCGACAACTGCCCATGCTTTCCGAGAATTTTTGCAGCATGATGGGTTGACAGAGCGCATCAATGCAAGGTTACAAGCCTTGGACACAGACGATGTGCGTGCGCTGGCCGAAGCGGGGGCCGAGATTCGGGCAATGGTCGAGGCACAACCTTTCCCTGCAGACCTCGAAAAAGCCATTCGTGAGGCCTTTGTCACCCTGTCCTCAGGCAACCCAGAGGCCTCGTTTGCTGTGCGTTCCTCTGCCACAGCCGAAGACTTACCTGACGCCTCCTTTGCTGGGCAGCAAGAAACATTTCTGAATGTGCATGGCATCGACGATGTACTGCACAAAATGAAAGAGGTGTTTGCCTCGCTCTACAACGACCGGGCCATCAGCTACCGCGTGCACAAGGGTTTTGCCCATGCTGATGTGGCTTTGTCGGCTGGTGTCCAGCGCATGGTGCGCTCTGATTTGGGTGCGGCGGGTGTG
>CAITHK010000225.1 GCA_903892175.1 uncultured Burkholderiales bacterium | reverse complement strand
CCACGATGCCTTGATGCAAGGCTTGTTGCATCCGCTGGGCGGCATCGATCACATCAGTGCGGCCATTGCGGTGGGTGTATGGGGCGCTTTGTTTTGCCGACGCGCCGTCACTGCGCCTGCGGTGTTTGTGCTGAGCATGGCGCTCGGGGCGGTTTTGGGTGGGTCTGGCTTGGCCATCGAAGGGATTGAAACTGTGATCGCCAGCTCTGTGTTGGTGTTGGGTGGTTTATTGGTGGCCGGACGTTTTGTGCCTGCGTCTTGGGCGCTGGCTGGTTTGGCTGCCTTTGCTGCGGCACACGGATTGGCCCATGGCCATGAGTTGGCCAACACGCCAAATGCTGCGCTCGCCTTGCTAGGCTTGATGTTGACCACCGCTGCGCTGCATGGCGTGGGCATGGCGCTTGCCAAGCACTTGCTCACGCAACGCGTTTGGTTGCAACGCAGCATCGGGCTGGGCCTGGGTGTGCTGGGCTCGGCCTTGTTGTTGATGACCGCCGGAGGCTTGGCATGACTCCCGGTGAACTGTTCATTGATGAGGGGCAACACCCCCTCAACCCCAATCGCCGCACGCTCACGCTGGTGGTGCGCAACACGGGGGATCGCCCCATACAGGTCGGTTCTCACTACCACTTTGCCGAGACGAATGCAGCCTTGGGCTTTGATCGCGCAGCCGCGCAAGGCATGCGGCTCAACATTGCCTCCGGCACGGCGGTGCGTTTTGAACCCGGTCAAGAACGCACCGTCGAGCTGGTGGATTACAGCGGCGCGCGTCAGGTCTATGGATTTCGGGGTTTGGTCCATGGTGCGCTGGACGCGCCCGCGCAAGGAGTTTGAAGATGGCAACCATTGGCAAACGTGCTTATGCAGAAATGTTTGGCCCCACCGTCGGCGACCGCGTCCGATTGGCCGACACCGAGTTGGTGATTGAAGTCGAACAAGACTTCACCCTGCGCTCCGGTGGCTACGGAGAAGAAGTGAAATTTGGTGGCGGCAAAACCATCCGCGACGGCATGGCGCAAAGCCAACGCACCCGCGACGGCACAGGCACTGGCGCACAAGCCGGTGGTGCGATGGACACGGTGCTCACCAACGCGCTCATCGTCGACCACTGGGGCATTGTCAAAGCCGACATTGGCTTGAAAAATGGCCGCATCGCCGCGATTGGCAAAGCGGGCAATCCCGACACGCAGCCGGGGGTGGACATCGTCATTGGTCCGGGCACCGAGATCATCAGTTGCGAGGGCAACATCGTCACCGCTGGTGGCATTGACACGCACATCCACTTCATCGCACCCCAGCAAATTGAAGAAGCCTTGACCAGTGGCGTGACCACCATGATTGGCGGCGGCACGGGTCCGGCCACTGGCACCTTCGCCACGACTTGCACACCCGGTGCTTGGAATTTAGAGCGCATGCTGCAAGCGGCTGACGCCTTTCCCATGAACCTGGGTTTTTTGGGCAAAGGCAATGCCTCGCTGCCCGACGCGCTGCACGAGCAAATCAACGCAGGCGCAATTGGCTTGAAGTTGCACGAAGACTGGGGCACGACGCCCGCCGCGATTGACAACTGTTTGAATGTGGCAGAAGCCACCGACACGCAGGTCGCCATTCACACCGACACACTCAACGAATCGGGCTTTGTGGAAGACACCGTGGCCGCTTTCAAAGGCCGCACCATCCACACCTTTCACACCGAAGGCGCGGGCGGCGGCCATGCGCCCGATATTTTGAAAGTGGTGGGCGAAGCCAATGTGCTGCCCTCCTCCACCAACCCCACCCGCCCCTACACCATCAACACGCTGGACGAGCATGTGGACATGCTCATGGTCTGCCACCACTTAGACCCCGCCATTGCCGAAGACTTGGCGTTTGCCGAGAGCCGCATTCGCAAAGAAACCATTGCCGCCGAAGACATCTTGCACGACTTGGGCGCGATCAGCATGTTCAGCTCCGACAGCCAAGCCATGGGGCGCGTGGGCGAGGTCATCATCCGCACATGGCAAACCGCGCACAAAATGAAGTTGCAGCGCGGCAAGCTGGCGGGCGACTCCGAGCGCCACGACAACTTTCGCGCCAAACGCTACATTGCCAAATACACCATCAACCCCGCCATCGCCCACGGCATCAGCCACGAAGTGGGCAGCTTGGAGGTGGGCAAATGGGCCGACATCGTGATTTGGAAGCCCGCGTTCTTTGGCATCAAGCCCTCGGTCATTTTGAAAGGCGGCTTCATTGCCATGGCGGCCATGGGCGATCCAAACGCCTCCATCCCTACGCCGCAACCCGTGCATTACCGTCCCATGTTTGGCGCATTTGGCGGCGCACTGGCACGCAGCTCCTTGACCTTTGTGTCGCAAGCGGGCTTGGCTGCTGGCATTGGCGAGCGTTTTGGGTTGCACAAAACCTTGAGTGCGGTGAAAAACATCCGCCAAGTGGGCAAGCGTCACATGATCCACAATGACTATGCACCGCGCATGGAAGTCGATGCGCAAACCTATTCGGTGCGCGCCGACGGCCAGTTGCTCACCTGCGAACCCGCAGTGAGCTTGCCCATGACCCAACGCTACTTTTTGTTCTGATGCTGCATTGCTCTAAATTGATTGCCCAAGGCCAAGGCTTGGCCGCTGCCCTGCTCAAACGCGCCACGACGGTGGAATTGGATTGGGATGTGCGCCAAAAAAGCCGCTTCGACACCACCGATTCCGCAGGCCGCAGCTTGGGCGTGTTCTTGCCACGCGGCACGCTGGTGCGTGGCGGCGATGTGCTCTTGGCCGAAGACGGCTCGCTCGTCCGCGTGATCGCTGCGGCGCAAGAAGTGTTGCGCATCACCGCTTGCGCCGAACATGGCTCTGCCTTTGACCTCACCCGCGCCGCCTACCATTTGGGCAACCGCCATGTGCCGATAGAGCTCAAACCCGACCACCTCAAAATCGAACCCGACCATGTGCTGGCCGACATGCTGCGCGCCATGCACATGACGGTGGTGACGGTGCATGAAGCATTTGAGCCCGAGGGCGGCGCTTATGGCTCACACGGCTCACACGGCGCGCATGGCGGACATTCGCACGGGCACTCTGCCGACCATGACCACCCACATGCACACTGAGACCCCTACAACGCCCGCCTTGCTACAACTCATGTGGCTGGCCTCTCCGGCGTTGCCGATTGGCGGTTTCTCTTATTCCGAAGGCCTAGAAGGCGCCATCGACCAAGGCTGGGTGCACGACGAAGCCAGTGCCTGCGACTGGTTGCTGCACCAATTGCACCTCACCCAATCGCGGGGCGACATGGCGGTGCTGGCGCAAATGGTGTTGGCTTGGCAGGCGCAAGACACGCCTCGTTTGGCCGAGCTCAGCCACTGGGTGCATGCCACCCGCGAAAGCGCTGAGCTGCGTTTGCAGTCCGAACAAATGGGTCGTTCCATGGTGGAATGGCTGCGCAACCAAGGCGCGATAGACGCAGCCACCTTGGCGCAATGCAATGCCTGGATTCCCACCTATCCGCTCATGTTTGCTTATGCCCTCTCGCGCACCGGTGCGCCACTCGACCAATGCTTGCAAGCCTATGCCTTTGGCTGGGCAGAGAACATGGTGCAAGCGGCCTTGAAGTCCGTGCCGCTGGGACAAAACTCGGGGCAACGCATCTTGGCCACCTTGGCGCACAACATCGCTCAGGCAGTGGCGCATGCCATGCAATTGAGCGACGACCAACGCCAAGCTTTCTCGCCCATGCTGGCCATTGTGTCGGCGCAACACGAAACCCAATACTCACGTTTGTTCAGATCATGACCGCACTGCATACCATCGCTCACCGCACCAAAAAACTCCCACCGCTTCGCGTCGGCATTGGCGGCCCTGTCGGCTCGGGAAAAACCACGTTGTTGGAGATGCTGTGCAAAGCCATGCGCGAGCGCTACGACTTGGTCGCCATCACCAACGACATCTACACCAAAGAAGACCAACGCTTGCTCACCGTCAGCGGCGCGCTGCCTGCCGAGCGCATCATGGGCGTGGAGACTGGCGGCTGTCCGCACACCGCCATTCGGGAAGACGCCTCCATCAACCTCGAAGCAATTGACCGCATGCTGGTGAGTTTTCCCGATGCCGATGTGGTCTTCATCGAGAGCGGCGGCGACAACTTGGCCGCCACCTTCAGCCCTGAGTTGAGCGACTTGACCATCTATGTGATCGACGTTGCGGCGGGCGAAAAAATTCCGCGCAAAGGCGGCCCCGGCATCACCAAAAGCGATTTGTTCGTCATCAACAAAACCGACCTCGCACCGCATGTGGGCGCCGACCTGCAGGTGATGGAAGCCGACACCCAGCGCATGAGAGCCAGCGCCAAAGGCGTCAAACCTTATGTCATGACCAACTTGCGCACCTTGACGGGCTTGCAAGAAGTGGTGAGTTTTATTGAGACACGCGGAATGCTCAAAGCAGCGGCGTGATGGCGCAGATCAGTTGAAACGATAGGCCAGTCGCACACCCAGCGCTGAGCCGGACGAGGCGTAAATACCAGAATTGGCGGGCAGTTTGAGCCCTATGTAACCATTGGACGAGTAGCCCAACGATTGATCGGCCAACTGCAATTGCACGGCTGTAAAGACCTGCGGTGTCCATT
>CAITHK010000224.1 GCA_903892175.1 uncultured Burkholderiales bacterium | reverse complement strand
TTCAACACCAGCAAGTCGCAGGAGTTTCGTTTGTGGTTGACCCGAGCCATCGTGCGTGATCTGATGACTTTGGGTGCGCAGGCGGCCGTGGCCGTGGTAGCGCGTGAACACCCCCCCGAGCAAGCCAAAGTGATTGCCGAGTTTCAGCAGCAGACGCAGGCGCAAAGCGCCAAGTTCACCACCTTCACACCCGCCACGCAGTTTCCTTTGGGGGCGGATCCCATCTTGGTCAAGCGGGTGCGGTTTACTTTGGACAAGGCAACCACCGCGCTGGAATTTGAGTTACAACGTGGTCAGGTGTTGACGATGCAACTGACCGAGCAGATGGTGCGCCAATTGCGGGTGCTGTTGGAGACCATCGAGCACAAGGCTGCCTGGGACTTGTGCGCTCAACGCTCAGCGCCACGCAGTGATGACTCTGTGGTGTCAGCCCCAGCAGTCACTGCTGACCCCAAGGTCATCCATTGAGCTTGCCCCATGTCTGAGAACCACCGAGGGCCTGACACAGAGGCCTTGTTGCGTGCTGGTCAGCAAGCGATGGCAGACGGTGCGTGGGAGCGGGGTCTGGCGAACTTTGCCCAGGCTGTGCAACACCCACCCCACAACGCGGGTGCGTGGCACAACCTGGGGGTGTGTGCCTTGGCGCTCGGACAAAGTGAGGTGGCGCTGGATGCATGCCGCCGGGCACTCGTGCTGTCGCCTTCTCTTTGGCAAAGTCATTTGGTGATGGGCAAGGCGCACAAGTTACTCGGCGACATGACACAAGCCGACGAGAGTTTCAAGGCCGTGTTGCGGGGCGACCCCCACAACGCGCCAGCCCGCGTGGCACTGGCAGATTTGTACATGAACACCTTTGGTCAGCCGCTCACCGCCGTGGCCTTGGTCAAGCCCCTGTTGGGTTCGGACGAGCACGGCGAAGACGCCGAGTTGACCACCTTGATGGCGGGTCTGTACGACCGCGACACCTCGGCCGAGGTGCACAACCAGGCGGTGATGGATTTCTCAGCCCGGTCATTGCAGCTGGGCGCGCAGGCTTTGAAGTTTTTGCCAGAACACCACCCCATGGGGCGCAGTCGCCTGCCACTGCCCAGCGATGCGTCATGGCGCCCAAGCTCTGGGCGCTTGAGGCCCCGAGTGGCCATGATCTCGCCGCTGTTGTGCGCCTCGCCGGTGTACTTCTTGACCCTTGCGGCTTGGAAGCAACTGGCGCGTGGCTGCGAGTTGGTGGTGTTCAACCGAGGGCACCAAAACGACTGGGCCAACGCGATCTTCAGGGGCTTGGCCCACGAATGGCACGACGTGCAAGAGATGGACGCACTGGCCTTGGCTGAGCGGCTCTACCGTGCCGACTTGGATGTGTTGTACGACTTGGGCGGCTGGATGGACCCGGTGGCGCTCAAGGCCTTGTCGGCCAAGCCCGCGCCACAGATGTTCAAGTGGGTGGGGGGGCAAAGTGTGACCACGGGCTTGCAAAGTTTTGACGGCTGGATCGGCGACGCTTGGCAGTCGCCCGCGCACTTGCAGCATTTCTTCACTGAGCCGCTGGTGCAAATTCCGGGAGGCTACGCCACCTACACCCCGCCGGATTACTTGCCCCCGCCTGCTGCAAACAAGCGTGATGTGCCGGTGATTTTTTCAAACCCAGCCAAGTTGTCGCGTGCTTTTTTGCAACACCTGCAGACCCTGCCGGGGCGCAAGTGTTTTGTGCACCAACAGTTCAAGTACCCGCAGGCACGGGTGCAGGTGTTGAAGTATTTGGATGCGTCGCTGGTCGAGTTTGTCACGCCAGCCAACCACCGCGAGGCGCTGCAAGTGTTGGGACAACACCGCGTGATGCTTGACACCTTTCCCTACAGCAGCGGCCTCACGGCGCAAGAGGCACGTGCCGTTGGGGTTCAAGTGCAAACGCGTGTGGGCACCTTGTTTTGCGAGCGCCACGGCGCGCAGTGGGCGAGCCATTCGCCTTTGGGTTAGCCCTCAGGCTTGTCAAGCAACAGCTTCATTGCACCACAAAGGAAGAAACTTGATGCTCACGATCAGCAGCGTAAGCTAAAACAGCCAAGATATCCTCTTGTGTCAGTTCAGCAAAGTCATCCAGAACCTCCTGCTGAGACATCCCTGCAGAAAGCATTGACAAAACGTCATAGACAGATATCCGCAGTCCTCTGATGCAAGGTCTGCCGCCGCGTTTGCCTGGTTCTAAAGTAATCCGATCCATATCAGACCCCGATGTTAAGAAGCCAATATCTTTTGGCAAGAAGAATCCGTTTAGTTGTACCAAGCACCCAGCATGGCATCCAAGCATACAGTGTTCTTGGGTTGTCTCAGGCCTTGATCAGGGAGCCCACGTCTGAGGCTTATTAGGCCAGTACCCGCTTGGCCACATCGGCCAGCACTTGCTTGACGTCCCGTGTGTGTTGGAGGTCCATGCCTTGGTCCAGTTGCTCGGTGGCAAGCCCGGGCCACAGGGTGGAAGGCAACAGACCACGTGCTTGTGTGTCCAAGGCCCAGACAATGCCCGCGTGGCCGTGGTCGGTGCCGCCGCTGGCGTTGGCTCGCAGACGGCGTGCGAACTCGCTGACCACCACGATGGTGGTGTGCTTGCCCGACGCTTGCACGTCGTCGAACAAGGCGCGCAGGTTGGTGGACCATTGCCGCACCAAGTTGTTGATCTTGCCGGACTGGTACTCGTGGGTGTCCCATCCGCCCAGATCCAAGCACGCCACTTGCAGCCCCACGTCCATGCGGATGAGTTGCGCCACGGTTTGAACGGCTTGCAGCCATTCGTAGTTTTCGGTGTTGTAGGTGACGCCCTTCGGGGGTGTGTAGGGCGCCACTCGGCCGTCTGTTCGAGGGGCCTTGCTGTCGACCAAGCTGAGCTGTTGCAGCGTTTGCTGACCCACTTGCAAGACCGGGTCTGTTGCGGCGCTGCTGGCGTAGAGGGCTTGCAGCACGGATTTGCCTGAGGCGTCCCCGGGCAGGTTGAGCCCGTTGCGCAATTCGCCCAC
>CAITHK010000223.1 GCA_903892175.1 uncultured Burkholderiales bacterium | reverse complement strand
TGATCGTGCCCGACAGCTCCGGCTTTTCGCGGATCCTTCTGGCGACCTCCCAGCCGTTGAGCTTTGGCATCGATAAATCCAACAGAAGAACATCGGGTTTCTCGCGGCAGGTTTGTTCCATGGCCTCTTCGCCGTTGATGGCCATGGGGGCCATCAAGAACTTGATGTCTTCTTGGGTGTAACCAAACGCTTGTTGCAAATCCAACAGTTCGGGGCTGGCATCTTCCAAACCCACACCATGTGGCTCAGAAGCGCCCACGGGTAGTTCTTGCGAGCCTTCACCCGCCACTGGATGTTTGACGTCGTCCAAACGGATGCGAACGTTCTCGATCCACTGCTTGTAGGGCTTGGTGTTTGTCAGGCCAGCTTTGAGCTCTTCGTCGTCGATCATGCGGCCCTGTTCCAAATCGATCAGGAACATCTTGCCTGGCTGCAAACGCCACTTACGTACGATTTTGCTCTCGGCCACGGGCAACACGCCGGACTCTGAGCCCATGATCACCATGTCGTCATCGGTGATGCAGTAGCGCGATGGACGCAAGCCGTTGCGGTCCAGCGTGGCACCAATCTGACGGCCATCGGTGAACACAATAGAAGCTGGGCCATCCCAGGGCTCCAACATCGCGGCGTGGTATTCGTAAAACGCTTTGCGGCGCTCATCCATGGTGGTGTGCTGTTCCCAGGGTTCAGGAATCATCATCATCACCGCTTGGCTGATGGGGTAGCCCGACATGGTGAGCAACTCCAAACAGTTGTCAAACGTGGCGGTGTCCGATTGGTCGGCAAAGCTGATGGGGTAGAGCTTTTTCAAGTCGTCGCCCAGTACGGGTGACGACATAACGCCTTCACGGGCTTTCATCCAGTTGTAGTTGCCCTTGACGGTGTTGATCTCGCCGTTGTGCGCCACATAGCGGTAAGGGTGAGCCAGCGGCCACTCGGGGAAGGTGTTGGTGGAGAAACGTTGGTGCACCAGACCCAGCGCCGAGACGCAGCGTTCGTCAGACAAGTCTTTGAAATACGTGCCCACTTGGTCGGCCAACAGCAAGCCCTTGTAGATGACCGTGCGGCTGGACATGCTGGGCACGTAATATTCTTTGCTGTGCTTGAGGTTCAGGTTTTGAATGGCAGCACTGGCAGTTTTGCGAATCACGTACAGCTTGCGCTCCAAGGCGTCTTGCACGATCACGTTGTTGCCGCGACCAATGAAGATCTGGCGCATGATGGGCTCTTTGGCGCGTACTGTGGGCGACATGGGCATCTCAAGGTTGACCGGCACATCGCGCCAGCCCAACAGCACCTGGCCTTCGGCCAACACCGCACGCTCCAACTCTTGCTCACAGGCCAATCGGGATGCGTGCTCTTTAGGCAAGAACACCATGCCCACACCGTACTCACCCTGGGCAGGCAGGGCCACGCCCTGCTTGGCCATTTCTTCGCGGTACAGCGCATCGGGCAGCTGAATCAAGATGCCTGCGCCGTCGCCCATTAAGGCATCTGCGCCCACTGCACCCCGGTGATCCAGGTTTTCGAGAATCTTCAGAGCCTGCCCCACGATGGCATGGCTCTTGACCCCTTTGATGTGGGCCACAAAACCCACGCCACAGGCGTCATGTTCGTTCGAAGGGTCGTACAAACCCTGATGTTGCAATTGAGCTTTTTGGGCAGCCGTGGTCATGGCGTATTCCTCTAAATATTCAGCGGGGGTGAAAGCATACTGCACTGCAGCATCTATGCCAAGAAAATTAATTGGGGTCAGATCCCAATTAATCAAAGACCCGAAGGCTTAATAGATTAATTAGGGACGGGTTGATCGCTCTTTGCAAAGGGCCGTCCCGCCTTGGTCTTGCTCAAACGGCGTTCTGTTTGCACCTGCAAACTGGCCTTGAAGCGGTCGTCACCCAGTGCCCAACCACTGAGCGTGGCATCGGTCAATGCACCCTGTTGGTCCGCGCTGATACCGGCTTGCACCAATTCGGCGTACGCCGCCTCGCGAGCAAATGGGGTGTTGCCCAAGGTCCAGTAAAGGGCATGGGGCGTGACCAAACGATCGCTGCGTTGGCCGATGTAATGCCGATGGCTGGACCACACGTAGTCCTGCGGTTGCACCACCATGTGGGCACGCACGGGGTTGAGGTCGATGTAGGCCATGCAGGCCAGCAAATAGCGGTCGGTCTGAATCAAGGTGGAGCGGTAACGGCCCTCCCACAGCGTTCCCGTGCGGCCATGCACTTTGTTGAACACCTGCACATAGCTGCGACCCACCGCTTGCATCATCTTGGGTAAGGCTTGGTCTTGTTGGGGCGTGACCAGCAGGTGCAAGTGGTTGACCATCAGCACATAGGCGTGAATGTCCACGCCCTGCACTTTGCTATGCTCGGCCAGCAAATCGAGCATGCGCTGGTCATCGGCGGTGGTTTTGAAAATATCTTGCCGGTTGTTGCCCCGCAAGATGACATGGTGCGGATAGCCGGTGACGGTGAGACGAGGAAGGCGTGCCATGACGCGATATTAATTGGGTTCTGACACCCATTAAATTTTGAAGCGCGTCTGAGCCAGCTCTTGCAAGCCAAACTCTTGCAACAACGACTCCAGTCGCTCGGCAGAGCTGCGTTTTTTCTGTCCGGTGTACTTGGCCAGGATGAGTTCGTTTTTCATGCTGTGCTCCCAACCCACCAGCTCGGTCACGGTCACTTGGTAGCCCTGCGCCTCTAGGTACAAGCAGCGCAACACATTGGTGAGCTGGCTGCCGATCTCGCGGGTGTGCAGCGGGTGGCGCCAGAGCTCAGCCAACGGTGTGCGCTGCAAGTTGAGCGCTTTGTGCTGGTTGAGCACGCGCGCCAGCTCGGCCTGGCAGCAAGGCACCAGCACCATGTACTGGGCTTTCTTTTGCAGGCCAAACGCAATGGCGTCGTCGGTGGCGGTGTCGCAGGCGTGCAGCGCAGTGACCACATCGATCTGCGCGGGCATCGCGTCACTGTGCGCCGACTCGGCCACGCTCAAGTTGAGAAACCGCATGCGCTCAAACCCCAAGCGCAGTGCCAGCGCCTGAGAGGAAGCCACCAGTTCAGCCCGGGTTTCAATGCCGTAAATATGGCCGCGTCCCAAGGCTTTGAAAAACAGGTCGTAGATGATGAAGCCCAAATACGACTTGCCTGCGCCGTGGTCCGCCAAGCTTGGCCCCGCCTCGCTGGCAGGCAGTTCTTTCAGCAGCTTGTCGATGAACTGAAACAGGTGGTAGACCTGCTTGAGTTTGCGCCGCGAATCTTGGTTGAGCTTGCCCTCGCGCGTCAGGATGTGCAGTTCTTTGAGCAGTCCAATGGATTGGCCGGGGCGCAGGTCGAGGTCGAGCGGTTTGGGGACTGCGGCTGGTTTGTGTTTGGACATATTGCTTTTAACGATTGCTTTGATTTTGTTCGGTCACCCAGCGAATGGCGGTCATCACATCCACCACCTCAATGCCCTCTTTCATGGGGTAAGTTTGCGCAACAGGCGCCACCAACAATTTGCGTGCTGCCCCTAAGTCTGAGGCAGCTTGATAAAAGCCTCTAGACACGCTGGGCGCACTGGAGCGTTTGATTTCAATCGTCCATGTTTCTTGATTTCGAAATGTCAGCACCAAGTCCACCTCGGCGCCGTTGCTGGTGCGGTAAAAGCTGGCCTCGGCCTGCGACGCTGCGTTGATCAACTGATCCACCACAAACCCCTCCCAGCTTGAGCCCGCCACTGGGTGTCCCAGCACAGCATCGAGATTCGACAAACCCAACAAGGCATGCACCAAGCCACTGTCGCGCACATAGACCTTAGGCGCGCGAATCAAGCGCTTGCCCACATTGCCATGCCATGCGGGCAGGCGACGCACCAGCATCAAGTCGCACAGCAAGTCGATGTACCGGCTCACGGTCTGACCACTGATTGCCAACGCAGCAGCCAACTTGGACTGATCCAACAACTCGCCTTGGTAGTGCGCCAGCATGGTCCACAAACGCCGCAAGGTGGTGGCGGGTATGCGGGGGCCGAGGGCGTGAATGTCTTTTTCCAAATAGGTGGCAATGAACACCTCGCGCCACATCATGCTGTCTGCATCGGTTTTCGCCAACCATGACAAAGGAAAACCGCCACGCATCCACAGTGCATTGAGGTCTGCCACGCTGTGAGTGCCAGTGAGAATTTCGGTCGCTTGAAGCGGCGGCAGTTCCACATAAGCCACGCGACCGGCCAAGCTTTCACTGGACTGTTGCAACAACACCCCAGTGGCCGAACCCAACAACAAGAACTGCCCGCTGGCTTGACCCATGCGGCGACGCTGATCAATCACACCACGCAAAATGCCAAACAACTCGGGCATGCGTTGCACCTCATCCAAAATGACCAACTGCTGCGCATGTGCCATTAAGAAGGCCTCGGCGTCATCCAACTGCCTCTGTGCGGAAGGCAGCTCAAGATCCAAATAAAGCGCATCTGGATACAGCGCCTTCTGGGCAAAAGCCAACGTGGTTTTGCCCACCTGACGCGGCCCAAGCAAGCCTACGGCAGGAAACTGCTGCAAGAGTTGAATGAGCTTTTGCTGGGATTGGCGCTGATACATCAATGTATTTTATCCATTCGACAGAGAAAATACATGGTTATTTTCTATTTACTCCCGACAGTGCGCCCGCAACACCTTGATCGAGGCCGTCAAATGGAACCATAATGGTTTCATTATGGATGGAGAGTGCTGTGCCCACCACTTTGACACTGAAGAATATTCCTGAAGCCGTGTATGACCGCCTCAAGCTTGCAGCAGAAATGCACCGCCGGAGCCTGAACAGCGAGGCTATCGTGTGCCTAGAGTCGGTACTGATGCCGACAAAGATGATGCCCAGCGAACGCATTGCCCGTGCACGGGAATTACGGGCAACCTTAACCGCCGGCAAATTCCGCGCGCGTGACATTGATGCCGCAAAGCGCGAGGACCGTCCATGATCGTGGTCGATTCCAACGTGTTGGCGTATTTGTATTTGCCTGGTGAGTACACAGCCGCCGCCGAAGCGCTACTTGAGCATGATTCGGACTGGGCTGCGCCCATTCTCTGGCGCAGCGAGTTCCGCAACATTCTGGCTGGATACATGCGGCGCAAAGCCATCACCTTTGAACAGGCGAACAGTCTCCAACGAGAAGCGGAGAGCTTGCTTGAGGGCGCGGAGTTCGAGCTTGAATCTGTTGATGTTCTTGAACTCGTGCGCGACAGTGACTGCTCCGCATATGACTGCGAATTCATTGCCCTTGCGATGAAGCTCGACACGAAATTGGTCACCATGGACAAGAAGCTCCTACGAGCGTTTCCGAAGCGCGCCATTGCTCTTTCTACGGGTAACGCCCAAGTTATCCGGCGTCCACGTTGAACCGACAGATCCCTGACGCGAGGCAGTTCCGATCGCGATGTTGCGCTCTCCCTGAGATAGAAATCAGCGCCTGGCCCGCGCATCGACACAAAACTGGCCCGCAACCCAAGCCGGGGTGGAGGCCTTCGCGTCCAAATGCAGCGGCGTCACCACACTTGATCCGCAAAGCTCATCGCTTGACCACGTCTACTCCTGCACGGGCTCGAAAATGCATCAGCCGCCCCCCATATTGCAATAGCGTGAAATATCCGGGCTAGCCCTTGACACACCACAGCAGCTACCTAGCCACCCGCGCCCTCACCCCCAACGCCTGCCACCCCCCATGCCCCAGGGTGTTCAGCACCTCGATGTTGCGCTCAAAGATGAGCGACGCATCCGGGTAGGCCTCCACCGCCTTGTCGATGCTCGACTCGCGCAACAAGTGCAAGGTGGGGTAAGGCGTGCGGTTGGTGAAGTTCTCCATGTCGTCCACATCCGTGCCGCCAAATTGGTAGCGCGGGTGAAAGTCGGCCACTTGCAGCACGCCGTCTAGCGCCAGGTCTTGCAACACGGCGTCGCAGTCGCTCAAGAAGTCGTTGAAGTCCAAAAAATCGGGCAAGGCATGGGGCGCAATCAGCAAGGTGGTGTCGAGTTGCTCCGGGTCTGCCTCAGCCAAGTGTTGCAACTCGTCGCGCAGCATGACCAACAGGTCGGCAGGCTCGGCAGAGGTGCACACGCGGTAACGCACCCTGTCTTTGACCACCACGGCTTTGGCAAACGGGCACAAGTTCAAACCCACCACGGCTTGCATCAACCAGGTTTGGGTGTCTTCGATGGCGGTGCGTTCGGTCTCGGTCATGGCAGGCCTTGTTCTGCACGCGGGGCCACCACACGCAGCGCACGGTCAATGGCCACGGCCAAGCCCATGCCCACCAGGCAACAACTGCCCGTGACCGCCCAGGTCCATTGCCAACCGCCCATGCTGGCCGCGACCCAAGCCACCACAGGCGGACCAAAGAACTGCCCGGTGGCCGACCACTGCTGCATCCAGCCCACTGTGGTTGACAGCGTGTCTGGACTGGGCGCCAAGCGCATGGACAGCGCAAACAAGGTACCGGGTATCAAACCGCCTACAGCCGAAAGCAGGATGACCGACACATAGCGCCCGGCCATCGGCAAGCCCCAACCCTGCCACTCGCCAAACGCACCCAAAGCCCCCAAGGCCATGGCACCAAAGCCAATGAACAACAGCCAGCGGCTTTGCCAGCCGCGCTGCAGCAAACGCCCCGAGGCCAAGTTGCCCGTCATATTGGCCAGCGCCACGCCTGCGGTGAGCAAACCCGACAAGCCCTTGTCCACACCCAGGCCGGCGTACATGGTGGGCAAGAAACCAATCACCGACAACCACTGAGCGGCATAGACCCCAAAAGTGAGCGACAACAACCAAGGCCCACGTGAGCGCAGGGTTTGGCTCAGGCGTCGCGGCCATCCCTCCTGCCCAGATGCCTGCACAGCGGTATAGGACGCATCGGGTGCCAAGCCCGTCCACACCATCCACCACGCCAGGGCGGACACACCGCTCATGAGCCACCACCACACATGCCAAGTCCACACTGACAAGACCCCAGCGCCCAACAACAACGCAGCAGCTGTGCCAAGCGGCATGTAGGCACTCCATTGCCCCATGCGGGTGTTGATCTGTGCCGGAGGCACGCAGCGACGAATCAAGGCCGGGCCGGGCATGACGACCCACAAAAAGCCAAACCCTTCGATGGCACGCAAGACCAGCAATGCTTCGATGCCCGAAGCAAAACCACCCAAGGCACTCGAGACCGTGAGCAGGCCCAAACCCAGCAAGACGCTGCGCCGCAAACCGATGCTGTCCACACTCAAACCGACAGCCAAGCCCAGCGTCATGCCCCCGAGCTGCACCATGGACAACAAGAACCCCGCTTGCACCAAGCTCAAGGACAAAGCAGCTTGCAGCACGGGCAGGGCAGGCGGAATTTTGCCCACATGCAAAGCCGCGCAAACGGCTGCGAGCACCACCACCCAAGCCGGATGCATCCAAGAACGGGGTGTTGTCATGCGGTCAATCGTGCGTGTTCGCGGGTGGCAAAACGGTCGGTCATGCCTGAGAGGTAGTCGGCCACGGCGCGCGCCACGTCCGGGCGTTGGGCATAGGCCGTCGGCATCTCGTGGGGCTTGGCGAGGTAAGCGTCAAACAACTCGCGCACCACGTCACGGGCCCAATCGGTGGTCTGCATCACCTGAGGGTGGCGGTACAGGTTGCGAAACAAAAACGCCTTCAGTGCTTTGGACTGCTCTCGCATCTCTTGGCTGAACTGCACCAGAGGCGGACAGGCCCGGGCAGCATCGGCGCTGTCAGGCGCGTGTTGCGCCAGCGCCGCTTGGGTGGCGGCCACCACGTCGTACACCTGATCGCTCAACATGCGGCGGATGGTTTCGTACAGCACACGGCGGCCTTGCAGTTGCGGGTACTCAGCCAGAGTTTGTTCGCAGTAGCGGGCAAACAAGGGCACCTCTTGAAGTTGCGCCATGCTCAACAACCCCGAGCGAACCCCGTCGTCGATGTCGTGTGCGTTGTAGGCAATTTCGTCGGCCAGGTTGCACAACTGGGCTTCCAAGCTGGGTTGCGTGCTGTTCAAAAAGCGGGCGGCCACACCGCCGGGCTCTTGTGCCTCGATCAACTCGGCGTTGCGCCGCGCGCAGTGCTTCAAGATGCCCTCGCGGGTTTCAAAGCTCAGATTCAGGCCGTTGAAGGCGGGGTAGCGCTCTTCCAGTTCGTCCACCACACGCAGGCTTTGCAGGTTGTGCTCAAAGCCGCCGAAAGGCGCCATGCAGGCATTGAGTGCATCTTGCCCGGCGTGGCCAAACGGCGTGTGGCCCAGGTCATGGGCCAGGGCCACCGCCTCGACCAAGTCTTCGTTCAAACACAGCGCACGGGCGATGGAGCGACCCAGCTGCGCCACCTCCAGCGAGTGGGTCATGCGGGTGCGAAACAAGTCGCCTTCGTGGTTCAAGAACACCTGGGTCTTGTAGACCAAACGGCGAAATGCCGTCGAGTGGACGATGCGGTCGCGGTCACGTTGGTGGGGGTTGCGCACGTTGGGCGCCATCAAATGCGCTTCAACTTCTGTGTGGCGACGACCGCGTGACTGCGCCGCGTCGCAAGCAAACACCGCAAGGGTTGGGTTGTTCATCCTTGGCAACACGCGGTGATGACCTCGGCCACCAAATCATCTGGGGCACCACGCACCACGGCACTGCCAGGCGGGTTGATCAGCACAAAACGGATGTCACCCGCCTCGGCTTTTTTGTCCACCCGCATGTGGTGCAGGTAAACGTCGGTACCGAGCTGTGGGCCCACCGTGGGTAAGCCCGCTCGCGCCAGCAAGGCGGTGAAGCGGCTGACAAACGCGGCATCGACCAGCCCCAAACGGAGCGACAACTGGGCCGCCATCACCATGCCGCAGCCCACGGCCTCGCCGTGCAACCAGACGCCAAAGCCCAAGCCCGCTTCGATGGCGTGGCCAAAGGTGTGGCCAAAGTTGAGGATGGCGCGCAGGCCGGACTCGCGTTCGTCTTGCCCCACCACCCAAGCCTTGATTTCACAGCTGCGCTGCACCGCATGGGCCAGTGCTTTCGGGTCACGTGCCATCAGGGCATCAAGGTTGGCGTCGATCCAGTCGAGAAACGCCATGTCGGCAATCGGGCCGTACTTGATGATCTCGGCCAAGCCCGCGCTCATTTCACGCGCAGGCAAGGTTTGCAAGGTGTCCAAATCGCACACCACACGCTGCGGCTGGTAAAAGGCCCCGATCATGTTTTTACCCAGCGGATGGTTGATGGCGGTTTTGCCACCCACCGACGAGTCCACCTGCGCCAGCAAGGTGGTGGGCACTTGCACAAAGGGCACACCGCGCATGTAGCACGCGGCCGCAAAGCCGGTCATGTCGCCCACCACACCGCCGCCCAGGGCAAACAGAACGGTTTTGCGGTCACAGCTTTTGGCCAGCAACAGGTCAAAAATTTGGTTCAGCGTGGGCCAGTCTTTGTGGCTTTCGCCATCGGGCAACACCACGGTGTGAATCTGCGTGTAGTGGCCCGTCAAGGCGGTTTGCAAGCGGGCCAGATACAAGGGAGCCACGGTGTCGTTGGTGACGATCACGGCGCTGCTGGCACGTGGCAAATCGGCCCAGGTGCTGGGGGCATCCAGCAGTTGGGTACCAATCAAGATCGGGTAGCTGCGCTCGCCCAGATCGATGGACACAGACATGGCAGGCACGGGAGAAACAGACATGGCAAACGCCCTTAAATTTCAAACAACAGAAGAAGACGGCGGGGGCACCGTCAGGGCATCGAGTTGGCCGGCCAACTCCAATTGCGTCACGATCATGTTGACCAGCGAGGCCACCGTGGGGCGCCCGGTCTCGATCACATAGTGCGCAGCTTCGCGGTACAGCGGGTCGCGCAGGGCAAACAATTCGCGCAAGCGCCCCAAGGGGTCGGCCACTTGCAACAGCGGGCGGTTTTGGTCGTGGCGCAAACGGCGAAACACTTCTTCCGGGGTGGAGCGCAAATAAAACACCTGGCCGCTTTGGCGCAGACGCTCGCGGTTTTCAGGGCGCAACACCGAGCCACCACCGGTGGAAAGCACGCCACGTGGGCGCTGGCTCAACCCGTCAAGCACTTCGGCTTCCACGTCGCGAAAGCGGTCTTCCCCTTCGCGCTCGAAAAAATCGCGGATCGAACAGCCTAGGCGCTGCTCAATCGCGTGATCCGAATCAACAAAGGGGATAGAGAGCCGTCGGGCAAGTTGACGCCCCACGGTAGATTTGCCAGACCCCGGCAGACCGACCAAAACCAACAAGGTGTGCTTTCTTAACGTGCGGATGCACTTTGGTAGAGCATTTTAGGGGTTATGAACACCAGCAGCTCTTGCTTGGAGGTGCTGCGGCGGCGGTTTTTGAACAGATAGCCCAGCACCCGCAAATCACCCAAGAACGGCACCTTGTACTCTTCGTCTTGCTCGGTGCTTTCAAAGATGCCCCCAATCATCACCGTGCCCCCGTTGTCGACCCGGACTTGGGTGGTGACGTGTTTGGTGTCAATCGCAAAGCCTGCGGTGGTCGATTGCCCCACGCTGTCTTTGTGCACATCCAAGTCCAACACGATGCTGCCTTCCGGGGTGATTTGCAGTGTGACTTCCAGTTTGAGGTTGGCCTTGCGAAAAGCAAACGACGTTGCACCGCTGGCCGCGGCCACTTGGTAGGGCCATTCGGTGCCTTGTTCAATGATGGCTTTGGTTTGGTCTGCGGTGACCACGCGAGGGCTCGACACCACCTTGCCTTTGCCATCGGATTCCAAGGCAGACAGCTCCAAATTCAAGAGCTGGTTTTTCGAGGCGTTGAAGATCGACACCGCAAAGCTGGCCGAATCAAAGCCATTGATGGCAGCGGCTGGCAAGTTGACAAACTGCCCCGTGGTGGTGAGGGCTTTGTCGGCGATGTTGAAGTTGGTCGCTTGCAACGCCGTCGGGTTGGCGTTGGCCAAGGTCGTGGCGGCGGTGGGGCCCACCACGGTTTGTGCACCAGTTTGCCCCACGCCCCCCAAAAGCACTCCTAAGGCGCGACCAAAGGTGTCGGTGGCTTGCACGATGCGCACCCTCCGACAAGCGGCTCACCCCAGGTCCAAACCCGCCACAACTTGGCCTGATGGGCGGCGTGGCAACCCCCATGGGAACAGGGGCATACAGTCTCCTCTCGCTGTATAAAAGTCGGGGCATTTGGAAGACCCAAAGGATGACTTGGCAGGCGCCCCACTCAGGGATTTTGTGATCACAGGGTGGTTTTTATAATCCCACTCACTTATGGCCCAAAAGCACCCCCCTGAAAGTTCGAAAGAACAAGCCGCTGCACCCGCAGCGCCCCGCTCACTGGCTGGTCAGTTGCTGATGTGGGCCTTCGGCATTGCCGCGGCTGGCATGTTGGTGGTGGCCTTGTTGGTGGGGTTGGCACTGGCCATGGCCTACCCGCAACTGCCCGATGTGAGCGACCTCTCCGACTACCGCCCCAAACTGTCGATGCGCGTGTACTCGGTCGAGGGCACACAGATTGGGGAGTTTGGCGAAGAGCGTCGTAACCTGACCCCCTTCAAAGACATCCCCAAGGTCATGAAAGACGCGGTACTGGCCATCGAGGATGCTCGCTTTTACCAACACGGTGGCGTGGACTACATCGGCTTGCTGCGCGCGAGCCTGGCCAACTTGGGCCGCGCCAAAAGCCAAGGCGCATCCACCATCACCATGCAGGTGGCGCGCAATGTGTACCTGTCGTCTGAAAAAACCTTCACCCGCAAAATCTACGAAATCTTGTTGACCACCAAGCTCGAGCACATGCTCAGCAAAGACCAGATTTTTGAGATCTACCTGAACCAAATTTATTTGGGCAACCGCGCCTACGGCTTTGCGGCGGCCTCAGAGGCTTACTTTGGCAAGCCGCTCAAGAGCATCAGCATCGCTGAAGCGGCCATGCTGGCCGGTTTGCCCAAAGCGCCTTCGGCCTACAACCCAATCGCCAACCCCAAGCGGGCACGCTCGCGTCAGCTCTACATCATTGAGCGCATGGAAGAGAACGGCTTCATCAGCAAAGCCGAAGCCGTTGCCGCCAAGCAAGAAGAGTTGAAGATTCGCACCGCTACCAGCAGCCTCAACACCCACGCCGAGTACGTGGCCGAGATGGCACGCCAGCTGATGTTTGCGCAGTACGGCCCCGAAATTTACACCCGTGGCCTGAATGTGTACACCACCATCCGAGCCAGCGACCAACAGGCGGCTTACTTTGCGCTGCGTCGCGGCATCATGGACTACGAACGCCGCCAGCACTACCGAGGGCCCGAGAAGTTCATCACCTTGCCCAGCACCCCGGCAGAACAAGAAGACGCGATTGACGACGCCTTGATCGAACAGGGCGACAAAGGCGATTTGCTGGCCGCGGTGGTGCTGGAAGCCGGGCCGAAAAAAGTGCGCGCTGTGCGGCAAAACAGCGAAGTCCTGGAGATCACCGGCGAAGGCCTGCAACCCGTGCAGTCGGGCCTGTCTGACAAAGCCCCACCCAACATCCGCTTGCGCCCTGGCGCGCTGATTCGCGTCACTAAGACCGCCAAAGGGGCGTGGGAGATCACCCAACTGCCCGAGGTCGAAGGCGCATTCGTGTCGATCGACCCACGTGATGGCGCCATCCACGCCCTGGTCGGCGGCTTTGACTTTGACAAAAACAAGTTCAACCACGTGACCCAAGCTTGGCGCCAACCGGGCTCCAGCTTCAAACCCTTTATTTACTCTGCGGCGCTGGAGAAAGGCTTCACGCCCGCCACCGTGGTGAACGATGCCCCGCTGTTTTTTGACGCCAGCGTGACCGGCGGACAACCGTGGGAGCCGAAAAACTACGACGGCACGTTCGATGGCCCCATGACCTTGCGCAAGGGTTTGGCCAAGTCCAAAAACATGATCTCGATTCGCCTGCTTCAAGCCGTGGGCGCACAAAATGCGCAGCAATGGATCACACACTTTGGCTTTGAAGCCGACAAACACCCGCCATACCTGACCATGGCGCTGGGCGCAGGATCGGTCACACCGATGCAAATGGCCACCGGTTACTCGGTGTTTGCCAATGGCGGCTACCGCGTCAACCCCTATCTGATCAGCAAGGTCACTGACCAAACGGGCAAGGTGTTGTCCGAGTTCACACCGCCAGAGCTGGACGAGTCGGTGCGAGGCATCGATGCACGCAACGCGTTTGTGATGACGAGTTTGTTGCAAGAGGTCACCCGCTCCGGCACAGCGGCACGCGCCCAAGCCACCTTGAAGCGCCCCGACGTTTACGGCAAGACAGGCACCACCAACGACTCGATGGATGCCTGGTTTGCGGGCTTTCAACCCACCCTCACGGCGGTGACCTGGATTGGCTACGACACGCCGCGCAAGCTGGGTGACCGAGAAACCGGCGGTGGCCTGAGCTTGCCGGTGTGGATCAGCTACATGCAGCACGCGCTGCAAAACGTGCCCGTGACCGAACCCACACCGCCTGCGGGCCTCACGCACGAAGGCGGCGAATGGTTCTACAGCGAATACAGCCGAGGCGGTGGGGTGAGCAGTTTGGGCCTTGAGAGCAAATCCACGCCCAGTGAATTGCCCGCCAACGACGAGAAAAAGCGCATCCTCGATTTGTTCAAAAACTAGGCTCGCGCGCAACACCTGCTGCCATCCCCCTCGCGGGAGGTGGTTGGCCCGGTCGCCTCAAATCAAGCCGTGAAAGCCAGTGCCAAGCCCGACTGGGTGCTGGCGTCTTGCGTCAAGCGCTGAAAAAACTCGCCCTGACCTTTGGTGTCGGCCCAATGCTGACCATCCCAGCGGAAGTGATAGCCGCCTGACCTTGCTGCCAACCAGACCTCGTGCAAAGGCTTTTGCAAGTTGATGATGATTTGGCTGCGGTTGGCAAAGACCAGGGTGATCATGCCGCCCGTGCGCTGGTTGTCGATGTCGGCATCGCTCTCGTCGTTGATGCGGTCACACGCCAACTCCACCGCGCGCAAGAGTTGTTCGGCTTGGTCCAAGAATTCAAGATCGGTCATTACAATTTGCGCCATGGGTATTGAGCAAAAGATTCTAGTCAGGGCCAGTGCCCTTGGTGGCCGTGTGGCCGCCTGTGCCTGTGCCATGGCCTTGTTGGTGGCATGTGGCCAAAAAGGGCCCTTGCAGTTGCCCAACGACCCCGAGTTCCAACAGCGAGCCACCTTGCCCGACATCGTGCGCCGCCAATTGCCCGGCGGCAATGCGACACCCACCGCCCCATCCCCCACACCTGCCGCCTCGGCACCGGTCAGCCCCGTGTCGTTGGGTCGCTGATTTTTCTGTTCTCCTTCACGAGCTGTTTGATGTCACACCCCACGCTTGCTGGTGCCCCCTTCGTGGCCACCCAACACAACGCCCTCTACCTTGAAGGCGTGAAACTGGCCGATCTGGCCGCGCAACACGGCACACCTTTGTTTGTGTACTCCAAAGCCGCGATGCTGAGCGCACTGGCCGCTTACCAACGCGGCTTTGCCGGGCGCAAGGCACGCATCTGCTACGCCATGAAAGCCAACTCCTCCCTGGGCGTGCTGCAGGTGTTCGCCCAAGCCGGATGTGGCTTTGACATTGTCTCGGGCGGCGAGTTGGCACGCGTCATCGCTGCAGGTGGCGACCCGGCCAAAGTGATTTTTTCTGGCGTGGGCAAAACCCGCGCCGAAATGCGCCAAGCCTTGCAAGCAGGCATCGCCTGCTTCAACGTGGAAAGCGAGGCCGAGCTGGAAGTGCTGAGCGAGGTGGCGCAAGCCATGGGCCTGCGTGCCCCGGTGAGCATTCGCGTTAACCCCAACGTGGACGCCAAGACCCACCCTTACATTTCCACCGGCCTCAAAGGCAACAAATTTGGCGTGGCCCACGAACAGGCCCTGCAAACCTACCAACGCGCGGCAGCCCTGCCCGGCTTGAATGTGGTGGGCATTGACTGCCACATTGGCTCGCAAATCACCCAGGCCACGCCTTACCTTGATGCGATGGACCGCGTGCTGGATTTGGTGGACGCCATCGAAGCGGCTGGCATTGCGATTGACCACATCGACTTTGGCGGTGGCTTGGGCATCAACTACAACGGCGACACCCCACCCGCCGCCGATTCGTTGTGGGCGCAACTGCTTGCCAAACTGGATGCACGCGGCTACGGCCAGCGCCAGCTGATGATCGAGCCGGGTCGCTCGCTGGTGGGCAATGCCGGCGTATGCCTGACCGAAGTGCTCTACCTCAAACCCGGTGAGCAAAAAAACTTTTGCATCGTTGACGCCGCCATGAACGACTTGCCCCGCCCCGCCATGTACGAGGCCTTCCATCAAATCGTGCCGCTCACTCCCCGCACCGGTGACAGCATGAACTACGACGTGGTGGGCCCTATTTGTGAGAGCGGTGACTGGCTGGGTCGTGACCGCCAGTTGGTGGTGCAAGCGGGCGATGTGCTGGCCGTCTTATCCACCGGTGCCTACTGCATGGCCATGGCCAGCAACTACAACACCCGTGGACGTGCCGCAGAGGTGTTGGTCGACGGCACTCACGCCCACGTGATTCGCCGCCGCGAGTCAGCCGCCGAGCAAATGGCGCTGGAGTGCTTGGTCGGTTAGGTCAAACCAAATTGCAATCACCGCCGAGTGATCACTTGGAGAGCCAGACCAGTAATGTAAAATTACATTCCGATTGAACTCTAGGAGCCACATATGGCAGCACTCACAGTCACCGCCAAAGGCCAAATCACCTTGCGCCGTGAGTTGTTGCAATATTTGGGCATCACGCCTGGACAACAAATTGAAGTCGACAAGCTCGCGCATGGTGTGCTGGCCCTTCACGCCAAAACACCTCACGGACTAGATGCGTTTGTGGGTTGCCTGCCGCCACCAGCCAAAGCCCTGAGTGTGGAAGAAATGAATGCGTTGGTCGCCAATGCTTGGGCAGGGCGAGCGTGAAGGTCACGCTGGACACCAACGTGCTGGTTCGACTGGCGACACAAGACGACGCCAAACAAACCGCCCTGGCACTGCAAGCGTTACAAAAAACCAGCCTGATGGCCGTGCCCACCACGGCAATGTGCGAAATGGTGTGGGTATTGCTGCGCGGCTACCAGTACACGCCAGCACAAGTTGCCCATGCAGTACGCACCTTGCTGCAAGTCAGCCAAGTGGTGTGCAATACCCCGGCTGTGTTGGCGGGCTTGGCCTTGCTGGAGAGCGGCGGCGACTTTGCCGATGGCGTGATCGCCTTTGAAGGTGAGCTGTTAGGAGGTCAAGCGTTCGTCACGTTTGACCAACAAGCTGCCAAATTGCTCAAAAACCAAAAACGTAAAGTACGGCTGCTCAAGGCGGGCTAAATGCCCGCCCAAATGAACGCCTTGCAAGCATTTGGTTTTCTTGCAAACCAGTTGGCTTGAGTTGGACTTTTCAAACGATGCGTTTGAATCTGCGCACCAAGCGCCAGCCCAGCAATCCAGCCAGCACGCTGCCATACACCCACACCTCGGCAAAATTGTGTTTGCCCGCCCGCATCCAGTAAAAGTGCAACACCGCCAAGCCAGCCACCCCATACACCGCCTTGTGCAGGGTTTGCCAACGCTTGGCTCCTAAGCGGCGAATGGCGGCATTGAACGACGTGGCGGCCAATGGCGTGAGCAGCACAAAGGCTGAAAAGCCCACCCAGATGAACGGGCGTTTGGCAATGTCGTGGGCGATGTCGCCCCACTCAAACCCCATGTCCAGCCAGCTGTAACACAGCAGGTGCAGCACCACATAGCCATACACCGTGAGCCCCAACATCCGGCGAAAGCGCGCCAGCTCGGGCCAGCCCAAACTCACGCGCAAGGGGGTCACTGCCAGTGTCAAGCACAAGGCACGCAAGGTCCAGTCACCCGTGGAACGGATCAGGTATTCCGCCGGGTTGGCCCCCAGGGCATCGTTGAAGGCACCCCACAGCAACCATGCCAAGGGCAGCAGCAACAAGCCCCACAGCAGCGGCTTGGCAGCCGCGTGACGCAAGGCGTTGCGCACGTTTCGGGTCACGTTCACGGTCACAGCGAGCGTCGTGTTTAGAAAAACTTGCTCAGGTCCATGCCCTTGTAGAGCTGGCCCACTTGCGCTTCGTAACCGTTGAACATCAGGGTTTTACGCTTCTTGGCGAACAAACCGTCTTCGCCAATGCGTCGCTCCGTGGCTTGACTCCAGCGTGGGTGATCCACATTCGGATTGACGTTGGAATAAAACCCGTACTCCTGAGGTGCTGAGCGGCCCCAAGAGTTGATCGGCTGTTTGTCTAGAAAACGGATCTTCACCAAACTCTTGGCGCTTTTGAAACCATATTTCCAAGGCACCACCAAGCGCACGGGCGCGCCGCTTTGGTTGGGCAGCACCTCGCCATACATGCCAAAGCTCAGCAGCGTGAGCGGATGCATGGCTTCGTCCAAACGCAGTCCTTCCACGTAGGGCCAATCGAGCACGCGCGAACCTACACCCGGCATGGTTTTGGGATCGGCCAAGGTGATGAACTCGACATACTTGGCACTTCCCAAGGGTTCCACGCGTTTGATCAACTCGGACAAGGAGTAACCCACCCAGGGGATGACCATCGACCAGCCCTCGACACAACGCAGGCGGTAAATGCGCTCTTCCATGGGGCTGAGTTTGAGCAGCTCTTCCAGATCGATGGGGCCGGGCTTTTTGACCAAACCTTCGATCTCGACACGCCAGGGCTGCGTCTTGAGGGTGTGGGCGTATTTAGCGGGATCGGCTTTGTCGGTGCCGAACTCGTAGTAATTGTTGTAGCTGCTGGCGTCGGCGTAAGGCGTGACTTTCTCCATCGTGCTGCCCCCCGCTTGACGGCTGACAGCACCCACCAAAGGGCTGAGCTTGCCAGGCTTGGCGACAGCGGATTGGGCCCAGGCCTCACGACCCGCCCACGCAGCCAGTGCAACACCACCCGCCCCCGCAGCGAGTTGCTTCAACCAGTCACGCCTTTGCAGATACGCAGTCTGTGGCGTGATCTCGCTGCTGTGGGAGTGCATAAATCCTGAATCACTGTGGGCAGAAAAAAGGTGGCGCGACATGGCATCTCCTGGTGGTCGTGGGTGACATTGTGCGGTGGTTCAAGCCCATGTGCACAAGCAACAGTCAAAGGCCGGGCCTGTGCCAAGGAGGTTCGTACAAATTCGAGGCCAAAAAAAAGCTGGCACTCGGCCAGCTTTTCGAACCGCAAGGAGTCAGATCAACGCAGACCGGCCATGTAGTCGGCCACGGCCTTGATTTCACGGTCGTTGAGCTTGGCGGCCACTTGAGCCATCTGCACGCTGTTTTTGCGCACGCCGTCACGGAAGGCTGTCAGCTGAGCCGCGGTGTATTCGGCGTGTTGGCCCGACAAGCGGGGGTATTGCGAAGGAATGCCTGCGCCATTGGGCGTGTGGCAGCCCGCGCAAGCGGCAATTTGACGGTCGGCAATGCCGCCGCGGTAAATGCGCTCGCCCAAGGTGACCAACTCTTTGTCTTTGGCAAAACCTGTTTTGGCTTTCTTAGAACCCACCCAAGCGGCGATGTTCTTCATGTCATCCTCACTGAGCGTGGCGGCCATGCCGCTCATCACTGCATTGGCACGCTTGCCAGACTTGAACTCTTGCAATTGCTTGACGATGTATTCAGGGTGTTGCTGGGCCAACTTGGGGTTGACGGGGGTGCCCGAGTTGCCATCGGCACCATGGCAAGCCGCGCACACGGCTGTGAAACTGGCTTCGCCCTTGGCCAAATCGGGCTTGGCTACTTTGGCGGGTTCATTGGCATGTGCAGACACAACAGGAGCCACCAAGGCGGCAGCAATCAGTAAAGAGGCAAACAATTTCATAAAAGTGCTTTGGTAAATGACGCGCAAAGACGTTGAAAAACTCAGCAGATTCTACAATGCTGTATGAATCAGCCTGACACACAAGCCACACCCGCTCCTGACGACACCCCACAGGAAGCCGTGCCCACGGTCTTGGCCCCGCCCCCCCCTGCCTTACCCGCACTGAGTCCAGCCCAACAGGCCAAGCACGCCATGGGCTGGTTGCACACCGCCCGGTTCTTGACCACCGCCGCCCAGTTGCACCACCTGCCCGCCTACGAACTGCCTGAGATTGCCTTTGTCGGTCGCTCAAACGCCGGCAAGTCGACGTGCATCAATGTGCTGACGCAGCAAAAGCGCTTGGCCTATGCGTCCAAAACACCCGGACGCACCCAACACATCAACTTGTTTGCCTTGGGTCGGCAGGGCCAGACCGATGCGGTGCTGGCCGACTTGCCGGGTTACGGCTACGCCGCCGTGCCCAAGCAAGACAAGATTCGCTGGCAACAGGTGATGGCCAACTATTTGTTGACCCGCGAGAACCTGCGTGCGGTGGTGCTGCTGTGCGACCCGCGCCATGGCTTGACCGATTTGGACGACATCTTGCTCGACGTGATTCGCCCCCGCGTGGAAGAAGGCTTGAAGTTCTTGGTGCTGCTGACCAAGGCCGACAAACTCAACCGCACCGAAGGCGCCAAAGCGCTGTCCATTGCCAAGCTGCAAGCCGGTGGCGGCCAAGTCAAACTCTTCTCCGCCCTCAAAAAACAAGGCGTGGACGAAGTGGCCACCCTGCTCTACGACTGGATGCACCCGTGATTCAAACGCTCACCCACACCCTGGCGCATGGCATGGCCTTGAGTTGCCGGGTCAGCGGTGAGCCAGGGCGCCCGGTGCTGATGTTTCTGCACGGTTTTCCTCAAGCGGCTTTTGTTTGGGATGCGCTGTTGACCTACTTCGCACAACCCGAGCACGGCGGCTACCGCTGCGTGGCACCCAACATGCGCGGCTACGAACACTCCAGCACCCCGGCTGAAGTGAGCGACTACCGCGCCAAGCACTTGGTGCAAGACGTGCTGGCCTTGGCCGCCATCGAAAGCCCCGAAGCACCTTTGGCTGGCTTGGTGGCGCACGACTGGGGTGGCGCGATTGCCTGGAACTTTGCCAACCAACATCCAACCCAGTTGCGACGCCTGGTCATCCTCAACGCACCGCATCCCGGCACCTTGTTGCGTGAATTGCAAAACAACCCAGAACAACAAGCCGCCAGTGCATACATGAATTTTTTAATTCGCCCCGACGCCCAGGCGCTGTTGGCAGAAGACAACTACCGCCGCCTGTGGGAGTTTTTCACCGGCATGGGCGCGGCCGATGGCAAGCATGCGTGGTTGACCGAGGCGATGAAAGACCAATACCGCGCCATTTGGGATCAGGGCTTGAACGGTGCCTTGAATTACTACCGGGCCTCTCCCATGCGGCCACCACGCTTGGGCGACCCGGCGGCGTCTGCCCTGCACCTGCCACACGACATGCTGACGGTGAACGTCCCCACTTGCGTGATCTGGGGCATGCAAGACAGTGCCTTGCTGGCAGGCTTGATCGATGGCTTGGGCGACTACGTGCCCAAGCTGACCGTGCACCGCATCAAAAACGGCACGCATTGGTTGCTGCATGAGCAACCTGCTCGGGTGACGCAACTGGTGGCTGACTTTTTAGGCGAAGACAAAGCCGGTCGCACCGCGGGTGAACGCACGCAGCGCATCAGCGCACGCACACACGACAAGCATCAATAGAGTTCAGGCGCGCCGGGTGGGCGTGTTTTGAAACGCTTGTGCACCCAGAAGTATTGGGCGGGCATGGCGTCGATGAAGCTTTGCAAACGCAGGTTCATGGTGGCCGTATCGGCCAACACATCGTCGCTGGGAAAGTCCGTCCATGCTGGATGGACCACCACCTCGTAGCCGGCGGGCGTCATGCGCGTGATTACCGGCACCACCCGAGCCCGCCCGAGTTTGGCAAACCGTGACAACGAAGGGACCGTGGCCGCTGGCTCGCCATAAAACGGCACAAAGACGGACTCGCTGGGCCCAAAGTTCATGTCTGGCAACAGGTACAGCAATTCATGCTGGCGCAATGCGCTCACGATGGGCTTGACGCCATCCTCCCGGCGAAACAAACGCACCTGACCAAAACGCAAGCGCCCCTTGGCCACCCACGCATCGACGACCGCATTGGACTGCGGTGTGAAGATGGTGGTGAAGTGCAGGGGCAAATTCAAGGTCAATGCCGTCCAGCCCACATCCAAACCCACAAAATGCGGGGCAAACAACACCGTGGGTTGCGCATCGGACAAGCTCGCCACGTCACCGCTGAGCGTCACCCGCGCTTGAATGCAAGCCGGTGAGCGGTGCCACAACCAACTGCGGTCCAGCCAAGCCTGAGCAAAATGCACAAACGTCTGACGCGCCAAAGTGTGCCGCTGTCTAGCAGTCAAGATTGGAAAGCAGGTGCGTAAATTGGTGAACACCACATGCCGCCGATCGGTCACCATGGCGAACAACAACAGCCCCAATGCCGCCCCCAAAGCGCGCAACACGGGCAAAGGCAAATAGCCCAAGCCGCGCAGCAACCCAAGTCCCAGTTGCGAAGCCATGGCTCAGCCCTCGCCTCGTGGTGGCTTGTCGCGGGCATAACTCCAAAGGTATTGGCCGGGGGCCTCACGCACCAAAGCTTCAACCCCTCGGTTCACAGCGGCGGCGGCTAACTCGGGCGAACAAGTGGCGTCTGTCAACTCAGGGGCATGGAGTGGTCGCATGTGCATGCAAAAGCCTTGGCCTGGTGCCAAGCGCTCGCACCAAGTCAAGATCACGGTTGCGCCCGTTTGTTGGGCCAACTTACCCAGCAGTGTCATGGTGTAGACGTCACGGCCAAAAAATGGCGCCCACACGCCTTGCCCCAAGGGCGGCACTTGGTCGGGCAAGATGGCGGTGTAGCCTCCAGCGCGCAAGGTGCGAATCAAGGTGCGCACGCCCGCCAACGATGTGGGCGCGGACGCCAGATAGGGGCGCGTGCGCGCTTGCGCCACCAAGGGTTCAAGCCAAGCTTTGCGTGCGGGTCGGTACAGCGCCACCAAGGGGCCGAATCGGGGCCCGAATTTTTCGGCAATCGCTTGTGCGCCAATTTCCCAGCAGCCCAAATGAGGCGACATCACGATGGCCCCCTTGCCCGCCAGCAAGGCGGCTTCAAAGTGCTCAGCGCCCTCCCAGCGCACCACGTCTCCCAAGGGTTGGGCGGTGGAGCGCATCCACACCCACGGCAGTTCAGCGACCATCATGCCCATGGCGGCAATGGCGCCACGGGTCTCACGCCAAGCCAGGCCAGCAGCGTGCACATTGGTGTTGAAGTGCTGCCGATAACTGGGCGACAAGGCCCACACCAACCAACCCAACAGGGCGCCTGCGCGTTGCATCCATGGCAGCGGCACACGCGATAAGCAATGGAACAGACGGGTGACAGGGGCCATGAGGCTGATTGAAACGATAAAAGTTGAAATACAATATCGATTGTCGCTGAGTTAACAGAGCAACTTGCAGAGCGACAACCCCACCCAGGTGGGTCCCGGATCGGTCAAGGCCGAACCATCTGCTAAAGCGTTCGCCGGGCTCCTTCGGGGTTGGCAACGCCAACCATCAACCTTAGGAGCTTTTTTCATGTCTCTCGACTATCTGTTCACGTCCGAATCCGTCTCAGAAGGCCACCCCGACAAAGTGGCGGACCAAATTTCTGACGCCATTCTGGACGCCATCTTCGCCCAAGACCCACGCTCACGCGTGGCCGCCGAGACCCTGACCAACACCGGTCTGGTGGTGTTGGCCGGTGAGATCACCACCCAAGCCAACGTCGACTACATCCAAGTGGCACGCGACACCATCAAGCGCATTGGCTACGACAACACCGACTACGGCATCGATTACAAGGGCTGCGCTGTCATGGTCTGCTACGACAAGCAGTCCAACGACATCGCCCAAGGCGTGGACCATGCCAGTGACGACCACCTCAACACCGGCGCCGGTGACCAAGGCCTGATGTTTGGTTACGCCTGCAGCGAAACCCCTGAGCTGATGCCTGCGCCCATCCACTACGCCCACCGCCTGGTCGAGCGCCAAGCCCAGTTGCGCAAAGACGGCCGCCTGCCGTTCTTGCGCCCTGACGCCAAAAGCCAAGTGACCATGCGTTATGTCGACGGCAAGCCCCACAGCATTGACACCGTGGTGCTGTCGACCCAGCACAGCCCCGACCAAAGCGAATCGGCCACCAAGATGAAGGCCAGCTTCACCGAAGCCATCATCGAAGAGATCATCAAACCCGTGTTGCCCAAAGAGTGGCTGCAAGACACCAAGTACTTGATCAACCCCACCGGCCGTTTCGTCATCGGCGGACCACAAGGTGACTGTGGCTTGACGGGCCGCAAGATCATTGTGGATACCTACGGTGGCGCTTGCCCCCACGGTGGTGGCGCCTTCTCGGGCAAAGACCCGTCCAAGGTTGACCGTTCAGCCGCTTACGCTGCACGCTATGTGGCCAAGAACATCGTGGCTGCTGGTTTGGCCAGCAAGTGCCAAATTCAGGTGGCTTATGCGATTGGTGTGGCTCGTCCAATGAACATCACTGTCAACACCGAAGGCACCGGCGTGATCAGCGACGAGAAGATCGCCGCTTTGGTGGCCGAGCACTTTGACCTGCGCCCCAAAGGCATCATTCAAATGCTCGACTTGCTGCGCCCGATCTACAGCAAGACCGCGGCCTACGGCCACTTTGGTCGCGAAGAGCCCGAATTCACCTGGGAGCGCACCGACAAAGCGGCTGCACTGAAGGCTGCCGCTGGTTTGAAGTAACCGCTTTTTGGGCTTGCTTTGAAGGCCTTTCGTTGCTGACGAGGGGCCTTTTTTGTGGGTGTCGTTGATCCGCGTCCTTACGCCGTCGATCCACTTCCGCTTCCGCTTCCACTTCCACTTCCTCTTCCTCTTCCTGTTGCGCTTCGTCTTGCACTTCGTCTTCCTCGCCCTCGGGGATGCAGGTTGGAGAAGGCCGCCGCGGCTTATATCGCTGCGCGACGAATGGCGCCGCATCGGCCTCCCCCAACCCGCATGTTGATGTTCGAAGAATTTCAGGCGAAATGCGGAAAGCTAAAAGCTAAAAGCTAAAAGCTAAAAGCGAAAGGCGAAAGGCGGCAGGCTTAGGCCATAGCGCCAAGTTTCAGAACTCAGAGGCCTCGGCAACCTTCACCACCCTGGAGGCCTTGAAGTTGAACGTTCGCCCCCAGAAGCGTGGGTGGTGTGCCCCCATAAGGCGCCGTTCCTCGCGCAGCGATGTAAGCCGTTTGGGGTGCATCACCCGTGCTTCGCAGCAGCTTC
>CAITHK010000222.1 GCA_903892175.1 uncultured Burkholderiales bacterium | reverse complement strand
AGCGCTGCGGGTGGGAGAAATCCAATCGTCTTGCTGCACCCGAACTGCGTGCGTCAAGCTTTCGGCCCACAGGCTTTGCCAGTGGCCAGGGCCTGAATCGCGCCAGCCTGGAACGAGGCTGAGCGTGGGATTGGAAGACATGACCTGCATTGTGCGAAGCCAGTCTCGGATCAACAACGAATCAAGTGTTGTTTGCTTATGTGATGTGTCGTATATAGAGATGCACCGCCCAAGCTCACGCAACACGCAACACGCAACACGCACAGCGGGTAGTGTGAGGCTGCTCGCTAAGATCAAGCTCATGAACTGACGCCCACTCACAGTCGCGCTGCTGCAAATGCGCACCAGCACCCAAGCTGAAGTCAACCTAGGCGGTGTGGAAGCAGGCTTTGAAGAAGCGGCACGCCACCACGCCGCCCTGTTATTAACGCCAGAAATGACCACGTTGCTGGACCGTCGCCCTGGCGCCTTGCTAGAAAAATCTCATGCGCAAGCAGACGACCCTTACCTGCAAAAAATTTGCGCACTTGCACGGCAGTACCAGATGGATGTGTTGGTGGGCTCCATCGCCATCCGCGTCGACGCGCAGCGGCTGGCCAACCGAAGCTTTTTCATCAACGCGCAAGGCCGGGTGGTGGCGCATTACGACAAGATCCACTTGTTCGATGTGAACTTGGGCTCAGGTGAGCGTTACCAAGAGTCATCACGTTTCGTGGCAGGCCAAGAGGCGGTGCTGGTCAAAGGCGTTGGCTATGCGCTGGGCTTGACGGTGTGTTACGACCTGCGCTTTCCACAGCTCTACCATGACTTGGCGGTCGCGGGTGCGGACATCTTGGCCGTGCCCTCCGCCTTCACCGTACCCACGGGACAGGCGCATTGGCACACGCTGCTGCGCGCACGCGCGATCGAAACAGGTTGTTTTGTGCTGGCTCCGGCACAGCACGGCCAGCATGAAGATGGGCGCACCACCTATGGCCATTCGCTGGTGGTCAATCCGTGGGGTGAGGTGATTGCAGAAAAACCCGAAGGCACGGGCGTGTTAATGGCAGAGCTCGATTTATCCCAAGTCCAGCAAGCACGCAACAAGCTGCCTTGCTTGCAGCACACGCGTGACTACCAACTGAAAACCATCGAGATTTGATGGTCAAAAATCGTCGCCCTTGAGGGCATCAATTCTCAAAAAGCACTTTTTTGCATAGGCCAGCAATTGGGGGTCGGTCGGATGGTCCACCGTCTCCACGGCCAAGATTTTTTGGGCCAGATGCGGGTCATGGTGGTGTACATGCTTGATGAGTTCCAGCTTGGCAGACCCCGGCCCCACTACCAATATTTCTTTGGCCTCTGCGATGCATGTCACCACCTCATGCAAATAGCTCTGACTGGTTTCAGCTTTGCCGCTTCCCAAGGTTCCCCGGTGGTGGTGCAGATGCGCCTGTTTCGAGTTGGTTTTGATCTTTTCCAACGTGCTGTTGTCCGCATTGAAATGGATGATGTGGGCTTCGTGGTGATCGATCCAAACGATGGCATGGTTGAACGACATAAGTTCTCCTGTTGAGTTTTGAGTGTCTTGCCAATTCACTGCCGCGTGGTTGCGTCATATCAAGCAAATCTCAAGTTTCGGCAATCAACACTTATTGCTCTGTGCGTTCGCGCACGGCCAAATTTTGAGTACAGATCGGCTTATCGGTATAGGATGAAAGCCTCTGTTACACACCCCAAGGTCTCACATGAACTCCATCACCATCTTTGTTTCTGTTGTGCTGTCGGGCATCGGCTTGGGCGTGACGGCCTTGGGCCAAAACAGCTTGGGACTGGGCTTTATTGGCGTGGCCGGCATTGTGTTCTTATCACTAAAAATGGCCAACACATGGGAGAAGTTTGTCATTTTGCGCGCAGGCAAACTGCATGGTGTCAAAGGGCCGGGCTTGTTTTTTATCATCCCGTTCATTGATGACATCGTGGCCATCATCGATGAGCGTATTCAAACCACCGCCTTCAACGCTGAACAAGCTTTGACCAAAGACACCGTGCCTGTGAATGTCGATGCCATTATTTTTTGGCATGTCCACGATGCCGAACACGCCGCTCTTGCCATCACCGATTACCAACAAGCCATTGACCGTGTAGCGCAAACATCGCTGCGTGAAATGATTGGCAGCTCCATGCTCTCCGCGCTTTTGTCTGACAGAAAAACTGCCGACCAACACCTGTGCGAAACGATCGGGCTAAAAACTCAGGAATGGGGAATCACCGTGAGCGCGGTTGAAATTCGCGATGTCGCGATTCCTGAGGCCTTGCAAGACGCCATGTCGCGCCAAGCCCAGGCCGAGCGCGAAAAACAGGCACGCATCATCTTGGGCACCTCCGAGGCTGAGATTGCCAGCAAGTTTGTCGAAGCCGCCAAAATTTACGCTGAGCAACCCGGTGCCATGCAACTGCGTGCGATGAATATCATTTACGAAACCACCAAAGAGCGTGGAGCCACCATCTTGATCCCTAGCGCCATGGTTGACAGCATGAACCCCACCGGCGTCGCCGCGGTGGCCATGGGCCTGGCCCGTCAAGCGCCAACGGCTGAAAAATAAATAGTCCCAACGTATCTGCGCGTGGCTCCTTGCGAATTGCTGGCAAGACATGGTTTGACAGACAATGCACAGTCCCTTTCTCACCCTGGAGCACCCATGACACGCCGTCTAGTTCACACCTCTTTGCGCACTTGGCTGGCGATGGCTGCGCTGGGCCTGTGCTTTCCGCAAGCTTGGGCGGGCAAAACACTGGACGCGGTGAAACAACGCGGCCAAGTGGTGTGCGGGGTCAACACTGGCTTGGCCGGCTTTGGGGCCGCTGACAGCCAAGGCAAGTGGAGTGGCCTGGACGTGGACGTGTGCCGTGCCGTGGCCGCTGCAGTGCTGGGTGACGCCAACAAAGTGCGCTTCGTGCCCTTGTCGGCACCGCAGCGCTTCACCGCGCTGCAATCGGGCGAGGTGGATGTGCTGTCACGCAACACCACCTTCACCCTCACCCGCGATGCTTCGCTGGGCCTGCACCAAACCGCCGTGACGTTTTACGACGGTCAAGCCTTCATGGTGGCGGCCAAAGCCAACCTCAAGAGTGCCAAGCAACTCAAAGGGGCCACGGTGTGCGTGCAATCGGGCACCACCACCGAAAAAAACCTGAGTGACTTTTCACGCGCCAACAAGCTCGACCTCAAACCGGTGGTGTTTGAAAAGTTTGACGCCGCCAACGCAGCCTATTTTGCGGGCCGCTGCAAGGCCTACACCACCGATGGTTCAGGCTTGGCCTCGATCCGTGCCAAAGAAGCCAAGAACCCCAAAGACCATGTAATCTTGCCCGAACTCATCTCCAAAGAGCCCTTGGGACCTCTGGTGCGCCGGGGTGACGACGAATGGCTGGCGATTGTGAAGTGGACCATCTACGGCTTGATAGAAGCCGAAGAAGTGGGTATCACATCGGCCAACTTGGAAAGTCTCAAAACCGACAGCACCGACCCTGTGGTGCTGCGCTTGCTGGGCAAATCTGACGACACCGGCAAACTGCTAGGACTCGACCGCGAGTGGTTGGCGCATGCCATTGCCGCAGTGGGCAACTATGGCGAGATGTTCGAGCGGCACTTGGGTGAAAAAACCCCGCTGGGCCTCAAACGCGGACTCAACGCCCAATGGTCCAAAGGCGGCTTGCAATACGCCATTCCCATTCGTTGAATTCAATCTCAGTTGATTGGGGACGACCACCAACTCGCGCATTGCTAGGCTATAGAAGATTCAAAGGGATCTTGAGATAACTCACACCATTGCCTTCCGGCTGAGGGAAATTACCTGCACGCACATTGACCTGAACCGAAGGCAAGATAAGAACCGGCATGGCGAGGGTTTTATCTCGCGCTTTACGCATACTGACAAATTCCGATTCAGTGACGCCATCGTGGACATGGATATTTTCTTTTCGTTGCATCTCCACCGTACTCACCCACATGGGTTCGCGACCATCGGGTGGATAGTCATGGCATAAATGCAGCCTGGTCGCAGGATTGAGCGCCAAGATTTTTCGAATTGACTTGAAAAGTATGGAGGCGTCTCCCCCTGGAAAGTCACAACGCGCCGAGCCATAGTCAGGCATGAACAGTGTGTCGCCAACAAATGCGTCTAAACCGCATACAAAGGTCATGCATGCCGGTGTGTGACCCGGTGTGTGCACGGCCTTCACTTCAAGCTCCCCAATGCGCAAGATTTCGCCATCGTCAAGAAGGCGGTCAAAGTCAGCGCCGTTGATGTCCATATCGGGTGCGTTGAACACCTTTTTAAATACTGTCTGGACGGCACAAATATCGCGACCGATGGCAATGCGTCCGCCCAGTTTTTCTTTGAGATAAGGTGCACCAGACAAGTGATCTGCATGGGCATGGGTCTCCAACAGCCAGTCCACGGTCAGGCCAGATGTCATCACATAAGCCACCACTTTGTCGGCGCTAGCCATCGAGGTGCGACCTGACTTTGGGTCGTAATCCATCACACTGTCAATGATGGCGGCACGTTGGGTGGCTGGATCTGACACGACGTGTGTGACCGTGAAGGTCATCGGATCAAAAAAAGATTGAACGTTGGGCGTTTGCATGATCGGTGCGTTTATTCAAATACGGGTGTGGCAGCTTGAACAGTTGCGTTGCCAGCAGCCAACCAGGCATCAAATCCTCCGGCAATTGAACTGACTTTGAGGTAGCCCATCTCTTTCAATTGAACGGCAGCAAGGGCTGCACGGCCACTGGTTTTACAGTACAACACGATGTTGAGGTCGCGCGCTGCGAGCTCTGGGCTGCCACTCATCTTGAATTCGAGCAGACCGCGAGACATGTGCACGGCACCTGGAATGTGGCCTGCCGCATACTCATCGGCCTCTCGCACATCAATCAAAACATCCGCATTGCGAACGGCCCCCTCGGCCACAGCGATGGGAGTTTCTTGCGTGAGAGACTTGGCTTGGACAACAAGATCATGTGCAGTTTTCATAGGGGCAACTCTTAAAAATGGGTGAACGGTGGAGAAATTTTCGGCGGGGTGGCATCACGCATGGGTATTTCGTTGCTTAGCCGAGTCTAAGCATGCGCTTAGGAATTTTCAAAGCATCCACGCATAGCTGGTCATTTCCACGCGTCAATTGCACATAGGCAATATTGCGATGAAAGCTGATCTCTTTGATTTGAGCTTTGGTGACGATGGCATCTTTGCGCAATTCAGCGCCAAGGCAGACGGGACAACCCAAAATAGTCCACCAGGTCAAATCTTCACCGTATTGTTTTCGAATTTTTTGATCTACTGCGGACATCTCAGTACTACAGCGACCTGCCCACACAGGAACACAGACACTGATCAGTGCACCGAACATGACGGCTAAAGTAGATAAATTTTTCAACGAATATTTCATATGACTCAGGTGGCCTGTGAGTCCTTGAGGATGATCCCTTTTGAGTCCAGTACACGGGTGTGAATAGGTATGCCCTGGCCCACACTTTGTGTCACCGTACAGAAGTCTTCAAACTGAGCGAGGACTCGGTCAAGTTGTTGAAGTTCATGCGCCTCAACACCCAAATGCAGCTTCGCCGTCATGCTTAAAACTCGCATGCGACCTTGCTCATTTCGCCCCACCTCAGCCTCAACAAGGGTGTGAATGGGCTCGGGTGACTGCTTGAATTTTTGCAAAGCAAAAAACAATGAATCGCTCAAACAGTTTCCCACTGCCGCCGCAAGCAACTGAACTGGCGATGGGCCCTTTCCTTCACCCAATGGAGCAGGCTCATCTCCGAGTAAGGTGGGTATTTTTTCATCAAACGCAATGACGAATTGGTAGTTAGATCGCTGCGTCAACTCAACTCTTACGGTCTTACTGGACATGTCCGGCTCCTCTGTGTGGTTCAAAGCAGGTAGATCAAAGATCTACTTGGCACTTGCTGACCTATTAAAAACTGTCCAATCGCTTGAACCGATCAAGACACCCTACCGATGGCACAGCTCACAAATGACTTTGCATTGGCAAGGCCAGCATCAAGACCACTGACACTTCCATGCTCGGGATACCCCATGGATTTGAGCTTTGACACAAGTGCCATTCGCACTGATTCATCTGCGTCCACGCTCACCAACTGCTGATCACGATCGATCGAGATATTGGAAATACCCTCGATGGCAGACAAACCTTTGACGATTGATTTTTCGCACCCACCGCACTTGATGTTCTCAACATGAACTTGAATTTGATTGACTGTCATAAGAACTCCTTTTATTGACATCCGTTGTGCAATTTCCATTGCTGCTCGTGACCCAACTTTTTTGCAAACTCAGGCACGCGACAGCGCTCTTGCTCTGCTGGATCTTGGGAAACAGTTGATGTATTGAGATCAACTGCCACTCGGTTCTCTGTGGGGTGGTCATAGATCCAATTGGCCACACCTATCACAAGCGTCAAAAAAGCCACTACGACCATGCCTTGGCCAAGACTTCCGCCTGCTCCGGGCGTGGGCGTGTAACTGCACACCTTGCCTGGACAAAGTGCAAGCTGCTCTTTGCTGAATAGTTCGTAGAGCTTGCACCCAATGCAAATCCCAAACGAAGATTCAAAGAACAGCAATAGCAGGCATGTGCCACACACCAGCATATTGACCGGACCAACCACGCCCCTTATGACAATCAAATCAAGCATCCATAAAGCAAGCGTGAAACCAATTGCCCAAGCAAATCGTTTCTGTGGGGCCCCTACATACTCAGGCTCTTGTTGACGCACGGCCCATTGCCCAAGGATGAGGCTGGGCGAAAACCTAGGGTTGACAAAAATTCGAAGAGTGAAGTCCATCAAAAATGCAACAACAAAGACCCGCGTGGGCTGAAAGTTGCCCAACAACATGGCGTTCATAAACGCGACAATGGCGATAAAAAACAAGATGCCAGCTGCTGCCCTGACCGCGCGCTCGTTCACCACAGCCACGTTGTAGCCAGGAATGCGCTCGCCAAATTGGAAAAATGTGTTCGACATGACTTTCTTCTATGGATTTGTTGTAGTTTGCGCCGTATGCCAGCATCAACATATGATTTAAGTCATATGTCTGAAAATTATTTACCAGTCCACCCCGCCCTGAAACTCTTGCTTCCAGAGAGCCTTCATGCAATGTGCAAGAGCGCATCCGTCAAGAAAGGCTCCCTGCTGTTTCGAACAGGAAAGAAACCGCAGTGGATGTTCTTTGTTGTGAGCGGGGAAGTCACGCTTGAACGCTTGAGCCAGCAAGGCGACCCTGTGGTGCTTCAAAGAACACGCTACGGTTTTGTGAGTGAAGCAAGTCTCCAATCCCCAAAGTACCACTGCGACGCACGCGCTGTGGCCAACTCGGACGTCATTCAAATTCCACTGACGTGCCTTGCTGACGCATTGAACAAAGATCCCGCCTTTGCCGGTCGGTGGATCAGTATGCTCAATCAAGAAGTCAAACGCCTTCGGTTGCAGTGCGAACGCCTGAACATGAAGTCGCTCAAGGATCGGGTTCTGCACTTGATCAACACCGAAGGCAAAGACGGGCAATACCAAGTCAACACGGGCCTGAAATCTTTGGCTGGTGAACTGGGTGTTACGCACGAAGCCTTGTATCGCACGCTGGCCAGCCTTGAGAAAGAAGAAGTGATAACGAGAGGGTCAAGCCTGTTGGCATTGACATGTACCACATCACCCGAATGAAGCGGCGCTTTGTCAGGGCTGCATGGGCAACAACACCGACTTTTCTGACTGGCCATTGGCGTCCAGCGGAAAGAAGCCCGGCATGTTGAAGGCATTCAAGTAACGGTAGCTGCTGAATGCCATCGACCACTCGGCAAATCGCCGTTCTGTGATGGGCGATCTCTGTTGCACCCGGATGATTTCATGCCTAGCGTCTTTCATCAGCGATTGCCACAAGCTTTCAATCGCCTCAGGCGTGCCCTCAATGCATTGTGTGAAAACACCATCGGCGTACAACAAATGCCCAGTAATACCCAGACGCGCATTGTTGTGTCGCGCACGGTTCAGGATATTGAACAAATCCACAGTGCCCAGTGGCTGCGTTGCACGGGAGGTGTAGACCATGCGCTCAAGGGTTGTGGGGGTCTCAAAAGTAGCCATGGGGCAATGCTCGCGTTCAAACTCATTTCAAAGAGGCGAGGATGAATGGGAATGCTGACAGCAAGTTGTCAATTTCTAAGCCGTTTGTCTCCCCATGAACTCAAGGATCGATTTGCACGTTGGCCTTGTCGATCACCACACGAATACTTTTGAGCTCATCGGCCAGCCACTTGGCATGCGCGGCAGGGCTGCGCTGGTTGGCGGGGAACATGCCCGTGCCCATGTCGGCCAGGCGCTTTTGCACGCCAGCATCGGACAGCGCAAACTGCAGCGCAGCGTTGAGCTGAGTCACGATGGCAGTGGGTGTGCCCTTGGGCGCATACAGGCCGTGCCAGACCGACACGTCAACTTGGGGCAGGCCGAGTTCGCGGGTGGTCGGGATTTCTGGGAACGCCGCATTTCTTTGCGGCGAGGTGATGGCATAAGCCTTGATCTTTTTAGAAGCCAAATGCGGGAACGCATTGGTGGTCTGGTCGCACAGCACATCAACGTGGCCCGCCATCACATCTTGCAAGGCCATGCTGGTGCTTTTGTAGGGAATCAAGTTGGGCTCGGCACCCAAGGCTTGCCCCAACATGATGGCGCACAGATGCGAGCCGGTCCCCACACCCGCATTGGAGAACGCCACCTTGCCCCCATTGGTTTTCAGCGTGTTGAACAACTCCTTCGCATCCTTGGCCGGATAAGCCGGGTTGGCAGCCAGCACATAGGGACCGATGTTGACCAAGCCAATCGGCTCGAAAGCCGTGGCAGTGTCATAACTCAGGTTCTTATAGAGCGCGGCAGACAGTGCAATGGTGGTGTGTATCAACACGGTGTAACCATCGGGTTTGGCATGTGCAGCTCGGGCAGCGGCGATCGTGCCACCTGCCCCGGGCACGTTCTCCATGACAAGTGGCTGGCCGAGGTTGTCCGCCATCTTCTGGCCAATCAATCGAGCCACGCTGTCGGTTGCGCTGCCCGCAGGGAAAGGCACCACCACATTGATCGGTCGTGTCGGGTAAGACTGCGCCAGCACGGAAGATGTGGCCAGCACACAGGCGCCAAGCGACAAGCACCAGGCTGCGCTCACGCGCTGAAGAAACGGAGTCATGGTTGAAAAGTCCAATCGATCAAATAGATGGCACGGGCTGGTTGGCGGCATGTTCATATGAGGCCGCTTCACGCGCGAGTTGCGCTTCTTCACGGATGACTTCCATCACATGACGCTTGAGTTGGTTGAACTCAGCAGAGGTGACGTCACGCGGCCGATCCAAATCAATATGGATCAACTCGCGAATCTTGCCTGGCCGATGTGTCATGATGGCAATTTGCGTGCCCAGAATCAAGGCCTCGTCCACACTGTGCGTCACAAACACAATGGTACTGCTGTAGGCCTGCCAAATGGCCACCAACTCTTCTTGCATTTCAAGTTTGGTTTGCGCATCCAAGGCTGCAAACGGCTCGTCCATCAAGATCACCGCCGGGTTTTGCAGCAAGGCGCGGGCGATGCCCACGCGCTGCGCCATACCACCAGACAGTTCACTGGGGAAATGCTGTTCAAACCCACGCAATTTCACAGCGTCAATGAAGGGCTGTGCCGCGCGCTGACGCTCCAGTTTGCTAAGCCCTTTGAGTTTGAGTGCAAAGGCGATGTTGTCCCACACGGGCAACCAAGGCATCAAGTTGGCTTGCTGAAACACCATGCCGCGATCTGCCCCAGGCCCCACGATGGGTTGGCCGCCCACCAGCACTTGACCTGTGGTGGGTTTTTCAAAACCCGCCACCATGTTGAGCAGTGTGGATTTGCCGCACCCACTGGGGCCGATGAGGCAGACAAACTCTTTCTTCTCGACGTTGAGGGTGACATGGTCAATGGCCAAAGTCTTGGTGCCACGCACGGGGTCGTGGAACTCTTTGACGATGTCATTGAGTTGAATGAATGACATACCGACCCTTTAAGAATTGTTACCTTGCAATGTGCCGGCTTGTTGCCAACGCAGCAATTTGTTCATGATGGCTTTCAAACCAAAGTCAGACAAGAAACCCAGCAGCCCAATGCTGACCATGCTGGCGATCACCATGTCGTAGCGCAAGAAATAGTAGGAGTCCCACAGCACGTAGCCCAAGCCACTTTTGACGGCCACCATCTCGGAGGTCACCGTCAGCATCCACGCACTGCCCACACCAATGCGCAAACCTGCAAAGATGCTAGGCATGGCCGCAGGCACCACCACAAAGCGCAGCATTTGGTACTCGGTCGCACCGGCCATGGCCGCCGCACGCAGCAGCTCGCGGCTGACGGTTTTGACGCCATGGATGGTGTTCATCAGGATGGGAAAGAACGCACCCAAAAACACCAAGAAGATGGCAGGCTTGTCGGCAATGCCAAACCAAATGATGGCCAATGGAATCCAAGACACCGGTGGGATGGGTCGCAACATTTGCAAGGTGGGTTCAATGGTTTTTTCAATCACCCGCGACCAACCAATGCCCACCCCCAAGCCAATGCCACACAAACTGGCGATCAGGTAACCGGTGAAGACGCGCGTGCTGCTGGCCAATGCATCGAGGTACCAATGGCCGGCGTTGTCTTGGGTGTACTCGTTGATGGCAAAGAGCCAATCGGCCCAAGACATCAACACCCGCGAGGGCGCAGGCAACAAGGCCGGAGGAATGTAGCCGGAGCGAGAAAATATTTCCCAACTGCTGACCAGCAGAAGCGGTACCCAAAAGCGGCCCTTGTTGAGCCAGAGCAAACGTAACAATGGCATGGTGTCCTCAATACCCTAAGGCAGAAGCTGGCTTACCCGTGGCTTGCATCAAAAACGTGTAGTTCATGTTTTTGTCGATGTCGGCGCTGACGTCACGCGAGATGTATTTGAGGTCCAGCATCATTTCGGCAATCGCCTTGGTGGTGCCGCGCTTCATGGTGATGTCTGGGTACGCATTCTTCAAGGCTTCAGTGGCCACTGCGCGATCCAAGCCCGTGCCCTTGACGATGCTGTCGATCCAACCTTGCTTGTCTTTGTCGAGCACTTCGACCAAGCGAACCACCGAGGCCACGGTTTGACGCACAGCCTCTGGTTTTTCTTTGATCACGTCGGAGCGGGTCAAGATCAGGTTGGTCAAGCGGCCTGCGGCCTGGTCATAGGGGTAGTTGAAATGTTTGCCGATACCCGACATGCGAATTTGCGAGGCAAAGGGCTCGACGGTGCCGATCAATTCAATTTCGCCACGCTGCAAGGCCGCTGCGTGGTCGGAGTAGTTGGGGATGTTGATGAATTGCACATCTCGTGCGGGGCTGATGCCGTTCTTCACCAGTTCGCCACGCATGTGCAGGTCTTGGGCGTTGCCGCGCGACGCTGCAATGCGAAACGGTTTGCCTTGCGCTTTGTAGTCGGCAATCATTTTTTTCAGTCCAGCCCAGTCATCCGGTGCCAAAGGTGAATCTTTGCCCACCAACAATTCTGAGCCGCCATTGACTTGGCCTGACACGGCCACCAAATCCAAGCCCTTGTCCAAACCGGAGACAAAATTCAAATAGGTCACTTGTGCAATGTCCACGCTCTTGGACACCAGGGCAGTCAGCGCATCGTTGCCCGAGTTGAAATTGATGGCTTCAATCTCCACGCCTTTGGCCAGGCCAGGCACCATGGCCATCGACAAGCAATGGGCGCATTTGGCATACGCCATTTTGATTTTGATCGGTGCGGTTTGCGCTTGCGCATGCAAGCTCAAACCCAGGCCCACACTGCAAGCCAGTGCGAGGGTCAGACGGCGAATCGCCGACAGTGAACGAGGTGACAGGGTCATGGGGTGAACTCCTAGAGGGATTGAGAAGGTTGAAGAATGGGGGGAGGCGACGCCAGCAAGGCTTGCATCGCAGGGGACAAACCGAGGTGTGGTTTTTGCGGAGGTGGCGCGTAGCTGCCCTCGCGGGCTTTGTGAGATCGCAGGCTCACCAGCAACTCGGCTTGTTTCACCGCACTGGACACGCCGTCGACCACGGGCACAGGCAGCAGGTGTTCAATGGCGCGCGCCAGTCCAGCCAAAGGCGCACCTGCCAACACAATGACATCGGCACCGTCATCCCGCACACACTGTTGCGCCAAGCTGATCAAGCGCTCACTGTGATCGACTTGCACTGTGGCCACGTCTTGCAGCGGGTCATTGAGGGCTCTGAAACTGGCCAAACGAGAGCTGAGGTGGTAGGCATGCACCATGTCCAAATACCAGCCGCGCATGCGTGGCGATATCGACACGATAGAAAATTTACCGCCCAACTGACAGGCTGTTGCCAAGGATGCTTCGGTCATGCCGGTGACCGGCACTGGCAACACTTCGCGCAAGGCCGCCAAACCGGGGTCGCCAAAGGCAGCCACGACAACGGCATCGTGCCCTGCCAGGTGCGCGGCCACTTGTTCGGCGGTGGCGTAGGCACCCACCATGGCCTCAAAGCGTGTTTCGATGTAGGCCACCCCGAACTGTGCCGTCAGCGCGGTAATTTCGGTACCAGGCGACGCACTGCGCAAGGCCTCGGCGTGGATCAACTCGGTCACGCGGGTTGAAATATTGGGGTTGACGACCAAGAGCTTCATGCGAGTCAAGGCCTCCACACGGGTGAACGGTGGCCGCGGCCGCGCACTTGGGCAGGCACGGGGCGCTCACACGCCAAAAACTGGCCATGTCCGGCTTGCCCGAGGTATTGCCCGTCACGCCAAACCACCACACCGCGCGACAGGGTGATGGCAGGCCACGCCTTGACCTCGATGCCTTCATAAGGTGTGTAGTCCACGTTGTGGTGGAGCGCACTGTTTTGAATCGTGCGAGGCGTTTCAAGGTCCCACACCACGAGGTCAGCGTCCGAACCCACCGCAATCGTGCCCTTGCGCGGAAACAAACCGTACAACTTGGCGGCCTGGGTGGACGTCAGGTCTACGAAGCGGTGCACGTCGATGCGCCCATCCAACACACCATGCGACATCAGCAAGGGCAGGCGCGTTTCCAAACCGGGTATGCCGTTGGGCACCTCGGTGAAAGGTGCGTCATCCCCATGCACTTGTTTGCCATGCGGTCCCTCAAAGGCAAACGGCGCGTGGTCTGAAGAAAAGACCTGGAAGGTGCCGTTGTCCAAGGCACGCCAAATCACATCTTGGTTGGCTTTGTCTCTGGGGGGCGGACTGCAAATGCATTTTGCCCCTTCAAAACCATCTTGGTCCAAATCGTCAGCGGTCAACATCAGGTACTGCGGACAGGTTTCGGCATAAATTTTCAGACCCAGGCCTTGCGCCGCACGAATTTGCGCGACGGCCTCTTGGCCCGACACATGCACCACCAACATCGGCACATCGACCAACTCAGCCAAGGCAATGGCGCGGTGCGTGGCTTCGCGCTCTAGCAACATGGGACGTGCATGTGCGTGGTAGCGCGGCGCTGTCATGCCAGCATCGAGCAATTGCTCGGTCAACCACGCGATGCAATCGGCATTTTCTGCATGGATCATGGTCATCGCACCTTCGGCGCGTGCCACGGACAAGAGCTTCAAGATTTGACGGTCGTTGAGCTTCATGTCGTCGTAGGTCATGTAGAGCTTGAACGAGGTGTAGCCTTGTGCCACCAAGCGTGGCAACTCCTCATGGAGCACCTGAGGCGTGGGGTCACTGACAATCAAATGAAACGCGTAATCGATCGCCGAAGATTGGCCCGCGCGTTGGTGGTAATCGTCCACGGCGGCTTGCAAAGACTGACCCTTGAATTGACACGCAAAGGGAATGACCGTGGTGGTTCCACCGCAAGCAGCAGAGCGGGTGCCAGACAAAAAGTCATCGGCCATCTTGGCACCGTCTGACATGGGTTGATCCAAGTGGCAATGCGAGTCGACGCCCCCAGGTGTGACCAGGCGGCCTTGGGCATCGATTTCTTCGCGCCCGCCACCCAAGTGTTTGCCAATGGCCTCGATGCGCCCGTTGACGATGCCAATGTCTGCCAAGTAGCGGTCTGTGGCCGTGGCAATGTCCGCATGCCGAATGACCACATCAAAAGCAACGCTCATGCCACATCCCTGAACAAGCTGCCCCAAGACGTCACACGCCGCGTGTCAATGCCTGCAAGTTTCAAGGCTTTCCACACCACGGTGCTCACGCTGTCGTAGATCGCGATGCCCAGCTCTTGCTCCAAGCGCTCCACCAAGGGCGCGCCCCGCAAGTTGGTACACATGATCAAAACAGCATCGGGCTTGGCCTTGGCCACCTCACGGATCATCGTTTCGAGTTGCGCCTCGGTGACCTCAGAGAATGAGTAGTTGTCTTCCAGTTCTAAATGGCGCTCAGCCACCGTCTCATAACCTGCCGTTTGGTAGTTGTGGATGATGGCATCTTGAACACTTTGCAAATACGGTGACACCAAGCCGAGTTTTCGAGCCCCAGTCTTTTGGAGAATTTCATTCATCGCCAACACCGAGGTGCAAGCCTTGGCCCCAGTGGTTGACTCGATGTTTTGACACAGACGGATGTCCGATTCAAAACCCAACCAACTCGACGAGGTGCCACTCCAGCCAATCACTTGACACCGGGCATGGCCCAGCAGCTCAGCAGCTTTGACCACCTCTGGCGTGGCGAATTGCGCCAGCGCACCTTCACTCAGTCCAATGCGCGTCACAGCAAATCGACCAAAGTGCGCGCTGGCCTCTTGCACCGAACGCAGCATCTCCGATGTGAGGGGCTCCAGCACCGTATTTGAAGACGGCGTCAACATTCCAAGTAGGGCCCTTTGCATTGAATACTCCTTTGTCTATGTCTAGCAAGCACCGAGCCAACCCAAAGTGGTTCAATCACAAACCATTGCGCCACATGCGTGCACCCAATCAACGGTTGGGCACAGCCTTGGTGCCAATCTGCATGCGTCTATCCTGATTTCAGTGCATCGTGCGACGCCAGTTAAAGTTAGGGCCTATGACAAGCTCCTCAACGCGCAGAGCGCCAAGAAATCTCTATGCATCCCACACCACGAAGGTCTGGGTGGAGTGCTCTGCACGATGAACTGGAACAGCCGCCGCAGCCGCGCAATGCTTTACCAAGCCGCGCTCATCGCCGTGTTGCTGGGCGTGGTGGGCTGGTTGCTCAGCAACACGCTCACCAACATGCGTGCGCGTGGCATTCAAAGCGGGTTTGATTTTTTGTGGGACACCGCAGGCTTTGACATTGGCGAGTCGCTGGTCCCCTTTGACGCCACCCAGCCTTACTGGCAGGCTTTTGCGGTGGGCTTGCTCAACACCTTGCGCGTCTCGCTGATCGGCATCGTGGGATGCACCCTATGGGGCAGCTTGTTAGGGATTGGGCGCTTGTCTGGCAACGCCCTGGCGCGTGGCCTGTGCTATGCCTACACCGAGCTGTTTCGCAACATTCCCCTGCTGCTGCAACTCTTCATGTGGTACGTGCTGTTGGTCGAGTGGATGCCCGACAGCGACACGCCGCTGCACTTGGCCGATCTGCTGTTTTTGAGCAAGAGCGGCCTAACCCTGCCCTGGCTGGTGCACCTGGATGGCCGCTGGATGTGGGACTTGCCTGTTTGGCAAGAAGGCATTGTGCAGGGAGGTGCCAGCCTGAGCCCTGAGTTTTTGGCGCTGACCTGGGGCTTGACGCTCTACACCTCAGCCTTCGTGGCCGAGGTGGTGCGCGCAGGCCTGCTGTCGGTGCCCAAAGGGCAAACCGAGGCTGCGCGAAGTGTGGGACTGTCGCCGTGGCTGACCTTGCGTTTGGTGGTGCTGCCACAGGCCATGCGCCTGATCGTGCCGCCCATGACCAACCAGTACCTCAACCTCATCAAGAACTCGTCGCTCGCTGTGGCCATTGGTTACCCCGACTTGGTGAACATCTCCAACACCGCCCTCAACCAGACCGGCCGTGCCGTGGAGTGCATTGCCTTGGTGATGGCGGTGTACCTGAGCCTGTCGCTGCTGACCGCCGCGCTGATGAACGCTTACAACCGCCGCGTGGCGCTGAAAGAACGGTGATGGTGCAACCTGCTGAACTGATCGCCGCCCGCACCCCGCCCGCCCAACACGCCGGCCAGTGGATGTGGTGCCAGCGCCACCTGTGGGGCACGCCCGGCAACGCGCTGGTGTCTGTGGT
>CAITHK010000221.1 GCA_903892175.1 uncultured Burkholderiales bacterium | reverse complement strand
TTAAGACATAGTTCCGAAGAACTTGGCAATCGCCATCAAACGCCCACGCTTATCGGCTGTATTTTGTTAAGGATCTAACCCAATCTCTTGAGTAACTACGCTGCGATCAGCGAAGCCTTGCAGTATACAACGGTTTTTGCCGCTGCGTAAAGAATTTTTAAAAATTTTTTACTGCTGGATGTTTTATGCATTTTGGCGTTTGCCTCACATGCTTATTTCAACCAAGCCTCATAGTATAGCACTGGTTTTGTGTTGGCGAGGGATTTTTTACTTTGAACCAAGGTTGGCGTCTTGCATGATGAACAAATTGACTGTTCAGCAGTGCATTCAACGCCACATCGGGCGGCACCGATAATCAACCATGTCTCTTATCACCTTACAGCAAGCCCAACTCTCATTTGGGCACGTCGCACTGCTAGATCATGCAGAGTTTTCTTTAGAGCCACTTGAGCGGGTTGGCCTCATCGGGCGCAATGGGGCCGGAAAGTCTTCGCTCCTGAGGATTCTTGCAGGCATGGAAAAGCCCGACGATGGCGACATGCGCGTTCAGCAAGGACTGCGGGTCACCTATGTAGCCCAAGAGCCCCTATTGGATGACGCAAGCACGGTCTTTGAAGCGGTCAGCTCCGGACTATCACGTGTGATTGCACTGATCGAACAGTATTCACTCGGAGAAGGGGACTTGAATGCCATTCAAAATGAAATCGAGGTTTTCGACGGCTGGAACTGGGAGCAGCGCGTTCAAGAAACGCTGCACCGCTTGCATTTAGACCCCGAAGCCCGCATCAGTGCGCTCTCTGGCGGCACCGCAAAACGAGTGGCCTTGGCTCAAGCCCTAGTCACGGCGCCAGATGTGTTGTTACTGGATGAGCCTACCAACCACTTGGACCTCGACAGCATTGAGTGGCTAGAGGGTTTACTCATTGACTTCAAAGGTAGCGTGGTCACCATCACCCACGACCGCACCTTCTTGGATCGGGTTGCCACACGCATCGTTGAATTAGACCGTGGTCACTTGTTGTCTTACCCAGGAAACTTCGCGCAATACCAAACCCAAAAAGAAGAACAACTCAACCAAGAAGCTGTCATCAATGCCAAGGCAGACAAAATGTTGGCGGGCGAAGAGGTTTGGATTCGCAAAGGTGTCGAAGCGCGGCGCACGCGCAGCCAAAGCAGAATTGCCCGACTTGAAGCGCTGCGTGCCAGCCGAGAGGCCCGGCGTGATGCGGTGGGACGCGTCAAACTTGACGTAGCAAGCGGAGCACAAAGCGGAAAAATCGTCGCTGAACTCACTGACATCAACAAAGCATTCGGCAGCAAGGTCATTGCGAACAACTTTTCAGCCACCTTCCTGCGCGGAGACAAGATTGGTTTGATCGGTCCCAACGGCGTCGGCAAGAGCACCTTGCTCAAGATGATCTTGGGAGAACTCGAGCCCGACAGCGGAAAAGTACGTCAAGGTGCCAATTTGCAAGTGGCCTACTTTGACCAAATGCGCAATGCCCTCGACATGAATGCAACGCTAGAGGACTTCATCAGCCCCGGCAGTGAATGGATTGAAATTGGCAACCAACGCAAGCACGTCAAGAGCTATCTTGACGACTTTTTATTCTCTCCAGCACGGGCCACATCACCGGTGCGCTCGCTTTCAGGCGGCGAACGAAACCGGCTGCTTCTTGCACGCCTTTTTGCAAGGCCCGCCAACGTGCTGGTCTTGGACGAGCCCACCAACGACCTCGACATCGACACCTTGGAGTTGCTCGAAGAGCTGCTGCAAACCTACAAAGGCACGGTCTTCATCGTCAGCCACGACCGCGCTTTTTTGGATAACGTCGCCACCAGCACGCTCGTGTTTGAAGGCACGCCAGACAACCCAGGTTTTTGGCGCGAATACGAAGGCAGCGTGCAAGACTGGCTGATCCAATCCGCCCGCACACGCGGCCTGGCTGCACACGGGAGCGCAACTTCGGCAGAGACGAAGCCCGACACGACCTCTGCCCCCTCTAGCGCCAACAAAACGGCTAACGCCACCACGTCTAAGCCACGCAAACTGAGCTACAAAGAACAACGTGAGCTCGATGCGCTGCCAGAGCTCATCAGCACACTAGAAGCAGAGCAAAAGCAAACACAAGCCGCACTGGCAGACCCTCAGGTGTATGTCAGCGACCCCGCCCGCGTGGCCCAGCTGCATGCGCGTGATGGCGAAATTGAAACCGCACTCATGCACGCGCTAGAGCGCTGGGAAGTGCTTTCATCCCCCACCTGAGAGAAGACCCATGGGACAGCTCTACCTTGTGCGACACGGGCAGGCCTCTTTAGGCGCTGATGACTATGACCAGCTCAGCCCCTTAGGGGCTCTTCAAGCGCAGCGCCTAGGTGAACATTGGCGCGCCCAAGGATTGCGCTTTGATGCCGTCTTCACCGGAACCCTCAAGCGACACGCCCAAACCTTGCAAGGCATTGTGCAAGGCCTAGGCGAGACCCATCACGAAACCTTGTGGCCAGGCTTGAATGAGTACGACAGTGAGGCCGTCATTCGCAGTGTGCACTCAGGCCCCCTCCTCAAACCGACCACGCCTGAAGGCTATCGCAACCACTTTCGCCTGTTACGCCAAGGCCTCAAAGCCTGGATGACAGGCCAAGCCCAACCCAAGGGCATGCCCTGCCACGAAGCGTTTTTGCAAGGCATCACCAGTGCGCTGGATCACATACGCCAGCAGCACGAGGGCAACGTGCTGGTGATTTCAAGTGGTGGCCCCATCTCCATGGCCGTGGGTCATGTCTTGAACCTGGAAGTCGACAGTGTCATCGAATTGAACCTGCGGCTGCGCAACAGCGCTGTGTGTGAATTCAACTTCAACCCCAAGCGACACAGCCTGTTGTCATTCAACACCATCCCTCACCTAGAGACCCCAAGCCACAAAGATTGGATCACCTACGCTTGAGGCAAGGCTCCTAAGGTTGATAAAGGCAAGGCCATCAGCTCTTGTAGCAAACGCGCCAATTGCTCGCCCGCACTCGTGACCAAGGCGTGTCCCTTGGCAGCATTGGCCGCAGCAGCATTGCCCGCCGCCCCGTGGGGGTTGTAGTCTTGCATATGCCAACCCAACTTGGCACTTTTTCCATCTCCCAGCACCGCATACTGGGCGGCGCGCCAGCGAGACGTCGAGTCAAAGTTTTGGGCCAAAGTCATCTTCACGGTCTCGGGCGCCAGCGCCAGCATCATCGAGGTCTCCATGTCACCCGCATGCACGCCAAATCGCAGTTCATCTGCAGAAAACGGCTGCATCGCCGCAGCATCCAGGGGCAAGTTGTACCAACTGCTGCTGTACACCAACAAGCCATGCTGGCCACGCAGTTCTCGCGCCACCACGTCCATCAAGCCCACATTGCCCCCGTGCGCATTGAACAAAAGCAATTTCTTGAAGCCAGCACGTGCCACCGACGCGCCAATGTCGCACCAAAGCTGAATCACCGTCTGGGGTGACAAGCTCAAGGTCCCAGCAAATGCCGTGTGCTCTGTGCTCAAACCAAGGCTTTGAGTGGGCAACACCCACACCGGATCTTGCTCGGCCAAATGGGACAAGGCAGCGTTCAACACGCCTTCCACCAGCACAGTGTCCACAGACAAAGGCAAATGCGGCCCATGCTGCTCCGTCGCCCCCAGGGGCAGCACAGCCACAGCGCGTGCAGGATCAAGCGAAGCAAATTGCGACGAAGACATGTTGGCCCAGCGGTACAAAGCCCGCGCAGCGGCGTCAGAAGGAGGGTGAGTGGCATCCATGTCCACATCTTATCGGCTGCCTCGTTACCATTCCCCCATGCTCGTCAACTCTCGCGACCTTTGTTTGTCTATCCTCACGCGTCTAGGACGGATGACGCAACGACCTCTCATGTTGCTCCTAGGCCTTGCTTTGGGAGCATCGGCTTGGTCCCAAGGGCCCGTCGTTACCACGCCACAAGTTCGCGCCGAATTGGTGGCCCATGCGCCCCATGGCGTGCAAGCTGGACAAGCCTTGTGGGTTGGCTTGCTGTTGCAGCACCAGCCCGGTTGGCACACCTACTGGCGCAACCCAGGTGACTCGGGTCTACCCACTCAGCTCGACTGGCACCTTCCTGCGGGGGCTCAAGCTGGCGCCATCTCTTGGCCACTGCCCCACAAATTGCGAGCTGGCAGCCTCACCAACTACGGCTACGACCGCGAGGTCTTGCTCGCCGTGCCTTTGACACTTTCACAGAACTTCAAAGCAAGCGCCACGCTAGAAATCGCTTTGCATGCCAACTGGTTGGTCTGTCGGCTCGAATGCATCCCCCAAGAAGGCGACTTTCGGCTGAGCCTGCCCACAAGCACCAGCCACGCCCCCATGTCTGGAGCGTTTGATGCCGTCCTCGCCCAGCAACCGCGCACCGTGAACCTCATCAAGCCGCAAGTTAACTTTGACATCCAAAACCAGACACAGTTCATCACGCTTCAAGTCCGTGATTTGCCGCCGGCACTTCAAGGCCATCGTTTGGCGGTATTCCCTGAAACGGCCGAAATCTTGGAGTCATCTGCGGAGCAACACCCCTTAGCCAGCCAGTCGTGGCAAGGCGCCGTGTGGAGCGCGCGGCTGCCTTTGAGTGGCTTGCGCCAAACCGCCCCCCAAACCTTGCCCTTGTTGTTGGTAGACGGTCAAGGCCCCTCACAACAAGGCTTTTCACTCGCCATTGCTCTCCAGCAAGAATGGCCGGTCCTGCCAGATGGGCCTGTGGCAAGCAGCGCTCCTGCGGCCTGGCCAGACCAGCCACTTGACGTTGGGCTGTGGGGCTTTGCCTTGGCATTG
>CAITHK010000220.1 GCA_903892175.1 uncultured Burkholderiales bacterium | reverse complement strand
TCTCTTACGCCAGCTGATAAGGCGCTGAAGCAGCCCAGGCCACTGGCAGCTCAAACGCCAGAGGTTCTAGGGTGAATGGGTGGGCCAATGCCAGTGTTTGGGCGTGCAACATCAAGCGCGGGCTCATGGCCAGCACGTCTGGTGGCGCGTACAAGGAGTCGCCCAGCATCGGGTGACCCAGGCTTTGCATGTGCACCCTCAGTTGGTGGGTGCGCCCGGTGAAGGGCTCCAGCTCTATCAGGCTGGCCGCTTCGCCCACTTGCAGGCTGCGCCACAGGCTGCGGCTGGGTTTGCCGTCGGGGTGGATGATGTGGATGGGGCGACGCTCCCAGTCCAGCAAGATGGGGCCCTCCACCGTGTACCAACCTTCTTCGTTGGGTGCTGAGGCGGTGAGCAACGGGTTACCTGCCACCACCGCCACGTAGCGCTTGTGCACTTGGCGTGTTTCAAACGCACGGCTGATGCGGCGTTGCGCCTCAATGCCACGCGCCATGATCAACAGGCCCGAGGTGTCTTGGTCGAGGCGGTGCACCACCAGCGCGTCGGGGTAGCGGTCTTGCACCCGTTTGGACAAGCAGTCTTGTTTGTCGGGCCCGCGTCCTGGCACCGACAAAAGACCACTGGGTTTGTCCAGCACCAGCAGGTGTTCGTCTTCGTAGAGCGGGGTGATCACAGGCTGGGGCTCAGCAGGCACTGGCATCGGGTTGTTCAAGCACCACATGCGTGAGGGGGCGCGCCACGCAAGGCAGCACGTAGCCCTCGGCCTTTTCTTCGGCGCTCAGGCCAGGCCACTCGATGGTGTAAGTCACTTCACCACTGACCAGGCGAGACAAGCAGGTGCGGCAGGTGCCATTGCGGCACGAGCTGGGCAGCTGCACACGCGACATGTCGGCGGCCTCCAACAAACTCAGGTCGCCTTCAACGTCGTATTGCAAGCCTGCGGGCAAGACCTTGACCGTGAAAATTTCAAAAGAATCAGACATGGGTGTGGAGTTGTTGCTCGGCCTTGTCTAGCCACAGGCCGAGGCTGTCGAACAAATCGGTTTGGCTGAACGAGCAGCTTTCTTCGCTGAACAAAGCGCTCGATTCCAAACGGTCCAACAGCCCCAGCCACACCTCGCTGTAGCGCGCGGGCAGGGCTTGCAGCAACACCTCTTGGGCACGCGCTGCGCTGCTGAAAGCCGACACACTCAGCGCACCGCTGCGGACATCCGACAGCGTGTGACGAAGGCTGGCGATAGACGGCGCTGCAGGGTGCATCACTTGTTCTTGATCTTGCCGCGAGGTGCCACGTAGGTGGTGGGCGGGTTGGGACGGTCCGAGGTGGACGTTTTGGGCGGCGAGTTGTCCTTTTTGGGTTTTTTCGTCATTTTGTTGCTGTGTTGTTCGCCTTTGGCCATAAGCCCTCCTGGAGGATCATCTCGAAGCGAGATGCCTAGGATGGTAAGTCACATTGCGCCGTGTCTTGGCATTTCAAGGGGTTTCTTGTTGCCAAACACCACTGGGTAAATCGTTCAAGTTGTAAGGGCCAATGGCCGTGCGAATCAAGCGCAGGGTGGGCAAGCCCACGGCAGCGGTCATGCGGCGCACTTGGCGGTTGCGGCCCTCTTGAATCACCAACTCCAGCCACGACGTGGGTTGGTTCAAGCGCACACGGATGGGGGGCGTGCGCTCCCACAACGTGGTTGGCGGCTCGGCCACTTGCGCCCGTGCTGGCAGCGTCAAGCCATCGTTGAGCAACACGCCACGGCGAAGCGCATTCAGCGCTGCAATATCGGGCAGGCCGTCCACCTGCACCAGATAGGTTTTTTCCATCTTGAAGCGTGGGTCAGCAATCTGGGCCTGCTGGCGTCCATCGTCTGTGAGCAGCAACAAGCCTTCGCTGTCGGCATCCAAACGTCCTGCCACGTACACACCCGGCAGATCGATGAATTCTTTCAGGCCACGCCAGCGTCCCTCGGGCGTGAATTGACTGAGCACGCCATAAGGCTTGTTGAAACGAATGAGCATGGCCCCAAGCGTAGCAGGCGACAAACGTGGCACTGCTAGCATGGCCCCATGACTGCCCATTACGAGAGCGTGCAAACCGCCACCCTGTATCCGGATGCCTTTGGCGTGTCGGCCCCTGAAACCGCCTTGGTGCCAGATGTCTGGCCACGCAAACCAGGGGTCTTCGTGCGCAACATGCCATTGCCCAGCGATGCACAGCTGGATGTGCAGGCGCCTGCGCCGTTACAGCTCGCGCTAGGTCACGGCCAATTTGGGTTGGTGCCAGCTTGGGTCAAGTCTGCCTCTGACGCCAAACTGCGCTCGACCAAACTGGTCAACGCGCGGGCCGAGACCGTGAGCACCTCCAACAACTTTCGCGACACCTGGCTGGCCGGTCAGCGCTGCATCGTGCCGATGATGGCGTTTTTTGAAGACGACTGGCGCAGCGGCAAAGCCGTACCCACCCGCATCGCCCGCGTGGACGGCAAGCCCATGGGCGTGGCAGGTGTGTGGGAGCGCTGGGCCAAAGACGGCATTGAGATCATCAGCTTCACCCTCTTGAGCGTCAACGCCAACAGCCACGCCTTGCTGCACCGTTACCAACAAAACGGCAACGAAAAACGCATGCCCGTCATCTTGGGCGAGGGCGCGTATGGCGCTTGGCTGAGCGCGCGCCCCGACAAAGCGCGGGAGTTCATGCGTGCTTACCCAGCCCATTTGTTGACGGCGAATCCGGTGGAAAGGATGTAGAAGGTTGGCGATGCACTGGGATCAGCCCATATCAATTGACTTTTAAAAAGTCTCCGACGAACAAAATGACCAACTCGTTGTCATCGGCTTGGTTGGGTTGTCTGCTGGACGAAAAGGGCAAATTGTTGTCGTTGCCCACGATGATGTGTTGGTCATCGATGACATCGACGTTCTCGATCGTGAAAAAGGGAAACTTGAACACCCCTTGATCCCATGGTTTGCGTGCCACATGGTGGGGGTCTGCGATGTTGAGCAGATCAATGAAGGCGGCTTTGCGCAACAGGCCAAAGACGTTGGTGTCGTTCATTTCAACTTTGTAGACACGCTTGAACTTGGGCAAGTCATGGAAACAGTCTGGTTTCTTTCCTTGCGAGCACCTGTGTGTCGTGACGCCCTCTCCGTTGTCTCGTTCAATGATCAGCCCTGTTGTCTCATCGATCATGTTGAAGTCACCAATGGCATGGTGATTGGCTTCTAAGGGGTATAACCAATGACGCCCCGTCCAATGCTTGGCTTGGACATCAAATTCCAAAATGCGCAGATAGTGTTGACCGTTGTGCATTTCGTAGGCTTGTGTTGTGTCATCCCACAAAGCTCCTTCCAGCAATGCATAGAGTTTTTTCCCGTCTTTTGAGACGGCCATCCCTTCAAATCCTTTGGAGCGACGAACATCAAACTTAAGGGGGTCTGAGGGACTGCCAGGGGTTGTGAGGGACGGGTGGTCGGGTGAGCGAACCACCCGTCCATCGACCTGTGTTTCGTAGATTGCCCGCACTTTGCCATTCAAGTCCGCTTGAATGAGAAAGGGGCCGAACTCATCGCCTATCCACAACGCACCGTCCGCGAACTGAAAACTTTCAGGGTCAAAGTCTGCACCCGTCAAGTAGCGCTTGTCAGTGCCTTCGGTCACGATATGGAAGGGCACTTTTTTATCGGGATCGTGTAAAAAAATGGTTTTGAGTCGCTGGAATCGATTGGTTTTGAAGTCCACTCGGTAGTGGTTCAGATACAGCATGAAGTCCACAGAGTTGGCTTTGGTGCCCGCGCCGTTGTCGGTCAATATCCAAAACGTGCCGTCCTTCATGCGTCGTATGCCCGAGTGTCCTTGAATGGGTTGTCCTTGAAAGGGCAGGCCCACGCCTGTGGGGCGACCTGAAGACAGTCCTGGAACGCTACCCAAATCTTGTACGCGCTTGCCCGTGGTGAATTTGCCGCTGGTCTTGAGGTTAGGCGGTGCATCACTGGGTGCAGCTATGAAGGTGTTTGCCGGCAACACGGCATGTTGAATCAAGGTTGCTGCGAACTCTGTCTGAGCATGCGCTGAAGACAAGGCAACCAACGCAACAAACAATGAAAACCAAGCATGCAGATGGCTCATGAAAAAATCCTCCCAAAATGGCAAATCATGTTGACTCAGTTGTGTGACGAATTCATGTGGTTATTTACCAAGGCCGCAGACTGTCACTGTTGTTTCACGTGTCAACGTTATGGTCCAACTCATTTGATTGAGGATTTGCGCCATGAGAGTTAAGAATGCATCTGCCTTTTGCGCAGCCTTTTTATGCTGTATGAGTTTGCACACCAGCAGCCAAGCACAGCCAAGCGACCCAGTGGCAGCACAAAAACCGTTGGTTATATTGATCAGCCTCGATGGATTCAAGCCTGCTTACCTGTCGGCGACAGAAACGCCCCATCTTTATCAATTGGCCCATGATGGCGCCCAAGCGAAGGGCTTGATATCGGCCTTTCCGTCCTTGACCTTTCCCAACCACGTCACGCTGGTCACGGGGCAAACACCGGATCACCATGGCATCGTCAACAACACCATGACCGATGCAGCGACCCCTCAGCGTTTTACTCTGGGCTCGCGTGAGGCGGTGGAGAATCCTTTTTGGTGGCAAGAGGCACGTCCCATTTGGGTGACTTTGCGTCAGCAAGGAAAAATTGCTTCTACTTTGTTTTGGCCGGGTTCAGAAACCACCATTCAAGGAATGCGTCCCAACGACTGGCTGCCCTACAACCACGAGATGTCGCATGAAGAACGCTTGCAAGTGCTGCTCGGTTGGTTGAAGCGACCCGCAGACCAACGCCCCGATTTTGCGACCCTTTATTTTTCCGATGTGGACTCTGCGGGGCACAACGCCGGTCCTGACAGCGCAGAGGTGAGATTGGCCGCTCAGAAAGTGGATCAGTCCATTGGGAAATTAATTGCCGCACTCAAGCAAAGTCATTTGATCCAACACACCACCCTGGTGGTTGTGTCAGACCATGGCATGTCGCTGGCGCCGCCAGACAAAGTGATTCAAGTCAAATCGCTGTTGTCGTCTTTTCCTTCCGCACGCTGGGAGTGGTTGGGCCCAACGGCTGGGGTTCGCTTGAATGGCGAACCCACCCAAGAGGTGCTCAGCGCCTTGGCGACTTTGTCTCATGTGGCGTGTTGGCCCAAGCAAGAGATGCCCAAGCGTTTTAAGTTTGGGGCCCACCGACGAATCCCAGACATCGTCTGTCTGAGCGAAGAGGGTTATGCCGTTTCGGACAATCCAAATCGCAAGACCCCCCTCGGGCAGCATGGCTACGACCCGCAGCTGCCCGACATGCACGGACTGTTGATCGTCCATGGCCCCGCGATCGGTCAGCGCCAACTTGGATGGGTGGATAACTTGGAGGTTTACGGCTTGTTGACCCAACTGCTGGGTATTCAGGCAGAAACCAACGATGGGCAAGGCACGCTGGCGCGTCAAATCATGCAGCCTTGAGGCATCTTTCACTACATTCTTTGAAATCAAGTGTGTGACGAGAAAATGAAAAAACTATGAATTTTTAATGACTTCCTCGTGAAACTTAGAGAGGCCGCGAGGCTTCATTTTTTTAGTGAGTGTTCTTAATATTTCTGCAACAAATACTTTCTATCGTTAACACAACGAATCATAGAAAGCGTTTTTTGTTCAGCAGTTTAGATACCCCAAAACGTCACAAGGCACGGATAGAACTCATTCCGATGATCGATGTGATGATGTTTTTGCTGGTCTTTTTTGTACTCATCAGCATCAACGTGATCCCAGGCTTTGGGCTGGGAGTGAGTTTGCCGTCTGCAGCGCATGCCTCAGTCCAACATGCCAAGCAAACCATCATCATCAGCATCCAGCGCGATGGTCAATTGGCTGTTGGAGATGAATTGGTCAACGTTGACACACTTCAAAAAGCCGTCGCCAAGCAAGTCAAGCCCGGTGAGACCCCCGTGCTCATCATCAATGGCGATGAAACGGTCGAGTACCGACACTTTGTCAAAACCTTGGATGTGCTCAAAGGGGCTGGCTACAACGCCATTTCAATTGCCACCAAAAAGGCTGCGCCATGAATGCCACGCTCACGCAGCCATCGATGGAGTTGGACTTCGGCCTGCGCGACCTCGTGAGCTTGGGGCTGGCCGCTGGCTTGGTCCTGTGTGTCTACCTGATTGGCCAGATTCATTTGGATTCGCCCATCAAACTCGATGACAACATGATGGTGATCGATCCCCCGCCTGCACCGCCGCCCCCCCAACCACCTGCGCCAGCCAAGCAACCCATGGCTGAAAAAGCCACCCCCCGCCCCGTTGAAAAGCCAAGTCAACAGGCCGTGTCTGAGGTTTCCACACGAGAGTCGGTGGTGGCTGCGCCCACCGTTGCGCAAGAGGTGAGCAAACCTGAGCCTGCCAAACCTGTGGTGACCAGCAACGAAGTCACAGAAAAAAGAAAAAACGACAACGAGCCTCAGTTTGAGTCACAAATTCGTCAGTTGATTGAGGCCAGCAAGCGCTACCCAACAGGGCGTGAGGCCAGCTTGCAAAAACCACAAGGCGTTGTCTCCGCATGTGTCGTTTTGAAGCGCGATGGCGCCTTGCAAGAAGTCCTCATCCAACAGTCATCGACTTCCGCCTTGTTAGACACAGCGGCCAAGCGACAGCTTGCTTCCATTCAATACCCGCCCATTCCAGACAACAGTTTCGCAGGCAATGCGCAGCACACGTTTTGCGTCAAGCTGGACTACAAATTCCCCACTTAATTTATCCTTGAAAGGTCTACCGTGAAGTCAACTCCAAACACACGTCGATTCCAACTTCGACTCTCTGGCACCGCCTTGTTGGTCGCTGCAGCTTTTCCCATGGTGCTGCACGCCCAATCCAACCTGGGCACCATTTCTGTCACTGGTGAGGGCGACAAATTAGGCTCTGGCTTGATCACCATTGAAGAAACGCCCAAAGCACGCAGCAGCGTGAACAAGGCCGCCATTGACAAGCAGTCTGGCACCGCGAACCCCTATCAAAATTTGAGCTTGTTGCCCGGTGTCTACACCTACAGCCACGATGCGACTGGCATGTTCGGCGGCACCTTGACCATGCGTGGTTTCAACAGCGACCAAATTGGTTTCACGATTGATGGTGCACCTGTGAACGACTCAGGAAGCTTTGCGGTTTACCCACAGGAATACACCGACAACGAAAACATGTGCGAGATGTTTGTCACGCAAGGCTCCACCGACAACAGCGCACCCCACATCGGCGCCTCGGGTGGCAACATCGGCTTGGTGACTTGCGATCCCGAAGATACGCAACGTACCCGGGCGTCCCAAACCTTGGGCAGCTACAACTTGTCGCGCAGCTATGTGCGTTACGACTCCGGCAAATTTGGCGAGGCCAACACCAAGTTTTTCATCTCCTATTCCAAGTCTCAAGTTGACAAATGGAAGGGTTCAGGTCAGGCAGACCGTGACCACATCGACGCCAAGGTGAGCTTGGACGGTGACGGCGGTAACCGCTACTCGATGGGCTTGATTTACAACAAAGCCATCAACAACAACTTTTACACGCCCACTCGCAGCGACATCGCGACCTATGGCCGTAACGTCGACTATGCCGCCACTTTCACGCCTGGTACGGCGAGCTCGAGCCCAAGCAATCAAAACATTTACTACGGCATGGCCATCAACCCGTTTGAGAACGCCTTGTTGACTGGCAATGCCACCATCAAGTTAGGTGGCGCTGCCCAACTCAACGTGGTGCCTTACTACTGGTACGGCTTTGGCACTGGCGGAACGCAGCAGAAAACCTTCAACGAAGCTTCCACCAAAATGCTCAACAGCGCTGGTGCCTTAGCCACCAACATCGATCTCAACGGCAACGGCACCACCACCGATATTTACCAAGTGGCCAACAGCAGCTTGACCGAAACACACCGCCCAGGTGTGGTTGCCACTTACACCGATCAAATTGACAACCACAGCTTCAACGTGGGGGGGTGGTATGAACGCGCCACACACTTGCAAACTGGTCCGGCCGTGTATGCCTCCTCCACCGGTCAATTCGATCCTTGGCTGCAAAATAATCCGGTCCTGCGCCCAACCGGTGCTGCCTACAACTCGCGTGACTACAAAACGTTGACCACCGTGACACAGTTGTTTGGTCAAGACAGCATTTCGCTGATGAAAGACCAGCTCAATGTGGTGGTAGGCATCCGAACACCGAAAATCACCCGTGACTTCACCGAGACGGCCAACGACGGACAGAGCGTGGTTACTGGTTCTACAGGCTCGACGGCCCCCATGACTTACAACACCGTGCGTGATTACTCCAAGTTGCTGCCAAGCGTAGGGGCGAGCTTCAAGTTGTCCCCATCAGAGACCGTGTTTGCGTCGGTCGCACAAAACTTCAAGGCACCTCCTAACTTTGCTTATGCCTCCAGCAACGTGAAGTTTGTCAACAACGTGCCGCAATTCCAATCGATTGCACCTGAAACCTCCACCAACGTTGACATTGGTTACCGCGTGGCCAATGACGACATCGTGTGGTCTGCCACCTTCTTCACGGTCAACTTCAAAGACCGTCAAGCCAACGCCTATGACCCTATCACAGCTGTTTCTACCTACACCAACGTGGGTAATGTGAAAAACCAAGGTCTGGAACTTGAGATGGGGACCAAGCCTAAAAATGGTTGGAGCTACTATGGTTCTTTGTCGTACCAAGAGGCTTTGATGCAAAGCGATTTGCAGTCGGGCAGCAGCACCACGCTGGCCACATCGGGCAAGCAGTTTCCGATGGCGCCTAGCCTCATGAGCGGTTTGTCGGCTCAGTACACCGAAGGTGCATTTGTGGGCCAACTGCGCGCCAAGTACACAGGCCGTGTCTACTCGACCTTGGTGAACGACGACTACGTGAGTGGATTTACGGTGGTTGATTTGTACGCGGGCTACAAGATTGAAAAGAGCACCTTGCTCAAGCTCAACGTCAGCAACTTGTTCAACCGCGAGTACATGTCACCCACGGGCCCAAGCAACAGCTACTCTGCCACCAGCACGCGTTACTACATCGGCGCGCCACGCATGCTGAGTGTGTCGTTGCAAGCTGACTTTTAATTTCAAGGAACCCTATGTCTCTCGAACTACTGCATGACGCCACTTTCGTTTTGCTTTACCTTTGTTTGTTTGTGGCGATTGCAGTGGTCATCGAGCGTTCGTTGTTCATGTGGTTTGCTGAACACTTTGCGCATTTGGAAGACTTGATCAATACGCCCGTACCCGAAAACCGCAAGGTCTCGGGTGGGGCGACTCAAGTCATTTCCCTTGCAATCAAAGAGTTCAACGGCTTGCTCATGAATGCCAAACACGAACAACAACGGGAAGCGGCCACCTTGGCCGCGTTCACCCAAGTTCGTACAGCGTTGGTTGCTCGCTTGTGGTTGCTCGACACCGTGGTGACAGCCTCGCCTTTGCTGGGCTTGCTTGGCACAATTTTGGGCATCATCGGTACCTTTGTGGCCTTGGCTACCTCGGGCGTGTCTGACAGCGAACGCGTGGCTGCTGGCATTGGCACCGCACTCTATGCCACAGCCTTAGGGATTGGTATTGCGGTGGCGGCTTTGGTCAGCCTGAATTGGCTCAATAACAGGACTGAGGTTTTGTGCGATCGTTTCAAGCATGTGCTGGCGATCACGACCATTCGACATTTCGATCAGTGATCTGAGCACTGTTGGTGCTCACTTCGCCCACGTGTCCTTCAAGCCCGTGGCCTTGTTGAACACCAAGTGACCCGCTGCATGGTCGACGCAGTCAGCCACAAAATAGCCATGGCGCTCAAACTGAAAGTGCGTGCCTGCTGCGCTCTGAGCCAATGAAGGCTCGGCATACGCTGTCACCACGCTCAGGCTGTTCGGGTTGAGGGCGGCCAAAAAGTCTTTGCCACCTGCGTCCGGTTGTGCATCGGTGAACAAGCGGTCGTACAGGCGCACTTCGGCACGAACGCCGTCGGACGCCCCCACCCAAGTGATCACGCCTTTGACCTTCACAGAGTCCGAGCCGGGCGTGCCGCTCTTGGTGTCGGGGATGAGTTCAGCATGCACTTCCATCACTTGGCCGTTGGCGTCTTTGACGGCACCTGTGCAGGTGATCACGTGGCCATATTTCAAGCGCACCTTGTTGCCGGGGAACAAGCGAAAGAAGCCTTTCGGTGGTGTTTCTTCGTAGTCGCCACGCTCAATCCACAGTTCTTTGCCGAACTTGAATTGGCGTTGTCCCAACTCGGGGTGGTGGGGATGCACCGGGGCATGGCAGTCGTCCAGCGTGCCCGCGCCATGCAATTCATCCCAGTTGGTGATGACCAACTTCACAGGATCCAGCACCACCGAGGCACGGGCGGCTTTGGGGTCGAGGTCTTCACGCAGGCAACCCTCCAGGGTGCTGTAGTCAATCCAGCTGTCGCTTTTGGTCACACCAATTCGTTCAGCAAAAAGCAGCAGGCTCTCGGGGGTGTAGCCGCGACGGCGCAAACCCACGATGGTCGGCATGCGCGGATCGTCCCAGCCTGACACTTTGCCTTCGTTGACCAGTTGGGCCAGTTTGCGTTTGCTGGTGACCACGTAGGTCAGGTTCAAGCGCGCAAATTCATACTGCTTAGGTGAGGGCGCTGCCAGCAAACCACCTTCGCACAAACGGGCCATCAACCAGTCGTAAAACGGGCGTTGGTCTTCAAACTCGAGCGTGCAAATGCTGTGGGTGATTTGTTCCAACGCATCTTCGATGGGGTGCGCAAAGGTGTACATCGGGTAGATGCACCAGGTGTCGCCCGTGAGGTGGTGGGTGGCACGGCGGATGCGGTAGATGGCTGGATCGCGCAGGTTGATGTTGGGCGCTGCCATGTCAATCTTGGCGCGCAAAACGGCCGCGCCATCTTCCAGCAAGCCGCTTCGCATGTCGCGAAAACGTGCCAAATTCTCTGCCGGTGAGCGGCTGCGAAACGGGCTGTTGACACCGGGTTTGGAAAAGTCGCCCCGGTTGACGCGCATGTCTTCTGGGCTTTGCTCGTCCACATAAGCGTGGCCGGCTTCAATCAGGTGCTCGGCGGCTCGGTACATGAAGTCAAAGTAATCGCTGGCCTGGTAGGGCGCTGCACTGCCTGGGGGTTGGCCGAGTTGGGCCCAGTCAAAGCCCAGCCACTTCACCGCATCGATGATGCTGTCGACAAATTCGGTGTCTTCTTTTTCGGGGTTGGTGTCGTCAAAACGCAGGTGACACACGCCACCGTAATCGCGGGCCAAACCAAAGTTCAGGCAAATACTTTTGGCATGCCCCACATGCAAGTAGCCATTGGGCTCGGGTGGAAAACGGGTGCGAATCTTGGCTGGGTCAGGTGCGCCTTGTGCTTGGTGTGCCGCGTCCCCAGGACTGCCGGCCCAACGGCGGCTGGCGTAAGTGCCTTGGGCCAGGTCGTTTTCAATGATTTGGCGCAAAAAATTGCTGGGTTTGTTGTCGTTGTCAGCCGATGTAGTCATGCGATTCATTTTACGGGCGTGATGGACGCGCTTTTGGGGCTTCGCACTCTTTAAAATCCCTGCTTCACGTATTCCTCTGAATCGAATTTCCCACTATGTTTCAAACCCTTCGCAACCGTGAGGCTGCGATGCCTTTCATCATGCTCGCCGTGCTCATCGACATGGCGGCCATTGGGGTCATCATCCCGGTCTTGCCGGTGCTGGTGGCCAGCTTTTCTGCCAACCAAGCCGATCAGGCGTATTGGTACGGCGTTGTCGCTGTGGCCTTTGGCATGGCCAACTTTTTGGGCTCGCCGCTGCTGGGCGCCCTGTCGGACCGCTATGGCCGCCGTCCGGTGTTGTTGCTGGGCTTCATGGGCTTGGGCATCAGCTTCTTTGGCATTGCGCTCACCGACACCTTGTGGGGTTTGATCGTGGTGCGTACCTTGGGTGGCGTGATGCAAGGCAACATTGCCATTGCCAACGCCTATGTGGCCGACATTTCGTCGCCCGAGCAACGTGCCAAACGTTTTGGCTTGCTGGGCGCCATGATGGGGGTGGGCTTCATCATCGGGCCCGTGGTGGGTGGTTTGATGGGGGCCATCAACCTGCACTTGCCTTTTTACTTGGCCGGTGGCTTGACCTTGTTGAACCTGCTGTACGGCTACTTTGTGTTGCCCGAGTCCCTGCCATTGGACAAGCGCAAGCCCTTTGCGTGGCGCGACGCCAACCCCATCAAGGCCTTGCGTGGCTTGGCCCAACTCAGAGGCGTGGGGCCTTTGGTGGGCGTGGTGGCCTTGAGTGGCCTTGCGCAGTTTGTGCTCTACACCGTGTGGGTGCTCTACAACGCCTTCAAGTTTGGCTGGGGGGCAGAGGAAAACGGTTACTCACTGACCGCGGTTGGCGTGACGGCGGTGCTGGTGCAAGGTGTGTTGATGGGCCCGCTGCTCAAGCGCTTCAAACCGCAGCGTTTGGTCATCATGGGCTTGGTGTCATCGGCGCTGGGGTACTTTTTGTGGGGCGCCGCCACCGAGGGGTGGATGATGTACGCCGTGATTGGCATCAACCTGCTCGGAGGCACTGTGACGGCTTCGGTGCAAAGCTTGATTTCGTCTGCAGCCGACAGCCGCAACCAAGGCCAGACCATGGGCGCAGTCAGCTCACTCAATGGTTTGATGGCCGTGGTGGCACCCATGTTGGGTGCCCCGTTGTTGGCGGCTGTGTCACATTTTCCGCAAGGCGATTGGCGCATTGGCGCACCGTTTTTCTTTTGTTCGGCGCTGCAAGTGGGCTCATTGGTGTTGGCGGTGTTGTATTTGCGCCGGCATCCGCATCCGTCTGCCTGATCACTGCGTTTGAATGCGCACCATGCCGATGATGGGGTTGCTCGATCCTGTGGCCGTGCTCGTGCTGGCGCTTGTGACGTTGATCGTGGCTGAGCGACTCGATGCACTCAGGCCAGCATAGATCGTCACCAAGGCCGTTCCAGAGGCCAAGTCGTTGCATGTTTGCAAATCCGTGATGCTGATTGAGCCGACTCTGCCAAAGTAGCGGTAGAACAAGTCTTTGCTTGTGCTGGGTGCGTTCGCACCATAGGCTTGGATGGCGCAGGCCTTGGCGCCTCTGAACCCAGTGCTGCTGAACAAGCAAACCTGTGCCTGGGGGATCACCGTGTCTGTCACCGGGGGCGAGACGCTGGAGGAGGGTGGGGTGCTGCCAGAGCCATTCGACTCCGTCAAGTTGAGCAATTGGTAAGCGCTCGCCGTCAAGCGCAAGGCGGGTCGGGTGATGTTTTGGCTGCCATCGTTGACGGTCAAGTGAAGTGCGGATGACCCGGTGAGGTTGAGTGCCGCAATGTCCGTGGTGAGTGCACTTTCAACACTTGCCAATGTTGCGCCTGTCTTGACGCTGAATAAGGCGGCCACACCGCCGGTGGTGAGCGCCGTGGCCGGAGAGGTACCCGCCATTTCTTGCCAGCAATCAAAGCTGCCCGACGTGGCGCATAGCACGGGCAACACATAGCGCCCGGTGCCATCGACATCGCCCCCGATGGCCATCAGTTTGACTTGGGTGCTGAAATTCGAGTAACTGGCCAAGGCGGTGTCATTGAGTTTGGCCGCAGCAACGCTCACCGTGTTGCTGACACAGGCTGGAAAAGAAATAGCGTTTTTGGTGCCGCCATTGCCCGCTGCAACGACGGGTAATACCCCTTGATTGCGAAGGTTGGTGAAAGCTGTTTTGAACAAGCTGCCCACGTAATCGCTGTCGCACGCGCTGGTGTAACTGCCCCCGCCCAAACTCATGTTCATGGCCACGACAGGCGCCAGGCCTGCTGTGCGCCTGCGTTGCGCTTCGGTGGTGAGCCACTCCACCGCTGCGAGCAAATCGCCTGCGGAAGATGACAAGGCTTTGCCGCTGCTGGTGATGGATTGGTTGAAGACTTGCACCGGCAGTACTTGTGCGTTGGGCGCCATGCCTTTGACGCTCACACTGTCGCTGGTGGTGTAGCGCAGGGTGGCGGCTGCGGCCATGCTGGTGCCATGGCCACAGCCGGCTTGCACGGCTTCTGCCCGCGTACCGCTCCAAGTATCGGCACAACTGCGTGCTGCCAGTGCAGAACTGGTGTCGGTGCTCAAACCGTTTGGACAAAACCCATGGCCAGCATTGCTCGCGGTTGAAAAGCAGGCGCCACTCAATACCTTGCTGCTGCCCAAGGCAGGATGGCGCTCTTCCACCCCAGTGTCTAGGATGGCAACGACTTGACCCGAACCGTCGGCTGTGTTTGCGCCAAGTGTGGGTTGCTCCACGCTCCCGTTGAAACTCATTTTGATGGTGCTGATGGTTTTGCTCAGCGTGGCGCTGGCCAAACTCTGGGTGGACATGGGAATGTCTGGGAAGACCGAGGCGACGCCTTTGAGCTTCGATAAGACCTCCAGCTCGCAGGCGTTGAGGTCAATGCGCACGGCGTTGCCCGAACTGGGCGTGTGGGCTTGGTTGATGCGGCTGGCGAGGTCTGTGGCAGTGCAGGTGGTGCCCGAGACACCACGCAATGTGCTGCTGGCGTTGCTTTGCAAGGCGGTGAGGAAGTTGCGTTGACTTTGCGCGCGTTGTTCATCAGCCGATTGGAAGACGCTGTCCAGCGCAGACAGCGTTTGGGTGCTGTCGAGTGCCACAAACACCGAGACCGTGTCTAGGGTGTTGTCCGGTGTGATGTCCGCCACCTGTGCCGCCACGATGGCATTGGGTGTGTCGCTGAGTCCGGTGCTGCTCGATCCTCCGCCGCCACAACCCACCATGAGCGTGAGTGTCAAGAGGGGGATCGCGTTGCGTAATTTCCAAGTGGGCATGGCAAGCTTTCAGGTCACAGATGTCAAGAACAACACAGCTTAAATATAGCGCCATGTATGTGTTGCTGTTAGGTCAAGAAAGGTGCTTGCGCGTTCGCGATAATTGAGCCTGTTCTGATGGAGTTGTATGGATATTGTGTTGTTGCTCAAAGCGGCGGTGATGGGGGTGGTTGAAGGCTTGACCGAGTTCTTGCCCATCTCGAGCACCGGACATTTGATTTTGGCTGGCGCCTTGCTTGGTTTTGACGATGAGAAGGCCAAGGTGTTTGACATTGCCATCCAAACCGGGGCGATCTTTGCCGTGGTCTTGGTGTACTGGAAAAAAATCTCCAGCACCGTGGTGGCCTTGCCTTCGCAGCGCATGGCGCGACGTTTTGCCTTGAATGTCTTGATCGCGTTCTTGCCGGCCGTGGTGCTGGGTTTGCTGTTTGGCAAGTTCATCAAAGCGCATTTGTTCACACCCAGCGTGGTGGGAAGTACCTTCATTGTGGGCGGCTTGATCATTTTGTGGGCCGAGGGCTGGGGTCGTCGTCATGCCTTGAATGGCACCGAGGGCGCCGCCGATGTGCACCCCAACGACGAAGCCCGCATCCTGAATGTGGAGTCGATGACGCCTCTGGACGCCCTGAAAGTCGGCTTGGTGCAATGCTTGGCCATGATTCCTGGCACCAGCCGCAGCGGCGCCACCATCATCGGCGGCATGTTGCTGGGTTTGTCACGCAAAGCAGCCACCGATTTTTCGTTTTACCTGGCCATCCCTACTTTGATCGGAGCCGGTGCTTACAGCCTATACAAAGAGCGCGCCTTGCTGAGCCTGGCCGACGCGCCGGTGTTTGCCGTGGGTTTGGTGTTCTCGTTCCTCAGCGCGTGGGTGTGTGTGCGCTGGTTGTTGCGCTACATCGCAAGCCACAGTTTCATTCCGTTCGCTTGGTACCGCATTGTGTTTGGCATCGTGGTGCTGGGCACGGCTGGGTCGGGTTGGGTGACTTGGGCGGCTTGAAACACGCCTAGGTGGTGTCCCGATTCAACGATCAGGACATCAAATTCAACAACGCAGCCTCAACGCCTGCTGCACTGGCCAGTGGGTGCTCCATGGGAAACAGATGTGTGCCATCCACCATGGCAATGCGCCCTTGCGTGATGCGACGGCTGAAATCTAGCCCGACTTGACGCAATTCTTTCGATTGCAAGCCACCGATCAAAGCGGCCTTGCAGGTGAGCGGGCGTCGCTTGAAGTAGCCCTCTAAATTGTCGGGCAGCCCGTTGTAGATTGCGCTTTCAATGTCTCGGTCAAAACTCAGCACGCGGCGCGGACCATGTGGGCCCTGCTCGTCGTGGGTGCCGTGGGCCACGTAGTCATGCAACACCTCAGGCGCCCACTTGGCAAACACGCGCTTGTGCTGAAAGTGGGCCAAGGCCTCTGCAAAGTTGGGCCAACTGGTGCGGCGCTTGCGGCTGACGGCAGCGGGTGAGAGCGACTCCGCCATCGACAAGCGCTTACCCACTTTGAGCAAGTTGGCGCGCCACCCACCCAGCATAGGGGCGTCCAACAGCACCACGCCAGACACCAGCGCGGGTGATTGGGCGGCCACCATCATGCTCAAGATCCCCCCAAGCGAATGCCCCACCAAAAACACCGGTGAGGCTTGGGCCAAAGGCGTGACAAAGTCGGTCAACTCTTGCACCAGGTGCGGCCAGTTGTCGGTCACGGGGTAGCGCGGGTTGTGGCCCAACTTCTCGATCGCCTCGACCTGAAAACCGCGTTGCCGCAAGTCGTTCAACATCACGCCATATGTGCTGGCCGGAAAGCTGTTGCCATGCGAGAAGACGATCAGGGGTTTCGTCATGCCGATCAGATCAGACGGTCGTCTGGAGTCCCAATCTTTTTGAGGACTTGCGCACGCAGAGCCGGTTGAAGCAATGGTGTGTTGGTTTGACCGCCGTTCCACATGGGGTCTTCGATGCCATCGAACACCTCGCGCAAGCGCTCGCCCCAGCTGTTGTGCAACATCTGGAAGTAGGGGTTGTGCTCGTCAATGCACACCACTTTGTCGCTGTGAAAACGGTCGGCTTCGTACACCACCATGTCCAGCGGCAGGCCCACCGACAGGTTGGATTTGAGGGTCGAGTCCATCGACACCAAAGCGCATTTGGCCGCCTCGTCCAGCGGGGTGTCGGGGTGCAGCACGCGGTCGAGCACGGGCTTGCCGTATTTGGACTCGCCAATTTGGAAGTACGGTGTTTCTGCCGTGGCTTCGATGAAGTTGCCGGGGGAATAGACCTGGAACAAGCGCATGCCTTCGCCGGCAATTTGACCGCCAAAAATCAGCGACACATTGAAGTCCACACCAGCCGATTGCAGGGCTGCAGCGTCGCGCTCATGGACACGGCGAATGGCCGAGCCCAGCACGCGCACGGCGTCAAACATGCTCTTGGCGTTCCAAATGGTGATCGGGTCGCTCTCGGGCGTGTCTTTGAGTTGTTCGACTTGCAAAATCTCGCGCACCGATTGCGAGATCGACAAATTGCCCGCTGACAACAACACCATGAAGCGGTCGCCGGGCTTTTCGTAGACGATCATTTTTCGGAAGGTGCTGATTTGGTCCAGGCCCGCGTTGGTGCGCGAGTCTGACAAAAAGACCAAGCCAGCTTTGAGTTTGATGCCTACGCAATACGTCATGACAGTTTCTTGAGTTGATACAGGGCGTCCAGCGCATCGCGTGGACTCAGTTTGTCGGGGTCGATCTCGGCCAGTTTCGCATGCAGCAGGCTGGGGCCTGCGCTGTCGATTTCGGGCGGTGGTGCAAACAGATCGACCTGCACACGCGAAGCATCGGCCCCCGCTTCGAGCGAGGCCAGCGCATGGCGTGCATGGTTGAGCACCGGTGTGGGCATGCCTGCCAAACGCGCCACCTGAATGCCGTAGCTCTTGCTGGCGGGGCCCGCTTGAATTTCGTGTAAAAACACAATGTGGTTGCCGATCTCTGCCGCACTCACGTGCACGTTCACAGCCGCGCGGTGGTTGGCCGCAAACTCGGTGAGTTCAAAGTAGTGGGTGGCAAACAGCGTGAAGGCTTGTGTCTTGTCGTGCAAATGCGCCGCAATGCCACTGGCCAAGGCCAAGCCGTCGAAGGTCGAGGTGCCACGGCCAATCTCATCCATCAACACCAGGCTGTGGGGCGTGGCGGCGTGCAAGATTTGCGCGGCTTCGGTCATCTCCAGCATGAAGGTGGACTGCGCATTGGCCAAGTCGTCTGCCGCACCGATGCGGGTGTGGATGGCGTCAATCGGCCCTAAGCGACAGGCGCTGGCGGGCACATGGCTGCCGATGCTGGCCAACAACACGATCAGCGCCACTTGGCGCATGTAGGTGGACTTACCGCCCATGTTGGGGCCGGTGATGACTTGCATGCGCTGGGTGGGCCCTAAGCGCGTGTCGTTGGCAATGAAGGTCTTGGCGGCACCGCCCGAGGCCATGCCATGGGTTTCGGCCAAACGCGCTTCAACCACGGGGTGACGACCCTGGGTGATCTCGATGCAAGGAGTTTTGACAAACTCGGGCGCACACCAATTCAGCGTCAGCGAGCGTTCCGCCAAAGCGCCTAGGGCGTCGAGTGTGGCCACTGCCGTGGCCAAGCGGGTGAGGGCTGGCACAAACCCTTGCAGCGCGTCGAGCAATTGCTCGTACAAAAACTTTTCACGCGCCAGCGCACGCTCTTGTGCGCTCAAGGCTTTGTCTTCAAAGGCTTTGAGTTCGGGGGTGATGAAACGCTCGGCGTTTTTCAGGGTCTGGCGACGTCGGTAGTCCGCGGGCACCTTGTCCACCTGGCCTTGCGTGACCTCAATGTAAAACCCATGCACCTTGTTGAACTGCACCCGCAGGTTGGCAATGCCGGAGCGCTCGCGCTCACGCGTTTCTAGAGCCAGCAAAAAGTCATCGCAGTTGGTTTGAATGGCGCGCAACTCGTCGAGTTCGGCATCAAAGCCGTCGCCCATCACGCCACCATCGCGCACCAACGCGGCAGGCTCGGGCAACAGCGCGCTGGCAATCAACTGCACACACTCAGGCGGCATGTTCAGCGCTTGCACCACGGTGTGGAGCAAGGGACTGGCGGGCAGCAGGGGTGCCAACAAAGGCTGCATGTGCCAGGCTTTGTGCAGAGCCAGACCCAAGGCCACCAGCTCGCGGGGGCGCACCTGACGCAAGGCCACGCGTGCGCTGATGCGCTGCACATCGGCCGAGCCCTTGAGGGCTTCACGCAAGGCCTTGTAGACCGCGCCATGCTGGGTGTCTTGCAAGGCCGCCATCGCTGCCAAGCGGTGTTGGGCGTTGCTGCGGTCGCGTTCGGGCTCGAGCAGCCAGCGCTTGAGTTCGCGGCTGCCCATGCCTGTCATGCAGGTGTCGAGCAGCGAGAACAGGGTGGGGCTGTCTTCACCCCGCAGGGTCTGGGTCAGCTCCAGGTTGCGGCGGGTGGTCAGGGGCAAATCAATCAGCGCGTCATCGCGTGCCACCACCACACCGTGCACGTGGGTCAGGGCACGGCCTTGTGTGTGCTCGGCATAGCCCAGCAGCGCGGCCACGGCTGCGTGGGCTTGGCTCACGTCCTGGGCGTTCCAGGCGTTGAGTGAGGCGGCCTTCAAGTGCTCCAGCAATTTGCGTGCGCCCAACGCCGCATCGAACTGCCAGGCGGGACGGATGTGGACGGGCAGGTTCACCTGCTGGCACAAGGCCTTGAGCTGTTGCTCAAACACAGGGCTGACTTCGGCGCTGTAAATCACCTCGCTGGGCGCAATGCGGGCCAGCCAGTGGGGCAATTCATCGCTGGCGCATTCGGCCAAATGCACCAAGCCTTGGGTGATGCTCAGCCACGCCAAGCCACACCCGGCGCGTGCGCTTTGGTGCACCGCCAGCACAAAGGCTTCGCTTTTGTCAGACAACAAGGCACTGTCGGTCAGCGTGCCGGGCGTGACCACGCGTACTACCTTGCGTTCAACCGGCCCTTTGCTGGTGGCCACATCGCCCACTTGTTCGCAAATGGCCACCGATTCGCCCAGCTTGAGCAGACGCGCCAAATAGGTTTCGACCGAGTGAAACGGCACCCCCGCCATCACCACCGGCTGGCCGCCCGATTGGCCGCGCTGCGTGAGCGTGATGTCGAGCAAGCGGGTGGCCTTTTCGGCATCGGCAAAGAACAACTCGTAGAAGTCGCCCATGCGGTAGAACAACAGCGTGTCGGGGTACTCGGCCTTGAGGCCGAAGTACTGGGCCATCATGGGGGTGTGCGCCGCCCACGATGCTTCGTGACCTGAGGAAGAAGGGGTGTCTTGAGAGCTCAAAGTTCGGCTAGCCGTAGGGCGGATAGAAAGCGCGGTATGCGGTGGTATAGCAGATTATCCCGCACGTATACCATTCAAAAATCACGCAGACACCGCCTGACCTCGCTCGCAAGGGATGGCAAATCAAGCCAAGATGTCAGGCAGATTACTTGTGAGCGGTGGCAACAACTGCCTTTTTGGGGCGGCCACCCTTCTTACCGTTTTCGGCAGAAGTCGCTTTCTTTGTTTCGCTGGATCGCGATCCGCCAATGGAGCCAAATCGACTCGCGAGCATTTCCTTGGGTAGTTGAGCAAAAACATCACGAATGAGACCGTGAGTGCTGATATGAACGTCAGCTTCATCAAGGCACAAGGTCTCTCCGGATGGGCTCAAATAAACTTTGAGTAGATCCGCAGGTTTGACACCCGCGAATTCATCGATGAAAGAAACCGGCAAGGCAAGTCCGACCCCGCCCGGAAATCGCATCAAAATGGACTCCTTCACGCCGTCGTATTCCACAGCATCTACAGCCCAAGGATTTCGCACACGCTTGGCGCTGTCAGCGAGGGCTTTTTCGTAGGCTTCTTGGGAAATGTGGTGGTTCTTTTTCATGATAGTTCCTAAGGGCACGCACCAACTCAACTCAAAACGCTC
>CAITHK010000219.1 GCA_903892175.1 uncultured Burkholderiales bacterium | reverse complement strand
ATGTTAGTTGAGTCCAATTACCCCCTGCAAACGCACAACACCTTTGGCATTGTTGCCAAGGCTTTGCAGCTGGTGCATGTGCGCAGCGAAGCCGATGTGCAGGCGGTGGTGGCTGATGCGGCGCTGCGGGCGGCCCCAAAGTTGGTGTGGGGTGGGGGCAGCAACATCGTGCTCACCGGGGATGTGAAGCATTTGGTACTCAAGGTCGAGCTCAAAGGCCTGCGTTTGGTCGATCAGACCGACAAAGCTTGGGTGGTCGAGGCCGCTGCCGGTGAGTCTTGGCACGACCTGGTTTGCTGGACCTTGGCCCAAGGTTGGCCCGGCTTAGAAAACATGGCGCTCATTCCGGGTTCGGTGGGCGCGTCCCCGGTGCAAAACATCGGGGCTTATGGCGTGGAGCTACAAGACCGTTTTGAGTCGCTCGACGCCATCGATTTGCGCACGGGCCACAGCTTCACGCTCAACGCTGCGCAATGCGCCTTTGGGTACCGTGACTCAGTGTTCAAGCACGGGCCGCAGCAGGCTCATGGTGGGTCTCGCAGCATGGGACTGGCGGGCCAGGCCCTCATCACCCGTGTGCGGTTTCGTTTGCCCAAGGTTTGGAAGCCGGTGCTCGGGTATGCCGACTTGGAGCGCAAGATGGCCGAGACCGGCATCTCGCAGCCCAGCGCACAGCAAGTGTTCGAGTGGGTGTGTGCCATTCGTCGCGCCAAGCTGCCAGACCCCGCAGTCATTGGCAATGCGGGGAGTTTTTTCAAAAACCCCACCGTCACGCCTGAGCAATGCGCCGACATCATTGCGCGCGACCCCAAGGTAGTGCACTACCCCTTGGACGACGGCAGCATCAAACTCGCCGCAGGCTGGTTGATCGATGCCTGTGGCTGGAAGGGCAAGTCAGTGGGGCAGGCGGCGGTCTACGACAAACAAGCGCTGGTGTTGGTCAACAAAGGCGGGCGCGAACACCCATGCACAGGTGGCGAGGTGATGACCCTGGCTAAAGCCATTCAGACCAGTGTCTACGAGCGCTTTGGAATTCGTTTAGAACCCGAGCCGGTGGTGGTCTGAGCCTTCAATTGAGAAATTTGTACAAACCAATGAAAGTCTTTTCATGAAAATCGCAATCGCAGGGACGGGCTATGTAGGCCTGTCCAACGGTATTTTGTTGGCCCAAAACCACGAGGTGGTGGCGCTCGATGTGGTGGCGGCCAAGGTGGCCTTGATCAACCAAAAGCAACTGCCGATTGAAGACGTCGAGATGCAGGACTACCTCACGCACAAGCCGCTCAATTTCAAAGCGACCTTGGACAAGGCAGAGGCCTACACAGGGGCTGACTTTGTGGTGATTGCCACCCCCACCGACTACGACCCGCAGACCAATGACTTCAACACCAGCTCGGTGGAGTCGGTGATTGCCGATGTGCTGGCCATCAATCCCCAGGCCGTGATGGTCATCAAGTCCACTGTGCCCGTGGGCTACACGCAGAGCAAGCGTGAGAAGTTTGGGGTTAGCAACATCTTGTTCTCGCCAGAATTTTTACGCGAGGGGCGTGCGCTATATGACAACTAGCACCCCAGCCGCATCGTGGTGGGCGAGCGCTCAGAGCGTGCACAGGTGTTTGCTTCTTTGTTGCAGCAAGGCGCCATCAAACAAAACGTGCAAGTGTT
>CAITHK010000218.1 GCA_903892175.1 uncultured Burkholderiales bacterium | reverse complement strand
TCCAGTCGACGGCAAAGCCAAAGTCAAACTTGTCGGCCACCATGGTTTTGCCACGGTTGTCGAGTTGCCAGCTTTGTGCCGCGCCTTTGCCAATCACATCCAGCACCAAGTTCATGTCTAAACCCGCGCGTTGGCCAAAGGCCACGGCTTCGCTCAAGCCCTGCACCAAGCCGGCAATACACACCTGATTGACCATCTTGGTCAACTGACCCGCGCCCGGCTCACCCATGAGCGTGAACGCCCGCGAGAAGGCCATTGCCACAGGCTTGACGCGTTCAAACACCGGCGCGTCCCCGCCGCACATCACGGTCAGCAAGCCGTTTTGTGCGCCACCTTGCCCGCCCGAAACCGGCGCGTCGATGAAGTGGATGCCAATGTTCTTGGCGGCCGTGTAAATCTCGCGTGCCACGTCAGCCGATGCGGTGGTGTGGTCCACCAACACTGCGCCTGGTTTCATGCCCGCCAGCGCGCCGTCTGCGCCAAAAATCACCGAACGCAAATCTGCATCGTTGCCCACGCAACAAAACACAATGTCGGCGTCTTTGGCCGCTTCACGCGGCGTCGCGGCGCTCTTGGGGGCCAAGCTGTGGGCAAACTCGACCACCCAGGCTTGCGCTTTGGCCGGCGAGCGGTTGTACACCGTCACGGCGTGGCCTGCGCTGGCCAGATGTCCGGCCATGGGGTAGCCCATCACCCCCATGCCAATGAAGGCCACATGGGTGGAGGGGGCAGTTTCGTAGGTTTTGGCGTTGATGCTTGACATGGGGTGACTCAAGAGGTTGTGGAATGTGCGCTGAATCATAGGGGCTGCACACACGCGGCGGCTGTCACCCAAGCAACGGCACAGTTTGACTCGGGCGCACTTGTTAAAGTCGACCACAAGATGACAACACTGAGCCAAAACCTTCATGCCGTTCGAACACGCATTGCCGCAGCTTGTGAGGCCTGTGGGCGAAGCCCCCAAAGCGTGCAGTTGTTGGCTGTGTCCAAAACCTTCAGCGCTTCAGATGTGGCCGAAGTCGCAGCCTGTGGGCAGCGAGACTTTGGTGAAAACTACATCCAAGAAGGCGTCGACAAAATCGAGTCCTTGAGCGCGTACCACTTTGTCCCCGCCTTGGTTTGGCACTGCATCGGTCCTATTCAAAGCAACAAAACCAAATGGGTGGCTGAGCACTTCGATTGGGCCCACACCGTGGATCGCCTGAAAATTGCACAGCGTTTGAACGACCAGCGCCCCGCACATTTGCCACCACTTCAGGTGTGTTTGCAAGTCAACATCGATGGGGGTGCCACCAAATCCGGGGTCACGCCCGCTGAGGTGCTGGCGTTGGCGATTGACGTGGCCAAACTGCCCAAGCTGAGCCTGCGCGGCTTGATGACCCTACCTGACCCTGTCGATGGCTTTGAGGCGCAAGTGGCGGTGCACACCAGGGCGCGCGCCTTGTTTGACGAGGTGAGAGCCGTGTTGAATTCGCCGCATTTCGACACTTTGTCGACGGGCATGACCAGCGACTTGGAAGCCGCCATCCACGCCGGCAGCACCATGGTGCGGGTGGGCACGGCGATCTTTGGCGGGCGTACTTACGCAGGCGAGCGGCCTCTGGGTTGAGGTCCGCGCAAAAACCTGGTGTTTAAAAGCGTGGCAGGTCCGGGTGTTTGATCTGCCCGGCGCGCACCAGCATCTTGCCGTATTCAGCGCAGCGGTGCAGGGTGGGAATCACCTTGCCGGGGTTGAGCAGGCCCTTGCTGTCAAACGCACGTTTGACGCCAAACATCTGCTCGTTCTCCTCGGCGCTGAACTGCACGCACATGCTGTTGACCTTTTCAATGCCCACGCCGTGCTCGCCCGTCACCGTGCCGCCCATGGCCACGCTGGTTTCTAAGATCTCAGCGCCAAACAGCTCGCAACGGTGCATCTGGTCGGCGTCGTTGGCATCAAACAAAATCAACGGGTGTAAGTTGCCGTCGCCCGCATGGAACACGTTGAGGCAACGCAGCTGGTACTTCTTTTCCATTTCAGCGATGGCTTGCAAGATGTCGGCCAAGCGTTTACGCGGGATGGTGCTGTCCATGCACATGTAGTCGGGGCTGATGCGTCCAGACGCGGGGAACGCGTTTTTGCGGCCACTCCAAAACTTCAGGCGTTGTGCCTCATCGCGGCTGACCGTGATGGCGGTGGCGCCGCAGTTGCGTAGCACCTCGCTCATGCGGCCAATTTCTTCTTCAACTTCCTCCGGCGTGCCGTCGCTCTCACACAACAAAATCGCAGCCGCGTTCAGGTCATAGTCTGCATGCACAAAGGCTTCCACCGCGGCGGTCATGGGGCCGTCCATCATCTCTAAACCGGCCGGAATGATGCCTGCGGCAATCACCGCCGCCACCGCGTCGCCCGCTTTGCGCACATCATCAAAACTGGCCATGATGCAGCGCGCCAACAAGGGTTTGGGGATGAGCTTGACGGTGACTTCCATCGTCACGGCCAACATGCCTTCGCTGCCCACCACCACGGGCAACAGGTCCAGGCCGGGCGAGTCGAGCGCGCTGCTGCCAAAGCTCACCGCCTCGCCTTCAATGGTGAAGCCTTTGACGGCCAGCACGTTGTGCACCGTGAGCCCATATTTCAAGCAATGCACGCCCCCAGAGTTTTCGGCCACATTGCCACCAATCGTGCAGGCAATTTGGCTCGAAGGATCGGGTGCGTAGTACAAGCCATGAGCCGCCGCCGCCTCGCTGATGGCCAGGTTACGCACACCGCACTGCACCACGGCAGTTCGTGCCAGTGGGTCGATGCGAAGAATTTGGTTGAACTTGGCCAGCGAAAGGGTGACCCCTTCTGCATGCGGCATGGCGCCGCCCGACAGGCCCGTCCCAGCGCCGCGCGCCACCACAGGCACCTCCAAGGCGTGACAGGTTTGCAGCACCGCTTGCACCTGGTCTGCGGTTTCAGGCAAGGCCACGCACAAGGGCCGCGCGCGGTAAGCCGTGAGCCCATCGCATTCGTAAGGCACGGTGTCTTCGCTGGTGTAGAGCAGCGCATGCTGTGGCAGCACCTGTAGCAGGGCCTTCACCACTTGGGCTTGGCGCTCAGAGCGGTCCAGGGTGTTTTGCTGTTCGGAGGTGAGAGGTGCGTTCATGCGTGGCACTTTAAGCCAAAACACCACTGGGCTGCGTGAAGAAAGTTACAGCAAAGATTGAAATGTCTTGAATAGGGCCAGGGCTTATGCAACGGCCGATTTGAGCCAATCCGCAAACGCTGCACACTCCCAGCGGTCCATCGCGCCTGAACGCCAACACAAGTAATGCCCGTGCGGGCTGGGCACTTGGCGTGGGAAAAGACGCACCAAAGTGCCGTTTTCCAGCCAAGGCGCACCCAGCTTCAAGCGCACCAAGCCCACCCCCAATCCTTGGGCTGCAGCATCACAGATCAGGCCGATGTCATTGAAACAAGAGCCGTCGACCGGCTCAGGCCAGTCCAGGTGGTGGGCGGCAAACCACGTGCGCCAGGGCTCTAAGGGGCTGCGTAGCAGCGTGACATCGACCAAGTCTTCGGGCGCTTCAAAGGGCCCATGCTCGCGCACAAAGGCAGGCGAAGCCATGGGCGTCACCTCGTCTTTCATCACGCACACATGCTCCACATCTGCATAGCGACCGGTGCCAAAACGGATGGTCAGGTCGGCGTCTTCAGCCACCACATCCAGCAGGGGAATCGTGACTTGCAGGGTCAGGTCAATCTCGGGGTAGGCCTCGGCAAACTGGCGCAGGCGAGGCATCAAGATCGAACGCGCAAAAGTGGGCGTGACGGCCAAACGCAGCTTGCGCTTGCCCCCGTGACTGCTGCCATCTTTGCCCGGAAAACGCTCCAGGATCGACAAGCCTTCGCGCACATGCGCCAGGTATTCGCTGCCCTCGGTGGTGAGCGAAAAGTCAGCGCGACCAAACAACTTCACACCCAGCAACTGCTCGAGTTGTTTCACCCGGTGGCTCACCGCGCTGGGGGTCACGCATTGCTCTTCGGCGGCTTGGGTGACCGAGCGCAACCTGGCCAGTGCCTCGAACGTCAGCAAGCACTGAATCGGCGGGATGCGGTGGGTCATGCCGGTTATTTGAAGATCACGGTTTTGTGGCCGTTGATCAGCACGCGGTGTTCGCTGTGCCACTTCACGGCGCGGGCCAGCACCTGGCTTTCTGTGTCGCGGCCCTGGGTGGTCAAGTCTTCCACCGTTTTGCTGTGGTCCACGCGGGCCACATCTTGCTCAATGATGGGGCCTTCGTCCAAGTCTGCCGTGACATAGTGGGCGGTGGCACCGATCAACTTGACGCCTCGGTCGTGGGCTTGGTAGTAAGGCTTGGCGCCTTTGAAGCTGGGTAAAAAGCTGTGGTGGATGTTGATGGCGCGCCCGGCCAGCTTTTGGCACAGGTCGTCGCTCAAAATTTGCATGTAGCGCGCCAACACCACCAATTCCGCGCCTTCGCTTTGGATGATCTCGTACTGCTTGGCCTCGGCTTGCGCTTTGGTGGCGGCCGTGACCGGAATGTGATGGAACGGCACGTTGTAGCTGGCGGCCAACTGGTAAAACTCACGGTGATTGCTGACGATGGCCCGAATGTCCAAAGGCAGCAAACCGCTCTTCCAGCGAAACAACAAGTCATTCAGGCAATGGCCTTCTTTGCTGACCATGATCACCGTGCGCATGGGCTGGGTGGTGTCATGCAAGGTCCAGCGCATGCCAAAGGTGTCTGCCAGCGTGGCGAGTTGGGTGCGCACATCATCTTGGCTCAGGCTGTCGCAGGCAAACTGCACCCGCATGAAAAACAAACCCGTGTCGTGGTCGTTGTACTGGGCGGCTTCTTCGATGTTGCCTTGGCGTTCCAGCAAAAAACCAGACACCGCATGAACGATGCCCTGGCGATCAGGGCAAGACAGGTTGAGGATGTAAGCAGTCATGGCGGCAATTGTAGGTTTGTGCATGAGCACCTACGTTGCGCGGGGTCGCGCGGGTTCAGGCGCTCAGTGCACCACCACCGGGTTTTGCGCCAGTTCGGCGTAGCCCGCTAGCGTCTCTTCGACCTCTTCTTGCGACGGAGAGTTTTCTTGCCAAGCCCGCAAATGGGCTTGGAACAACTCAGCCCAGGAGCCTTCCAGATAGACCTCTTTGCCCGAGCGCTTGTCGACAATTTCAAAGCCATGGCGCGACAACACGGGCAAGTCTGGGCGTGCAGGCTCCAAGCCTTCATCCTGCGCCTTGAGGTGCATCACAGAATAAGTTTCCGAGTTGTAAAGCATGTCCATGGTGTCTGTCCGGGTCAAAAGCGATTCAAAAGGCGTCAAAAAAGAGTCAAGAGGTGGTGTGGCCAGTGTGACATAAGTTATCGGTTCGAAACGGCCGAATTCAAGACCCTGGCGTCTCCATGGTTCGCAATAACTGGTCGACAAAGTCGCCATTGGCGTTGGTGATGCGCAAGCGAGCGGGCAAATAATCTAGGCTGGGCGCCAACCACAGCTCGATGCGCTGGTCGAATTCGCGCCTGGGTTGTCGGCTCAGCTTCAGGCTGTGAATGTCGCCATAGGGCAAGTGCAGCCATTCTTCTTTCTCCACCACAAACTGCCAAATCTCGACTTCGCGTTGCGACACCGTGGGCACCGACAGCATGGTTCCGATGGGGAAACGATCGCGGTCAGCGCCCACCAAGGCGCCCAATTGCAGCACCACACTCAGGCGATCTTGTGCGCCTTTGATCAGCGGGGCGTCTGGGGTGTTGGCGCCAAAGCTGATGATGTTTTTGTCGCGCTGAAAGTGTGCTGCGAGTTCACTGCGTGATTTGTCTGCAAAGCGTGTCGGCATGACACCCTCCGGCCCCAGCACGCCCACACTGGTTTGTACCCGAGAGCCCAGCAAAAAAGCGCCCACTTCAAGCCGAGCGTTGTAGGCCTGTCCATCCTGCTGCCAATCCAAGTTCGCCCAAGCGGAGTAGCCGATGTGACTGGCCTGGCCTTTGACGTCGTAGCGCAAACGGGCTGAGTGAGGCGCCTTGTAAGACGTGACCTCGATGGACCCTCCGGCATCAGGGGCTGGTCGATGGAAAGGCGGCAAATCCACCGCTTCAGCGCTGCGTGCGGGCAGTGCCACCGGGGCTGTCAGCTGCGCTTGCAGGTCTTCCAACTCGCGTGGACTGGCCCACGCATGGGGCGGGGCAGGGGTCTGCGACGGCGCCTTCCAGGCGAGGGGGGACGCAGGTTCTGGGTGGACCATCTCGCGGTGGGTCCGTGTGGCCGAGAGCGGTTCATCCGCAGGTGCCCTGGGCGCTTCCAACTGGCGCGTGATCAAAGTTGGCGTCTTCACGAAGCTGGTTTCTTGGGATGAAAACCACAGGGTGCTGCTGCTCAACAACCACAGATGGACCAGCAGCACCCCGCACACCAGCGCCAAGGCCTGTGTGAAAGTCAGCGTGACTTTGTGAGGATAGTGCGCCTCAACGTGCATGGCAGAGGGTCAGGTTGGGGCAACCCGGTGGCCCAACTCTGCACTGAGTTGTTGTGCCGCCAACAGCAGCGCTTTGGCGGGCTTGCCGTTCCATGCTGCCTCGAAACTCGAGGTGGGCCCGAGCGACACCACGGCCAAGGCCAAGTGACTGTCCGAATCAAACACCGGGGCCGCAAAGCCTGCCACGCCCGGCAACAAAGCATCGGTCACGCGCGCCAAACCCTGGTGGCGCACTTCTTCCAGCATGGCTTGGACCTCTGCGGCGCTCAGCGGAACATCGTGGCGTTTCATTTGTTTTGCCCGCGCCAACTCGGCCTTGAGCATGGGGCCTGTCACATCGCGGGGCAAATAAGCGGCAAAACAACGCCCGGTTGCCGAGGTAAGCAGGGGCATCACATCGCCCAAGCGCAACACCGTCATGGCATGTGGCGACTCTTGCCAGTGCACGATGGTCGGGCCTTGATTGCCCCATACCGCCAAAGCCACGGTGTGGCCAATTTCGGCCATCAACGAGGCCATGCGTTCGCGTGCCAATTTGACGGGGTCCAGACGCGTGAGGGCGGCCAAACCCAGTTGCAAGGCGGCGGGTCCCAAGTCGTAGCGGGTGCTGGCGTGGTCTTGGTGGACCAGGCCCAAACGCTGGAAACTCACCAAATACCGGTGTGCTTTGGCGGCACTCATGCCAGCGGCCAAGGCCAAATCTCGCAGCATCAAGGCACCCTCGGACTGGGCCAGCACCTGCAGCAGTGCAAAACCGACTTCGACCGATTGGATGCCAGCGCGTTCTTTCATGTCTGAGAGTATCTTATAGAATCAGGTTTAAAAATTACGTTTAGTAAAATTTGTTTACTTATCCGTAATTTCTCATTGGGTCTGGCCGCCTCGCTGGCCAAGACCTGCCAACCTGGAGCAATGCCATGAAACTGGCCACCTACAAAGACGGAACTCGCGATGGACAACTGGTCGTGGTCTCGCGTGACCTCAGCACCGCGCATTATGCGACGGGCATCGCCAACCGCCTGCAGCAGGTGCTTGACGATTGGGGTTTCATGGCCCCGCAGCTGCAAGACCTGTACGAGACCTTGAACCAAGGCAAAGCGCGTCATGCGTTTGCCTTTGACCCCAAGATGTGCATGGCGCCTTTGCCAAGGGCCTACCAATGGGCTGACGGATCGGCCTACATCAACCACGTGGCGCTGGTGCGCGCTTCTCGCGATGCCTTGGTGCCCGAGAGCTTTTATGCCGACCCCTTGGTGTACCAAGGCGGCAGCGATGACTTCATCGGCCCCACCGACGATGTGGTCTGCCCGAGTGAGTCATACGGCATTGACTTTGAAGCTGAGCTGGCCGTCATCACTGGCGATGTGCCCATGCAAGCCACACCCGAGCAAGCCCTGCAAGGCATTCGCTTGGTGATGTTGGCCAACGATGTGTCGTTGCGCCATTTGGTTCCCGATGAATTGGCCAAAGGTTTTGGCTTTTTGCAAAGCAAGCCTGCCACGGCGTTCAGCCCCGTCGCGGTGACGCTGGACGAGCTGGGCGACGCCTGGGACGCTGGGCGTTTGCACCTGACCATGCAGTCCACCTGGAATGGTCGCAAAGTCGGCATGTGCGATGCCGGGCCCGACATGACGTTTCACTTTGGACAACTGATTGCGCACATTGGCAAAACCCGCCGTGTGCGGGCGGGCTCGGTGATTGGCAGCGGCACCATCAGCAACCCTGCGGTGGACACGCATGGCAAAAAAGACTGGCCCAAGGGCTACAGCTGCATCGCCGAAAAGCGCGCCATCGAGACCCTGTTGGACGGCCAGCCCAGCACCGAGTACATGCAGTATGGCGACACCATCCGCATCGAGATGAAGGGCAAAGACGGCCAAAGCGTGTTTGGCGCCATTGATCAAAAAATCGCGCCCCTGGCCTGAGGGGGCCGTGGCGCCTCAGGCGTTGTAGATCGTGTCCAACGAGGCAAAGCCTTTGACCTCGATTGGGTTGCCAAACGGGTCGCGAAAAAACATCGTCCATTGTTCGCCCGGCATGCCTTCAAAGCGCAAATGGGGCTCCACCACAAACTGCGTGCCTGCGGCGCGCAGCCGCTCAGCCAAGATGTTCCAGTCGGGCAAATTCAGCACCAAACCAAAGTGCGGCATGGGCACCAGCGTGTCACCCACATGGCCGGTGTTGGCGGTGGGGAAGGGCTCACCCAAATGCATGGAAATTTGGTGGCCAAAAAAATCGTAGTCCACCCATGTGTCGGTGCTGCGCCCTTCTTGACAGCCCAGCACATCGCCGTAGAAACGGCGCGCACGGTCGAGGTCGGTGATGTTGAAGGCGAAGTGAAACAGGCTTTTCATGCGCCCAAGAATACCAGCCGACCGCTGGACTGTGCTCAGGCCAAGGTGGGATCGACCGTAGTCTGGTCAAACTTCTTGAAGTACTGGCGAGCCAACGCCACCACTTGGGCGTCACTCGGGTGATCGCTGGCGATGGTGTCGACGATGGTGTGTGCCACCGCGCTGGCGTGGGTTTTGCACCAGTCGCGAAACTCATCGCGTGCAGAACCTGGGCCGGTGATCAACACCTCGTGTGTGCCATCGAGGGCTTTGGCAATGTCGCCATACAGCGCCGCGGTGTCATGCGGCTTGCCCTGGTGCTTGTGGTGTGAACGAGATTTGATGCGTTGCGCTTGCACATGCTCGCGGTCAAACATCAGCACGTGGGCTTCTTGGTGGTCGAGCCAAACGACAGCGTGAAAAGTGGTCATCGGTAGTTCTTTCTATGAGGGATTCAGTGTTCTGCTTTTTCTTGGCAGGCGATACAGCGCGCAGCTTCGGGTGTGGCCTTCAGGCGCGCGGGTGGGATGGTGGTTTCGCAGTCGGTGCATTGCCCATAGGTGCCGCCCGCAATACGAGCCAATGCCAAATCCAAGGCATTGAGCTCGGCGGTTTCGCGTTCATTGAGGGCGAACTCCACATCTCGCTCAGTGGCCACTTGTGCGGGTGCGTCTTCGCTGTGGGCAAAGTGTTCGGCCGCCACGTCGGCTCGGCTGTGGGTGCCGCCACGTTGCTGGGCGATTTGCTCTAAGAGCTCGGCGCGAAGCGTTTCAAGCTCTCGCTTGAAGGTGTCGAGATGCGATGCGTCCATGGAAGGCTCCTGTTGAGTGAAGCCCCATCATGCGCTGATCTGTGGCGCATGTTCTTGCGCAAAGTCAACACAGACTAAAAACGAATCCGCGTGCTGAGCCTGAAACTGCGTGGCTCGCTGGGGTGGACATGGCTGTCCGTGACGGGGACAGCCTCTGTGGCCACTTGCGAGGCGTACAGGTACTGGATGTCGTTGTTTTTGCGGTTCGCCACGTTCAGCACATCCAAAGACACGTCCATGTTGGTGTTCATGCGCCGTGTCACCCGCAAGTTGCTGCTGATGTTGCTGCCAGACAGCACACGGGCGTCAGGGCTCAAGGCGGCCGGGCCAATGTAGCGCAGCCCCCAGCTTGCCGACCAAGGCCCAAGCTGGCGCACGGTGGCGGTGAGGTGCGCCACTTTGTGTACAGCATTCGGGATGGCATTGCCCTCAGGGCTGGCGTCGCTGTAGCGCGGTTGTGTCCACGCCATGCTGGCATCGAGCCAGAAGCTGTCACTGGGCGACCAGTGGTTGCTCCACTCCAGCCCCTTGCGCTGGCTGGGGCGAGAGGCCTCGGTGGTGCCCGTGTCTCCCAGATAGACCAGCTCCGAGTCAAAGCGCAAGCGCCACAAAGACAGGGCTGTTTGCCAATGGGTGGTGGCCTGGGTGCGCAGCCCCACCTCTTCACCGCGTGAGCTGACCAAGCCGGGCACCGGCTCAACGCCAGCCCCTGTGCGGGGGTCGACACGCGCGGTGGTGCCGCGCGCGTCGTTGCTGTGAAAGCCCCGACCGGTGTTGACAAACACCTCGGTCTGCGCCCAGGGACCCAAGATCAAGGACAGTTTGGGCGACGCTTTGACACTGCTGCTGACCCCCGAGTTCTCGGCCTGCAAGCGGCTGTCCACGTGGGCGGTGTACTGGTCGACGCGCAGGCCCAGCACGGTGCGCACGGTGTCCAGCCAATGGGTGTCGTTTTGGCCATAGATGCCGACCTGTTGTTGCCGCACCAGGTCATCGCGCACGGGCAGGGTGAGGCGGCGCTGTGCGCTGTCAAACAGCCCCACGCGGATCAGGTCTTGGCGCACTTGCAGCCCCAGGGTGTTGACCGTTGGGGTGGTGCTTTGCGCATCCATCACCCACGCACGCGAGGCCTTGCCGCCATACACCGTGCGTTGGTCGCGTTGGGCAAACTGGTCGCTGTTGCCGTTCCCGTTGGAGGCGGTTTGGTAGGTGAAGTTGGAATACAAGTCCAAGTCGTAACGCATGGCGTACCAACTCAGCTGGGTGGCTTCTTGGGCATTGCGGTCATGCCATTGGCCAGACCAACTGTTGCGCGAGGTGCTGGCGCCGTCGCTTGCGTCTAAGGCGTCAAAGCGACCAAAGGCTTGGCCTTGGTAGCTGCCCGCATCGATCAAGCGTTGAGGCACTTGGTCGGTCGAGGTCCAGCGTGCGTTGTAGAGCATCAAGCTGGTGGACCAGCCGTGTGCGCCAGAGCCGCCACTGAGCGTGAGCAAGGCGTTGCGTTTGCGCAAACCTTCGGCCACGCGCCAGGGCCCGTCATGGTTGAGCATTTCGACAGCGCCCAGCAGGTGCAAGTCGTCGCCCACTTGGGCGGACCCCGCGCTCAACGCACGCCGATAGCCGTATTGGCCCACGGTGAGGTCGACCAAGGGTTGGGCCAGCCGAGTTCGGTAGACAAAATCGGCAGACCCCGCTGACGAAAAATCCCCCTGCTCCGCCAAGTAGGGGCCTTTGCTGTAATTGACCCGCTGGAGCAATTCAGGCAATAAAAAATTCAAATCGCTGTAACCCTGCCCATGTGCATGGCTGGGCATGTTCACCGGCACGCCATTGACCGTGGTGGCAAAGTCGCTGCCGTGGTCTAAATTGATGCCGCGCAAAAAATACTGGTTGGCTTTGCCGTCGCCCGAGTGCTGGGTCACCACCATGCCTGGAATCTGTTCGAGCACATCGGCGGGTCGCGCCAGCGCTTGGGCTTGGAGTTGTGCGCCAGCAATCACCCCTTGTGAGGCTGACGTGCGGTTGCCGATGGCATCGGGTTGTCCGATGACTTCCACGTCGCTCAACCATGGGGCTGTGCCGAATGCCGCTAGCCCTGCGTCGGCCCGTGCAGCCCCGCCCGCACCCAGCAAGGCGCTGATCAAGCAGGTGTGGGTGAGGGTATGACGCATGGGGTGGACTGCAAGGCGGGAAGGTTGCCAGCAGATTTTCTGCCATATCCACGCCCACCTAGGGGGGCCTGGCTCACATCTGAAACAATCACCCGATGAAATCTTTGATGTTGGTTTGGCTGATGCTGTGTGGGGTGGGGTCAGCGCACAGTTTTGAAAACTCCATGGCCGAGCGCACGCGAGCCTGCACCGCTTGCCATGGCGAACAGGGCCAAGCCGGGCCAGACGGTTATTACCCACGGCTGGCGGGCAAACCTGCTGGTTATCTGAACAACCAATTGCAAAACTTCAAGCAAGGGCGGCGCCACTACGACTTGATGGCGCGTTTGATCGAGCCTTTGTCCGACGCCTACTTGCAAGACATGGCGCTGTACTTCTCGGGTTTGAAAGTCTCGTACCCCAAACCGACCCTGACAGCGGGTAGCGCATCGCCGGCTGTGTTGGCGCGTGGTCGGGTGTTGACCCTGGAGGGAGACGCCAGCCAAGGTTTGCCCGCCTGCGTGGCTTGCCACGGTGACAAACTCACGGGCGTAGCGCCCTTTGTGCCAGGCTTGTTGGGATTGCCGCTTGACTATTTGAATGGGCAACTGGGTGCTTGGCAGTCGGGGCAGCGGCGTGCCCATGCGCCAGACTGCATGGCGCAGGTGGTGCAACGTTTGAGTTCTGACGATGTGATGGCCGTGGCCCACTACCTGGCACGCTTGGCCCCACCCCTAGATGCGTCACCCGCGCTGGCTTCTCAAGCCGGGGCGCGTGCCAAGCTCTTGGCCAGCAGCGACACCTGGCGCTGTGGCAGTGCGCCCTTGGCCAAGGGGCAGCCATGATGCGCCGTTTGCTGTTGGCTTGCGTGGCACTCGGGTTGGCCGCCGTCGCTTGGCTGGCGTTTGACAACTATGGCGATGGCGTGGATGTGAGCACACCCAGCACAACACTGGCCAGCCCCGAGCAGGTCAATCAAGGCGCTTACCTGGCGCGGGCGGGCAATTGCATGTCGTGCCACACCGCGCCAGGGCAGGCGCCGTATGCCGGTGGGCGTGCCATTGAAACGCCGTTTGGCACCGTCTACAGCAGCAACCTCACCCCAGACGACGCCACCGGTTTGGGGCGTTGGAACGCGCAGCACTTTTGGCGTGCCCTGCACCATGGTCGCTCCTTCGATGGCCATCTGCTGGCGCCGGCCTTTCCCTACAACCACACCAGCTCGGTCACGCGGGCGGACGCCGATGCGTTGTGGGCTTACTTCAAAAGCCTCGCCCCTGTCACCCAAGCCCAGCCTGCAGCCGAGCTGCGCTGGCCCTATGGCACCCAAGCGGCTTTTGCCGTGTGGCGCAGTGTGTATTTCAAACCCGCCAACTGGAAAGAGCAGCCACAGCACAGTCCCCAATGGAACCGCGGGGCTTACTTGGTCGAAGGTTTGGGCCACTGCGCCGCTTGCCATGGGCCACGCGACGACCTGGGCGGTGGAGGGGACTTGGATGACTTGCAAGGCGGGCTGATCCCGGTGGTCAATTGGTACGCGCCCTCGTTGTTGAGTGACTCCGAGACACGCTTGGCCCAAACGCCGGTGCAAGACACGGTGCAACTGCTGCAAACCGGCCATGCACCCCACGCGTGGGTCACCGGTCCCATGCGCGAGGTGGTGCAAAACAGCACCCAATACCTCAGCGCAGCAGATGTGACGGCCATGGCCACCTATTTGCAAACCCGTGCACGCGACGCCCAGCATGCGTCCAAGCTGAACGCAAGCAACGCAGAGCCAGCACCCAAACCCCGTGCGCCCAGCCAGCGCTCAAGCCAACGCGGCGCTGTTTTGTACGACGACCATTGCGCCGCGTGTCACGGCAAACAAGGCCAAGGCGTGGCACAGGCCTATCCGCCCTTGGCGGGCAATGCGGCGGTGCAAATGACCCAGACCACCAACCTGGTGCAAGCGGTGATGTACGGCGGGTTCTCGGTAACCACCTCTGCACAACCCCAGCCTTTTGGCATGCCGCCGTTTTTGTTGAAGTTGAGCGACCGCGACATGGCCGATGTGTTGACCCACATCCGCACCCAATGGGGCAACGCAGCAGGTGCGCTGACGGAGTTTGATGTGGCGCGTGTGCGAGAAATGCAAACCCGCTAAAACCGCTTGTTTAGAATCCCAGCCATGCAACAGCTGCGCCACGCCATCTTCCTCACCCGCCTTGTGCTGGTGTGGTTTGTGTTGTCGGTGGGGGTGGCTGTGGCGTCGCCCTGGGTCACGCACCAGTCCATGGACTTGGTGTGTAGCAGTGGCGGCAGCATGAAGTTGGTGCAGCAGGGTGACGACGCTACCTCGCCCAGCCACACCTTGGATTGCCCTTTGTGCGCGTCCATCGTGGCGCCCCCGCCTCAGTTCAACATGGGCTTGACCCAGCCTTCTCCCTTGGCGTATGCGCTGGAGCCTCACGAGGCGGCGCACATCGCGTCTGTCACCGCCCCGCCCCTGCCCTCGCGCGGGCCCCCCTCACTTTTCCTCTGACCTCAACCGCGGGCCTTGGGCGTTCATGCCCAGGCCTTGTTTGTGGGCTGGATCGTCGCGGTCGCACGCGTCATCGAGCCGTCTAGTGAGCAGGAAAAGTTTCCATGAAAAAAATCAAAACGCTTCAGCCGATCGCCCTGTGGCTGGTTGTCATCTGTCCCCATGCCTTCGCACAAGATGCGATTGAGTCGATCGAGGTCACCACCCCACGGACATCAGTCCAAAAATACCAGCTGCCCAACACGGTAGAGAGCACCACAGCAGAAAAAATAGCCGAGACGGTCAACATCATCGATACCCCCGATGCATTGAAATACATGCCCAGCTTGATGGTCAGAAAGCGCGACTCGGCCGACTTTGGTGGCGCCACCCTGGCCACCCGCATTTGGGGGGTGTCCTACAGTGCAAAAAGCATCGTCATGGTGGATGGCATGCCAATCTCCAACCTCTTGTTCAACGACAACAACTACGGCCCACCCAAATGGTTTGTCGTCGCACCCCAGGAAATAGACCGCATTGACGTGATGTACGGTCCATTCTCTGCAGCCTATTCAGGCAACGCGATGGGGGCCGTGGTGGACATCACCACCTTGCGTCCCACCAAAGAATTCGAGGGCTCGGTCAGCGTGACCGAGGCCGTGCAGACGTTCAGCAACTTTGGAACCCAACAGACCTACAACACCCAACAGGCTGCAGCGCTGCTGGGGGGGCGGCAAGAGGCCATGTCGTGGCGACTCATGTTCAACCACCAAGACGCCAACACCCAGCCACGCGCTTTCGCAACCTCCACCAATGGCACGCCTGTGACCCCCTATGCGTATGTGAACAAAGCTGGGGTGGGTGGCCAGTACTACTTGGGCGCCAACACCCTTCTTCACGGCGTGAGCGACAACATCAATGCCAAGTTGAAATTCGATCTCAATCGAGATACCCAGCTGAACCTGAGCTCGGGGGTGTTTTTGGGAGACACCGATGCATCGGCTCAGTCTTACATGTCCAACGGTTTTTGTGCTTCGGGCGCAGGCCCATGCTCCACCTTGGCCAGCGGCGTCTACGGTTACAAACAAGAGCATTGGGTGAACGGCGTTGCGCTCAAGTCGGACACGCGCGGGGAGTGGGACTACGACCTGAACTTGTCCAATGTGCGTTACGTGAGAGACATGCAACGCACCGCTGGCGCGCTCAACAACGATGGCTCAACGGTCAACAACCAAGCCAGCTACAAAGGGTCTGTGCGGGACATGTCGGGCACCAACTGGACCCACTTTGACGCCAAAGCGGTGTACCGCCCCACACAGGCCCCGGCACACCTGGTGAGTTTGGGATACCACCAAGACTTTTCTAAATTGAGCAGTCTCACCAATGCCGTGGCCGATTGGCTCAACAGGGCCGATGGCACGATGACCGCCATGGCCCAAGGGACCAGCGAAACCCGTGCGGTGTGGCTGCAAGATGCCTACAAAGCGTCACAGGACGTGCAGTACACCTTCGGGGGTCGCTACGAGAACTGGTCTTCCAACAACGGCGGGGTGTACGCGAGTTCAACGTCGGCACTCAACCAACCCTCGGTTTCCGTCAACCACTTTTCGCCCAAGTTCTCTGGCCTGATCGGCTTGGCTGACGGCGCTGACTTGAACCTGTCGTTGGCCAACGCCTACCGGTTCCCAACCGTGGGCGAGCTCTACAACGTCACCACCTGCGCGGCCAGTTGTGGCACAAACCCTTCGGCGCCTGCTTACTCGCCCAACCCTGCCATCATCAAGCCAGAAAACGTCAATGCGTTCGAGGCGGCTTACTCTCAACGCCGAGACAACGTCAATTACAGAGCGTCGTTCTTTGCCGAGGATGTGCGTGACGCATTGATCTCGCAATACGGTGCGGTCAACCCGAGCTACCCAGGCGCTTTGTACAGCTACTGGATGAATGTGAACAAGGTGCGTTCGCGCGGTGTGGAGTTGAGCAGCGATGTGCACAAATTCATCTTTGACCAACTGGACTTCTTCTCAGCCATCACCCGCGTGGACTCGATCATTGCAGCCAATGATGGCCTCACGAGCACAGGTCGCTCGGTGGTGGGCAACAGAACCCCTGGCGTGTCACCCTTGAGGGTGAAGTTTGTGGCGACCTATCGGCCGCAGGACAAGCTCTCGATCTCCTTGGGCGGCAGCTACCAGCGCCAGTTTTACTCCTCCATTGACAACAATGATGTGAATGCGAACACCTACCTTGGGTTTTCGGGTTACACCTTGTTGGATGTGAAGGCGCGCTACAAGATCGACAAGAACTGGGTGGCATCGGCGGGCATCGACAACCTCACCAACCGCAACTATTTTCTCTACCACCCCTTTCCCCAGCGCACGTTTGTGGGCAACCTGAAATACAACTTTTAAACGAACGCAGATGAAAGATAGGACGATGAAAAATTCACCTCAAAGCTTGGCCGTTGGCTTGGCACTTCTTTGCACCTTTTCATGCGCTCAAGCCCATGTGGTGTTGGCTGAGCCACAAGCGGTGGCAGGCAGTTACCACAAAGCCACCCTGCGCGTGGGTCATGGCTGCAACGGCAGCGCCACCACCGGACTCGTCGTGCAAGTGCCCGCTGGGTTTCAAGGGGCCAAGCCCCAACCCAAAGCGGGCTGGACGCTTGCCCTGCGCAAGTCCTCCTTGGCACAGCCCTACAACAGCCACGGCAAAACCATCACCGAGGACGTGGTGGAGCTGCGCTGGAGCGCTGCCAGCAAAGAAGCGGCATTGCCCGATGCGCACTTTGACGAGTTCGCGTTCATGGGGCGTTTGCCAGACCAGGCCGGACCTTTGTGGGTCAAGGTCTTGCAGACGTGTGAGAGCGGTCAAAATGACTGGTCAGAGATCCCCGTCCATGGCACCTCCACCCGTGGCATGAAGTGGCCAGCGGCTTTGTTGGATGTCAAAGCGGCACCAACTGCACATGAACATCAACACTAACCCTCAGGAGTTTGCATGAAGCTTTCTAAACACCTTCTCGCTGCGACATGGGCCACGGTCTGCACCGTCAGCGCCTTCGCACAAAACGTCACGGTCACCGACGCTTGGGCCCGTGCCACCGTGCCCGGTCAAAAAGCCACTGGTGCTTTCATGAAGCTCACCGCCAAAGACAGCGCCAAGCTCGTGGGCGTGAGCAGCCCAGCTGCTGGGGTGGCTGAGATCCATGAAATGAAGATGGACAAAGATGTGATGAAGATGGCCGCCTTACCCAATGGCTTGGACTTGCCTGCTGGCAAAGCGGTGGAGCTCAAACCGGGCAGCTTTCACGTGATGTTGATGGACCTCAAAGCCCCGTTGACCAAAGACACCAACGTGCCCCTGACCTTGGTGTTCCAAGATGCCAAAGGCGTCAAAACAAATCTCGAAGTGAAGGTGCCTGTGAGCACGCAAATGCCCACAACAGGCCAAAGCATGGACGCTGGCCACGACCAGCACAAGCACTGAGCTGTCAGTTTGGTGTCCGCTGGGGTTTGGTTTAATCCATGCACACACTTACCCAAGGAGAGACGCATGAGCAACCCCAGTGGTTTTGACTTCACCAAGTTCGTACCGGGCTTTGATTTTTTGAAAAATCTCACGCCAGGCGGCGGCAGCGGCTCCCATGCTGCGCCGGGCTGGGTGGCTCCTACGCTAGACCCCGAGGAATTGGACAAGCGCATTCAAGAGCTGAAAACCGTGCACTTTTGGCTCGAACAAAACGCCAAGGCGGTGGGCGCCACCATCCAAGCTTTGGAGGTGCAACGCATGACCTTGGCCACTTTGAAGGGCATGAACATGAGCTTTCAAGACTTGGCCGAATCGCTCAAGGTCAAGCCCCAAGAGGAGGCCAAGCCTGAGCCCAAGTACACATTCACTCCCCCTGAGCCAGCGCCCGAGCCACAGGCCGAGGCCCCCGCGCCCAGCGATCAGCCCAAGGCCCAGGCCACCAAGGCAAGCAAAGACAAGGCCCCCAAAGCCACAGCCGGTGTAGACCCTGCCCATTGGTGGGGCGCATTGACCGACCAGTTTCAACACATCGCCACCCATGCCATGCACGACATGGCGCATCGGGCCAATGCGCACGCGCAGGCGCCGGCGACTGCCCCAGCCCCTCGCAGCAAGCCGGCCAAGCCTGCAGCGAAAAAAGCAAGCGCTGCTCGGCCCCGGTCAACGGCTGCGCGCAAGACATCCTCTGCCAAGCCCACTGCCAAGCCCAAGCGATGAAGTTATTTCCCTATGGTCATGCCACCCACCCGCAATGGCGCATGGCGGCGGGTTTGGTGCTGGCGCAGTTGCGCGCCCACATGGCCTTGCCGGAGTACGCCAGTGCGCCACCGCTTGGATTGCTCTACATCACCGACCATTACGCGCCGCATGCCCAGGAGTTGTTGGACTATGTGAGTGCCGAGCTGCCCGAGGTCACCGACTGGGCAGGCACGGTGGGCGTGGGTGTGGCGGCCAACAACGTGGAGTACTTTGACGAGCCCGCGCTGAGCGTCATGTTGTGCGACATCTCGCCTGAACACTACCGCGTGTTCAGTGGGGTAGCGCCACTGGCTCAAGGAGGCCAAGGGGGGAGCCACTTTGTGCCCCACACGGCGCTGCTGCATGCCGACGCCCAAACGCCGGATGTGCCCGAGCTGATCGCCGAGCTGGCGCAACGCACCGTCAGTGGCCATGTGTTTGGCGGTTTGGCATCCAGCCGTCAGCAGGTGGTGCAGTTCGCCCGGCGAGGTGACGGCAACATGGCAGGTCAGGGCAAGGCTGACGGGGTGTTTTCTGGCGGCTTGAGTGGCGTGGCCTTTGATGCCGACGTGGCCATGGTGTCTCGTGTCACGCAGGGTTGTGTGCCGATTGGTCCGGTGCACACCATCACCTCGGTCGACCACCACGTGGCGTTGACCTTGGACGACGAGGCGGCGCTGGATGTGTTGGTGCGTGACCTGAACATCGACCTCGAGCAACGCCAGCACGCCCTGACCAAAGTGCGCGCCACCTTGGTGGGCTTGACCTCTGCACAGGATGCAGCGATCAGGCGCACGGGCGAGTTTGACGATGCGGTGCTGGTGCGCCACATCATTGGTTTGGATCCTGCCCAGCGTGCCGTGGCTGTTGCCCAACCGTTGGAAGTGGGCATGCGCCTGACGTTTTGCGAACGCAACGTGGCCGCTGCACGCGCGGACTTGATGCGCATTGGTGCGGAGATTCGTGAAGCGCTGGAGCCCGAAGAGATGACGGCTGAGCTGGCCGGTGTGCTCAGTGGCGACACCTGCGCCGCACCACACCCAGCGCGCCGCATGGCGGGGGCCATTTACGTCAGCTGTGCTGGCCGGGGCGGGCCGCACTTTGGAGGGCCCAGTGCCGAACTGCACATCGTGCGCCGTGCTTTGGGCGATGTGCCGCTGGTTGGGTTTTTTGCCGGCGGCGAAATTGCCCACCAAAACCTCTACGGTTACACCGGCGTCTTGACCGTGTTCACCACCGAGGCTTGAGCGAAAAAAAGCCTGCGCCGCACGAAGGCGACGCAGGCCCCTGAGTTTGACAAGCCCAAGCTCAGTGTTGTGGAGAGTTCAAGGTCTTTTGCAGTTGCTCCATGTCCAAGTCGCCGGTCCATTTGGCCACCACCAAGGTCGCCACGCCGTTGCCGACCAAGTTGGTCAAAGCACGCGCTTCGGACATGAAGCGGTCAATGCCCAAAATGAGTGCCAATCCTGCGACGGGCACACCGCCTACGGCTGACAAGGTGGCCGCCAGCACAATGAAGCCGCTGCCCGTGATGCCTGCCGCACCTTTGGACGTCAACAGCAACACGGCCAGCAAGGTGATTTGTTGCATCAAGGTCATGGGCGTGTCCGTGGCTTGAGCGATGAAGACCGCAGCCATGGTCAGGTAGATGGAGGTGCCATCTAAGTTGAAGGAGTAGCCTGTCGGGATCACCAAGCCCACCACCGATTTACGAGCCCCTGCCTTTTCTAGTTTCTCCATCATGCGGGGCAACACCGACTCCGAGGACGAGGTGCCCAGTACGATCAGCAGCTCTTCTTTGATGTATTTGACAAATTTCCACACGCTAAAGCCATGCAGCTTGCTGATGATGCCAAGCACAACAAAGACAAAAATCAAACACGTCAAGTAGAACGTGCCCATCAGCTTGCCCAGAGAGAACAAAGAGCTGATGCCATATTTGCCGATGGTGAAGGCCATGGCACCAAAGGCGCCGATGGGTGCCACTTTCATGATGATGCCCACGATGTCAAACAGCACGTGGGAGATCTTCTCGATCAAGTCAAACACCAAGGTGCCGCGCCCACCGAACTTGTGCAAGGCAAAGCCAAACAGCACAGAGAACAAGAGCACTTGCAAAATTTCGCCTTTGGCAAATGCGTCCACCACCGAAGACGGGATGATGTTGAGTAAGAAGTCCACCGTGCCCTGCATCTTGCCCGGCCCTGTGTAAGCGGCAATGCTTTTGGTATCCAGGGTGGACGCATCCACGTTCATGCCCACACCGGGTTGCACAAAGTTCACGATGACCAATCCGACGATCAGGGCAACGGTACTCACGACTTCAAAGTACAACAGAGCAAGTCCACCTGTTTTGCCGACCTTCTTCATGTCCTCCATGCCGGCAATGCCAACCACCACGGTGCAAAAGATGATGGGTGCAATGATCATCTTGATGAGTTTGATGAAGCCGTCGCCCAGAGGCTTCATGTCGGCGCCGACCTGCGGGTAGAAGTGGCCTAGCAAAACGCCCACCGCAACGGCGAACAGCACTTGGGCGTAGAGAGATTTGTAAATGGGGGACTTGTTAATTGCAGATTTGGACATGAGGTGAGATAGAGAAAATTATTTTTAAGCGTGCCATGCAAATCTACACCCTGCTAGGCAAAAAGATTGATAGGGTTACCACGCATGGGGCGCCTCAAATTCCGCGTGCGCGGTCCTGCGCAAACTGCTTGCGAAACGCAGCGAACTGGCCCACATCCAAGGACGCACGCACCTCACGCATCAGGTTCAAGTAGTAGTGCAAGTTGTGGATGGTGGTGAGCATGGGGCCGAGCATTTCGCCGCAACGGTCCAGGTGGTGCAAGTAAGCGCGGCTGAACCCACCACTCACGCTGCCGTCTGCGCGGGTGTGGCCATGGCAGGTGTAGCAAGTGCAGGTGCTGTCCAGCGGGCCGTGGTCGGCCTTGTGGCGGGCGTTGCGAATTTTCAGGTCGCCAAAGCGTGTGAACATCGTGCCATTGCGGGCGTTGCGGGTGGGCATGACGCAGTCGAACATGTCCACCCCGTCTGCCACCCCTTGCACCAAGTCTTCGGGTGTGCCCACGCCCATCAGGTAGCGCGGCTTGTGGGCGGGCAGGCGGTGTGGGGTGTGGGCCATGATTTCAAGCATCTGCTCTTTGGGCTCACCCACGCTCACGCCACCGATGGCGTAGCCCGGAAAGTTCATGTCCACCAAGGCGTCCAGCGACTCTTGGCGCAGGTTGGTGAACATGCCGCCTTGCACAATGCCAAACAAAGCGTTGGGGTTTTCCAAGCGTGCAAATTCATCCTTGCTGCGCACCGCCCAGCGGCGGCTCATCTCCATAGATTTACGGGCTTCGGCTTGCGTTGTGAGGTGGCCCTTGGTTTCATACGGCGTGCACTCGTCGAGTTGCATCACGATGTCGCTGTTGAGCGTGGTTTGAATTTGCATGCTCACCTCGGGCGACATGAACAGCTTGTCGCCGTTCACGGGGGAAGCAAAGGTCACCCCTTCTTCGGTGATCTTGCGCATGGCACCCAGGGACCACACCTGAAAACCGCCGCTGTCGGTGAGGATGGGTTTGTTCCAACGCTCAAAGACATGCAAGCCGCCAAAGCTTTGCATCACGTCTAGGCCAGGACGCATCCACAAATGGAAGGTGTTGCCCAAAATGATTTGAGCGCCCATCTCTTCCAAGCTGCGTGGCATCACGCCTTTGACGGTGCCGTAGGTGCCCACAGGCATGAAGATGGGGGTTTGCACCACGCCGTGGTTGAGCGTGAGCTGGCCTCGGCGGGCGTGGCTGCCTAAGTAGGACCCATCGGCAGAAGGGGCGTCGGTGGTGCGGACTTCAAAGTTCAACATGGTCGGGCTTTCAGGAAAATTTTTTCTCAAGCAGCATGGCGTCGCCGTAGCTGAAAAAGCGGTAGTTCTGCGCAATGGCATGGCGGTACAGCGCATGCATGGGGTCAAAGCCAACAAAGGCGCTGACCAGCATCAGCAGCGTGCTTTTGGGCAAATGGAAGTTGGTGATGAGCACGTCCACCACCTGAAACTCAAAGCCTGGGGTGATGAAGATCTGGGTGTCACCTTGTGTCTGCCCGCTGCGTGCCCAACTCTCCAAAGTGCGCACGCTGGTCGTGCCCACGGCCACCACCCGCCCGCCACGGGCGCGGCAGTCGGCCAGAGCTTGCACGGTGGCGGCGGGAATGTTGTACCACTCGCTGTGCATGCGGTGTTCAGACAAGTTCTCTGTTTTGACTGGTTGGAAGGTGCCCGCCCCCACATGCAGGGTAACGCTGGCGGTGTTGACGCCGCGAGCAGCCAAGCCGTCGAGCACGCCTTGGTCAAAGTGCAGCGCAGCGGTGGGTGCAGCGGCCGCACCTGGGTGTTTGGCGAACACGGTTTGGTAGCGCGCTTCGTCTTGGGCTTTGTCCGCGTCACTTTCGTGCTGCGCATCGGCGGTGTTTTGGTGCCGCTCAATGTAGGGCGGCAGCGGCATGTGGCCGTGTTGCTGCATCAGCGTGTGCGGCTCGTCGCTGAATTGGAAGCGAAACAACTGTCCGTTCTCATTGGGCCAACGCCCGAGCAGGGTGGCGTGGAAGCCACCCAAGTTGTCGCCACCTGCCATGTGCAGCACGGTGCCAACGGGGGGCTTTTTGCTCACCTTCATGTGCGCCACCACCTCGTGGTCGGTCAGCACGCGTTCGACCAAGAGTTCGAGCTTGCCGCCGGTGGGCTTTTCGCCAAACAAGCGGGCTTTGACCACCTGGGTGTCGTTGAACACCAGCAAGTCGCCTGCACGCAGCAGGCTGGGCAGGTCTTTGAAGGTGCGGTCAACGAAGGGGTTGCAGCGGCCATCGAGCAAGCGTGAGGCGCTGCGTTCAGGGGCGGGGTGCTGGGCAATCAGGGCTTCGGGGAGGTGAAAGTCGAAGTCGCTGAGCGTGTAGGTCTGGGGCATGGGCTTGAGGGCCGGACAGGCCCGTTCCAAGTGAAGGAGGTCAAAAACGAGAAGGCACAATTGTCCCATGCCAGCCCCCAAGTCCGCGACGTCTGTCGAGTCCAAAGCCCTGTCCGCACCGCAAAAAGCGTTGCGCAAACTCGGGTTGGACCGAGACATCGATTTGGCACTGCACCTGCCGTTGCGCTACGAGGACGAGACGCGCTTGGGACGGCTGGCCGACACCCGCGATGGCGACTCGGTGCAAGTGGAGGCCACAGTGGTGTCGTGCGAAATTACTTTCAAGCCACGGCGTCAATTGCTGGTGGTGGTGGACGATGGGTCTGACACCTGCACCTTGCGTTTCTTCAGCTTTTACCCGGTGCAACAAAAGGCCTTAGCCGTGGGCAACCGTGTGCGCATTCGGGGTGAGGTGCGAGGCGGGGGCTTCATGGGCCGCACCATGATGCATCCGCACTTTCAGGCCGCAGGCACGCCGCTGCCGCAAGCGTTGACGCCGGTCTATCCCACCTCGGCGGGTTTGGCGCAGGCTTATTTGCGCCGTGCGGTGCACAGTGGCTTGGTGCACGCAGGGCGCAAGGGGTCGTTCTCAGAAACCATTCCGGCCCAGCACTTGCCGCCGCACAGCTGGGCGCTCGAAGCCTCGCTGCATTTTCTGCATCACCCTGCGCCCAATGTGTCATTGACGCAGCTGGAAGACCGCACGCATCCGGCCTGGCAACGGCTCAAGGCCGAAGAATTGCTGGCGCAGCAACTCTCGCAATTGCAGGCCAAGCGTGAGCGTGATGAATTACGGGCGCCGGCCTTGACGCTCAAAGCCGGCGGCTTGCAAGAGCAATTGCTGGGCGCGCTGCCGTTTGGGCTGACCGGTGCACAGCGTCGCGTGGGCGAAGAAATTGCCCGCGACTTGATGCGCCAAGTGCCCATGCACCGCTTGCTGCAGGGCGATGTGGGGTCTGGCAAAACCGTGGTGGCAGCGCTGGCCGCGGCGGTGGCCATGGACAGTGGTTGGCAATGCGCGCTGATGGCACCCACAGAAATTTTGGCTGAGCAACACTTTCGCAAACTCATAGGCTGGCTGGAGCCTTTGCTCACCCCGCTTGGCAAACGTGTGGCCTGGCTGACCGGGAGCCAAAAGAAAAAAGAACGCACCGAAATGCTGGGCTTGATCGCCAGCGGCGAAGCGGCGCTGGTGGTGGGCACGCATGCCGTGATTCAAGAGTTGGTGGTGTTCAAGAACCTGGCGCTGGCCATCATCGACGAGCAGCACCGCTTTGGCGTGGCGCAGCGTCTGGCGCTGCGCGAAAAAATGCAGACTCAAAACCAGACCTTGCCGGGAGATGGGGAGGGGCCAGAGTCGGGGACATCAACAGCGCAGCGCAAAGCCCAAGCGCCGGCCTCAGCGAAACAACAAGAGCCCCATATGCTCATGATGAGCGCCACCCCCATTCCGCGCACGCTCGCCATGAGTTACTACGCCGATCTGGACGTGTCCACCCTGGACGAACTGCCGCCAGGGCGCACACCGGTGGTGACCAAGCTGGTGTCTGAGAACCGGCGTGACGAATTGATTGAACGCATCCGCCACCAGCTGGCACAAGGCCGTCAGGTGTATTGGGTGTGTCCGCTGATTGAAGAGAGCGAAGCGCTCGATTTGACCAACGCCACCGAAACCCACGCCTTGTTGAGCGAAGCCTTGCAAGCGAGTGACGGACAGCCCGCTGTGCGGGTGGGCTTGTTGCATTCGCGCATGGCACCAGCCGACAAAAAAGCGGAGATGGCCTTGTTTGAGAGCGGACAAATGGGCGTGCTGGTGAGCACCACGGTGATTGAGGTGGGCGTGGATGTGCCCAATGCCTCGCTGATGGTGATAGAGCATGCCGAGCGTTTTGGCTTGAGCCAGTTGCACCAGTTGCGTGGACGTGTGGGGCGGGGTGCAGCTGCCTCGGCCTGCGTGCTGATGTATTCCACCGGTGAGCACGGGCGTTTGAGTGAGACCGCGCGCGAGCGCTTGCGCGCCATGGTGGAGACCTCAGACGGTTTTGAGATCGCGCGGCGTGATTTGGAAATTCGCGGGCCGGGTGAGTTTTTGGGTGCGCGTCAGTCGGGCGCGCCCTTGTTGCGTTTTGCTGATTTGGTGGAAGACGTGGATTTGTTGGATTGGGCACGCGCTTTGGCACCCAAGATGCTGGACCAGTACCCCGAGCTGGCCGAGCGTCATGTCGCGCGTTGGTTGGGTGGAAAATCAGACTTCTTGAAAGCATGAACCCATGACCCTGACCGAACTCAAATACATTGTTGCGGTGGCTCGAGAAAAACACTTTGGGCGCGCGGCCGATGCGTGTTTTGTGTCGCAACCCACGCTGTCGGTGGCCATCAAAAAACTCGAAGAAGAGTTGGATGTGAAGTTGTTTGAGCGCAGCGCCAACGAGGTGACGGTGACGACCTTGGGGGAAGAGATCGTGCGTCAAGCGCAAAGCGTGTTGGAGCAAGCGGCCAACATCAAAGAAATTGCCAAGCGTGGCAAAGACCCCTTGGGTGGGCCGTTGAAGCTGGGGGTGATCTACACCATTGGGCCGTATTTGTTGCCAAGCTTGGTGCGCCAGTCCATTGCCAAAACACCTCAAATGCCCTTGATGCTGCAAGAGAACTTCACGGTCAAACTGTTGGAGATGTTGCGCACGGGTGAGATCGACTGCGCCATCATGGCCGAGCCATTTCCGGACACGGGTTTGGCCACCGCGGCTCTGTATGACGAGCCCTTCATGGCGGCAGTGCCCAGCAACCATCCGATGGCCAGCCTCAAACGCGTCAGCGCCGAGCAGCTCAAAAGCGAGACCATGCTGTTGCTGGGCAATGGCCACTGCTTCAGAGACCATGTGTTGGAGGTGTGCCCTGAATTCGCGCGCTTTTCAAGCAGCGCCGAGGGCATCCGCAAGAGCTTTGAAGGCTCTTCTTTAGAGACCATCAAGCACATGGTGGCCGCCGGCATGGGCGTGACCTTGGTGCCGCGCTTGAGTGTGCCCAAAGAGGCTTTGGACACCCAAGCCAAGCGCAAAAAAAGCGAAGAAACCTATGTGCGGTATGTGCCAATTGCCGATACCGACGGCGGCGAACCACCGATGCGCCGGGTGGTGTTGGCTTGGCGGCGTAGTTTTACACGTTACGAGGCGATTGCGGCCTTGCGCAATGCCATTTACGCCTGTGAGTTGCCAGGCGTGAAGCGCTTGTCTTGAAGGACGCGCTAAGCATGCGTGAGCGCCTGGCCCTTTATTTGGATCTGATTCGCTGGAACCGACCCGCAGGATGGCTGTTGTTGCTGTGGCCGTCACTGTCGGCGTTGTGGGTGGCGTCTGAGGGTTGGCCTGGGTGGCATTTGCTGGGGGTGTTTGTGCTCGGCACGGTGCTCATGCGCAGCGCAGGTTGTTGCATCAACGATGTGGCGGATCGAGAGTTTGACCGCCACGTCAAACGTACGGCCAACCGTCCGGTGACACGCGGTGCGGTCTCGGTGCGCGAGGCTTTGGGGGTGGGGGCCGTGCTTGCACTGCTCGCGTTTGGTTTGGTGCTGACCACCAGCGTGGCGGCCGTGCTGTGGTCTTTTGCGGCCTTGGCGGTGACCTTGTTGTATCCCTATGCCAAACGCCATGTTTCGATGCCGCAGGCCGTATTGGGTGTGGCGTTCAGTTTTGGCATTCCGATGGCCTTTGCTGTGGTGCATGGCCAAGGCTTGTCTTGGCGCGATCTCGACGGGGCGGCTCTATGGGGTGCTGTGCCTGGCTTCGCTTGGGCCCTGCTCGGGGTGAATTTGTTTTGGGTGTTGGCGTATGACACCGAGTACGCCATGGTGGACCGCGATGACGACTTGCGAATTGGCATGAAAACTTCGGCCATCACCTTGGGCGCCTGGGATGTGCACGCGGTGATGGTGTTTTATGCGTTGCATCTGGCGGGGTTGGCGCTGTTGTTGCGCGACCAAGACTTGGGCTGGCCTTGGGGCCTGGCATTGATGCTGGCGGTGGCGCAAGCGGCTTGGCACCATCGCTTGATCAAGAACCGTGCACGCGAAGCTTGTTTTTTAGCTTTTCGCCTGAACCACTGGCTGGGTGCCACGCTGTTTGTGGGAATCGCTGCAAGTTATGCTTTGCGGTGACGCGTAGGCGAAAAAAAGAGCTTGGCACGCCAAGCTCTTTTTTGTCAGCAACCTGCCAATCACTTGGCTTTGTGCTTTTTCGACTTTTTCTTGTGTTTCTTTTTCTTGTCTTTCTTGTCGGCCTTGTTAGGGGCCGCTGCGGTGTCTGCAGGCGCCACAGCAGGGGCTGCTTGGACAGCCGGGGCTACGGCGGGAGCTGCTGGAGCTGGGGCTGGAGTTTGGGCTGAGGCAGCCAAAGAAAAGGCCAGAGTGGCCGTGGACAGCAAGGTAATCAGTAGTTTGTTCATAGAAAAAATCTTTAAAGCTTGACCCCGTCATTGTCTCACTAAGACGCCGTGCAAATAAACAAAGAGGCTAGCAAAAAAAGAGGCTAGCGGCCAAAGTCCTCGCCAAGTTCATGGGCGCGTGACCTGGCGGCTTCAAGCGCATCTTGAAACAGGCGGTGCACCTGTGAAGCTTGCATCGCACTGATCGCGGCATGGGTGGTGCCACCCTTGGAGGTGACGCGCTCACGCAAGACGGCAGGAGGCTCGCTGGCGCTGCGGGCCAGTTCTGAAGCCCCCACAAAAGTTCCCACAGCGAGCTGGTGTGCTTGCTCTGGCGACAGGCCCATCTTGACGCCAGCTTGGACCATGGCTTCAATGAAGAAGAAAACATAGGCCGGCCCAGAGCCTGAGATGGCGGTCACTGCATCCAGCAGCGCTTCTTCCTTGACCCACAGGTATTGCCCTGTGGTGGAGACCACGCGCTCGACCCAGGCTTGGTCGCTGGCGCTGACCCCGGGTCGGGCAAACAAGCCGGTTTGGCCCAGCCCCATCAAGGCAGGCGTGTTGGGCATGGCGCGAACCACATGCTCTGTGCCTAGCCAATGTGCAATGCTGTCGCTGCGGATGCCCGCGGCCACACTCAAATGCAGGGCGCCAGTGCAAAAAGGTTTTGCCAACTGGGCGGCTTCTTTGAAAACTTGGGGCTTGACGGCCCAAATCACCAGCCCGGCTTGCGACAGCGCCTCGCTGGCTTGGGGCAGGGCGCGGATCTGAAACTTGTCCATCAGCTGTTGGCGTGCCGACTCTTGGGGTTCAATCACCAAGATCTGGCTCGCTGGTGTGCCTTGTTGGATCAGTCCGCCAATGATGGCGCTGGCCATGTTGCCGCCACCGATGAAAGCTAACGTTTGAGAGGGGGTGTGAGGGGTCGTCATGAGGGAATTGTCGGTCCAGTTGAGAAGCCTTGAAAAAATATTTGCCAAGACTGTGAAAGCTGTGGCATAATTTGCGGCTCCGCTGAAAAAGCGGGGTTTATCTGCCCCAAGTTGAAACGTCGCGAGTGGTTCGTGGCGTGGATGACGGGCCCAAGACTGATCAAAGCTTTGAGTGGCCATGCCGCTCACGGATTTGATGCAAGTTGGGAATATTGAAATGATCCAAACTGAATCTCGGTTAGATGTAGCCGACAACACGGGTGCGAAATCCGTTTTGTGCATCAAGGTGCTTGGCGGCTCTAAGCGTCGCTATGCAAGTGTTGGCG
>CAITHK010000217.1 GCA_903892175.1 uncultured Burkholderiales bacterium | reverse complement strand
GGGCAGCATGGTGAGACGCTCCACCAAGAACGGCATGGTGCCTCCCGCATGCGAGAAGATGAACTTGATGTCTTTGCAGCGCGTGGCTGTTCCGGTGAACAGCAGGCTTGTGATGGTGCGGGTGGTGTCGGTGGCGAACTCGATGGTCGAGCCGGGCACACCTTCTTGCAAGTTGCCGCAGCACTTGGGGCTGGACGGGTGGGTGTAGAGCACGAGCTTGCGTCGGTTGATTTCGTCCATGATGGGTGCAAACGCTTTGTCACCCAACCATTTGCCGTCGTAGCTGGTGAGCATGGCAATGCCATTGGCCTTGAGCACATCCACGCTGTAGGCAATTTCAGCCAAAGCACCATCTACGTCCAACATGGGCAAGGTGGCAAAGAAGCCAAATTGACTGGGGTAGTCACGCGCCAGCTGGGCACCGTATTCGTTGCTCACGCGGGCCATGGCGCGCATGGTGGCAGCGTCGCCAAAGCTGGCAGCGGGCGTGGTGGGTGAGGTGATCGAATAAGTCACCCCGGCTTGGGCCATGTCGTCCAGCGTTTTGTTGAGCGACCAATTGCGTGCAGGTGGCTCAGCCAGCTTGCGGGTTTCCAGCTCTTTCAAAAACGCAGGGGCCCACACATGGTGGTGCACATCGACCAAGCTGCGCTTGGCCACGCTGGGCAGCGGCGCGTCCTTGGACGAGGTGGCGCACGATGGCAGCACCGCCGCCGCACCAGCGGCCAACAGGCCGGTTAAAAAGCCACGACGCGGGGTGCATTGGTTGCAACCATCTTGGGGGTGAAAGCGCTGTGCCACAAAAGTCTCCTGGGTCTGACAAAGTTGGCGCAACTTTGCCAGAAGACACCTTGCTTGCCCATGGGGTTGGCACCAGTGGGCAGTCCCTCGGGCGACTGACTCAAATATAAGCATCTCTTGATATGTCTCAAGGGATGGCGCATGATGAAGCGTTCCAATGCAATGCCTGTATTGGCTTAACGCTTCATCGGAGAAATGTATGACATCAAATGTTGGCGGTATTGACCGCGTTTTGCGCATCGTCGTGGGTGCTGTGCTGGTGGCACTGGCACTCACACACACCATCGGCGCTTGGGGCTATCTAGGTCTGATCGTGCTGGCCACGGGCGTGTTCAGTTTTTGCGGGGTGTACACCTTGCTGGGCATCAATACCTGCCCGATGAAAGACGACCGCCCCGCCTAACAGGCACAGACACGCCAAGCAGGCATCAAGCAGAGGCCAGCTTGGGCTTCAGGTGGCCAGAACCACGCAGCCACAGCAGCCCCAAACCAGCCAAAACGACGGGCAACAGTGAGCCCCAGTTCAACCACCCCCAGCCTTGGGTGGTGACCAAGGCCCCCGACGCAAACGAGGTCACGGCCATGGTGGCAAACACACAGAAGTTGATGGCGGCCTGGGCACGGTTTTTCTCTGGCGGGGTGTAGGCCAGCATCGACAAAGTGGTGCTGCCGGTGAACAAGAAGTTCCAGCCCACGCCCAACAAGAACAAAGCCACCAAGAACTGCTGCAAGTCGGCACCCGACAAGGCCACCGCAATGCAGGCCAAGTTCAACAACACGCCCACGCCCATCACGGGCAGCACCCCAAAACGCTTGATCAAGTGCCCCGTCACAAAGCCAGGCGCGAACATGCCAATCACGTGCCACTGCAGCACCCAAGCAGTGTCTGAAAACTCCAGTCCACACACTTGCATGGCCAAAGGCGTGGCGGCCATGAGCAAGTTCATCACGCCATACCCCAAGGACGCACAAAGCACCGCCACCATGAACACCGGTTGGCGCATGATCACGCCCAAGGGACGACCGGGTTGGTCGGTGCTGGAGGCTGCAGGTGCAGGCGGAAACTCAATGAACGCCATCACACCCATCGAGATCACCGCCACCAAGGCCAGCGCTACATATGCACCGGCAAACGGAAACGCCAGCGAGTTCTTGGTGTGCATCGCCAAATTGGGGCCCACGATGGCGCCAATCAAACCACCCGCCATCACCAAAGACACCGCTTTTTCTCGGTAGTCCACCGTGGTCAACTCAGCCGCGGCAAAACGGTACAACTGTGCATTCGCGCTGTAATAGCCCGCAATGAACGTGGTGGCCACCAGCAACCAAAACGACTGGATCAACACCGCCCAAGCGCCCAGACCCGCGGACAACAAGGCCACCAACAATCCCAGCTGAAACGAACCCTTGCGGCCAAAGCGTTGTTGCGACTTGGCCACCAAACCTGTGCTCAGCGCACTTCCCACCACATAGCCCATCACAGGCAAGGTGGCCATCCAGCCCGCAGGGGCCAAGCTCAAACCCACCAAGCCATTGATGGCGATGAAGGTGACGTTGTTGGTCAGGAACAAGCCCTGAGCGATGGCAAGCAATAAAAGGTGACGATTCATGAAAACCTAAGGTGAAGAGGTGCTGTGGGCTTGGCGCAGTGCGCTCAAGGTGGTGTTGGGTGTGATGGCTTGCGGGTCGGTACACAACTCAATGACTGCCCCATGCGGCGCGCGCAAAGACGCTTCGAACGCGCCAGGGAAGTCATCCGTGTAGTGAACGCGCCGACCTTCCAAACCATAGGCTTGGGCCAGCAACACAAAGTCTGGGTTTTCAAGTGTGGTGCCATACACCTTGCCGGGGAAATTAATTTCCTGATGCATGCGAATGCTGCCGTACATGCGGTTGTTGACCACGATGAAAACAATGGGCAAGCGGTGTTGCTTGGCCGTGGCGAGTTCTTGCTCGCTCATCAAAAAACAGCCGTCTCCCGCAAAGCACACCACCACGCGGTCGGGATGGACCACCTTCGCAGCAATGGCCGCGGGCACACCATAGCCCATGGTGCCGCTGATGGGCCCGAGTTGGGTGTTGAATTGTTGGTGCTGAAAAAAGCGATGCACCCACCCGGTGTAGTTGCCTGCTCCGTTGGTGACGATGGCATTGGCCGGCAGGCGTTGGCTCAGCCAGGCCACGACGGTCCCCAAATTCACATTCCCTGGCACTTGCGTTGGCACCAAGGCTGCCAGGTAGTCGGCGTGTGCAGACTGCGTCCACTCGGCCCAGGCGCAGGGGCTGGGCGGTGCAGAGGCGGCCATGTGGGCCAGCGCCTGTGCACACGAGGACATGCTGGCTTGAATCAACACATCGGCCTGGTACACCCGCCCCAGTTCTTGGCTGTCGGGGTGAATGTGCACCAAGCGCTGCACGGGACGTGGCGCTTGCAACAGCGTGTATTCAGCGCTGGTGCTCTCGCTCAAGCGGGTGCCTATGGCCACCACCAAGTCGGCGTCTTTCACGCGTTGTGCCAGCTGGGCGTTGACGCCCGGCCCCAATGCGCCGGCATACAGCGCATGGGTGTTGTTGAACAGATCTTGTCGCCGAAAGCCAGTGCACACCGGCAGCTGAAATCGCTCGGCAAACAGTTGCAAATCAGCGCAAGCTTGCGCGCTCCAGCCACTGCCGCCCACGATCAACACCGGGCGACGCGCCTGCGCCAGTTCATGCGCCAATTGGGCCATCTCGATGGCGCCCGTGTGCGTGACAACAGTTTGGTAAGCCCCCAAATCGGACACCTGGGCTTGGGCGTACAACAGGTCTTCGGGCACAGAGACCAAGGTGGGCCCGGGCCGTCCGGAGACGGCGGCATGCAAACAGCGGCTCAAAATTTCGGGGATTCGATCCACCCGATCGACCTGCTCCACACGCTTGACCACCGTTTGAAACACCTGGCCCATGTTCATTTCTTGCCAGGCCTCTCGGCCTAGAAATTCACTGTGAATTTGCCCCACCAACATCAACATCGGCGTGGAGTCTTGTGCGGCCGTGTGCAGGCCAATGCTGGCCTGGGTGATGCCGGGTCCTCGTGTGACCAAGCACACCCCTGGACGCCCGGTCAACTTGCCGTAGGCCTCGGCCATGTGGGCCGCCGCTGCTTCGTGACGGCACACCACCAAGCGGATGGTGTCTTGGTGGTCGTGCAGCGCATCGATGATGGGCAAATGGCTCTCACCGGGCACACAAAACACCGTGTCCACACCATGCAAACGCAAAGCATCGACCAAGACTTGGCCGCCCGTGCGCAACGGTGCTGAAGCGTGGGCACTCATTCGGCACTGGCCCCGGATTGTTCGATCACTTTTTTCCAGTTGTCGCGCTCGCGCACAGAGGCGTGTTTCATGTCCGCCGGTGTGCCTGGCATGGCCTCAAAACTGACGTCGCGCAATTTGGCAGCGAAGTCCGCGCTGTGGAGCACCGCATTGAGCTCCCGGTTCATGCGCATCACCACGTCCGCAGGCACTTTGTTTTGCGCCACCAAGCCAAACCAGGCCGAGGTGGTCATGTTGGCAAATCCGCTCTCGCTCACGGTGGGCACATCGGGCAATTGGAACCAGCGCTTGGCCGAGGTCACGGCCAGCGGCTTGAGCTTGCCTGCACGAATTTGCGGCAGCAGTTGTGGCAAGTTGTCGGTGGTGAATTGCACGTCCCCGGCCAACAAAGCCGCCATGGCCGGTCCATTGCCACGGTAGGGCACATGGATGAGTTCGATGCCCACATTTGACTTGAACAACTCATTGAGCAAATGCCCTGCGCTGCCAGAGCTGGAGCTGGAATAACTCATGGGTGCGGGCAAGGTCTTTGCGCGTGCGGCCAACTCCTTGAGTGAGGCCACTGGCATTTGGGGCGAGACCACCAACACGTTGGGGGTTTGTGCAATCAAGCCGATCGGTGCCAAATCAGCATCTGGGTCGTAACCCATTTTTTTATACAGGAATTGGTTGATCGACATCATGGGCAAAGACGCCACCATGAACGCGTGATCGTCCAGGGCCGACTTCACAAAGTAGCTGGCAGCCACACCGCCGCTGGCGCCGCCCTTGTTGTCAATTACCACGGGTTGCGCCAAGGCTTCTGAGAGCTTTTGCCCTAAGAGTCGCGCCAAGATATCCGTCGATCCGCCTGCGGGGTAAGGCACCAACAACTTGATCGGGCGATTGGGCCAATTCGACTGCGCGCAAGCGCTGCTGCACACGAACAACGCCAGCGCAATAGCAAACCACTTTTTCATACGGCAAGACCTCATTCAACAAACCCACGAACCATGCCCTCATTCTTGCGTCCTGGCCAGAGCTGAATGGGTGCAGCCCGTCGGGAAGTGACGCCCAGATGACAGGCCTGTGGGTCAAGCCATGGGCTTCGTAGCGACAAAGCCCACCAAGCCCGACATGCCGTTGTGTGCGCTGCCTTCAGAGACTTCTGCCTCGTAGGTTTGCAGATCCTTCACCTCGTAGCCAGTAAAAGATGTGCGCATCAAGGCCTCGTCATACAAGTGGTCCAGCTCGCCCGGGCCACCGGTGTTGAACTTGAGCTGCGCGGTGCTGTAACCCTGAATCACCATCACACCACCGGGCTTCAACGCAGCATCCATGCGCGCAAAGAGCTGCGCACGTTGATCGGGTCCAGCAAACTGAAAGAAGATGCCCACCACGTTGTCGTAGTGCGCACGTGGCCAGTTGAAAGACTGCCAGTCACTGCAATGAAAATTCACTCGCACCCGGTGAGCCGCAGCCAGCTGGTGGGCTTTGTGCACAGCGTTGGACGAAAAATCAAACGCATCCACTTGCAAACCTTGCTTGGCCAGCCAAACGCTGTTGCGCCCTTCACCATCGGCCACAGACAAAGCCGTGCCGGGCATCAAGTGCTGTTGTTGGCTTGCCAAGTAGGCATTGGGTTGTTCGCCAAACAAATAGCCATCGATGTTGAAACGATGCTGCCAGCGCTCCAGTGGGTGGGTGAAAACCTTGCTCATGAAGGATCCTTTTGAAAATAGTTCATGCGATGTCAATCTATATTTCTTTTATATGTTTTTGAATATACTAAAAATCAGACGAACCCTATGCCATGAAGAAAAAAACCTTTGACCTCGCCAGCATGCACCAGTCAGCAGAACAAGCTTGCCGCTTGATGAAAGTGCTGTCCAACTCTGACCGACTCATGCTCTTGTGCCAACTCACCGAGGGCGAAAAATGCGTGAGCGAGCTGGAAGCTCTGCTGGGCATCGTGCAGCCGACCTTGTCGCAGCAACTCGGTGTGCTGCGCAACGAGGGCTTGGTCAACACGCGCCGTGAAGGCAAAAACATTTATTACCAAATATCCAGCCCTGAAGCCCTGGCCGTCATGCACGTCTTGTACGCCAACTTCTGCAACGCTTGAAGGAACGCCACATGACCGTCGATTGGAACCATTTCACCCCTGGGTCATCGTTGGCCGGTGGCCTGATGCTGGGCCTGGCCTCGGCCTTGTTCATTTTGCTCAATGGGCGCATCTTGGGCATCAGCGGTATCTTGGGCGGACTCTTCCCCCCACGCCGAGGGGACGCCATTTGGCGCATCAGTTTTTTGTGGGGGCTGTTCTGCGCGCCATGGCTGGTGCAATGGTTTGACCCTGCTCGGCTGACGGAGCCTCCTCGCATCGACGCCAGCACTGGCATGGTGATCGTGGCAGGGCTCTTGGTCGGCTTAGGCACCCGCTATGCATCGGGTTGCACCAGCGGACATGGTGTGTGTGGGTTGTCCCGCGGGTCAATGCGCTCCATGGTGGCCACCGGGCTCTTCATGGCCGCGGGTTTCGCCACAGTATTTCTGGTTCAACACGTTTTATAAAGACATGGCCGTGCAACGCATCTTTGAATTTTTGGTGGGTCTGCTGTTTGGTGTGGGCTTGATGCTCTCAGGCATGACCGACCCAGGCAAGGTGATTGGCTTTTTAGACATCACTGGCCACTGGGACCCGTCACTGGCCTTGGTGATGGCAGGCGCCATCGGGGCTGGATCTTTGGCATTCGTCGCCGCAAAAAAACGCAGCCACTCTTGGCTGGGCCAAGACTTTGATTGGCCTGCGTCAGAACACATCGATCGGCGTGTGGTGCTCGGCAGCTTGGTGTTTGGGGTGGGTTGGGGCTTGGCTGGCTTTTGCCCAGGCCCGGCCTGGGTCACCATGGCCGCAGGCCAAGAAAAAGCCTTCTACTTTGTCGGGGCAATGATCTTTGGCATGATGACTTATTCATTACTCCAACGACTTGCATCTTCTTCCTCTTCTGATTGATTCACCCTTGCTTGAAAACGACTTATGAATTCCAACTTGATCCACGACAGCCAAGCCCTGCTTGACAGCACCCTTGCTTTGCACACCGCCCCAACCCGCCGCTTGGCCTTGCAAAGCGCGCTGGGGCTGGGCTATGCCGCAGCGGCCATGCCTTTGATGGCGCAAACCGCCATCAAAACCTCCAGCGAAGGTTTGGTCAGTGGCGAGGTGGTGATCGATGTCAATGGTTTCAAAATGCCCGCCTACCGCTCGGCACCGGCTGGCAAAACCAACCTGCCGGTGGTGTTGGTGATTTCCGAAATTTTTGGCGTGCACGAATACATCGCCGATGTGACGCGCCGCTTGGCCAAGGAAGGCTATCTGGCCATTGCGCCTGAGATGTTCATCCGCCAGGGCGACGCCAGCAGTTACGGCGAAATTGCCAAGCTGCAAGCCGAGGTCATTGCCAAAGTGCCCGATGCGCAAGTGATGGGCGACTTGGACGCCTGTGTGGCTTGGGCCGGTGGGCAAGGCGGCAACACACAGCGCATTGGCATCACCGGGTTTTGCTGGGGCGGGCGCATCACTTGGCTGTATGCGCAACGCAACCCCAGCGTCAAAGCCGGTGTGGCTTGGTATGGTCGCTTGGAAGGTCAAACCAGCCCCATCACCCCCAGCCACCCGATTGAACATGCGGCCCAACTCAAAGCCCCAGTGCTGGGTTTGTATGGCGCAGCCGACACCGGCATTTCGGTGGCCTCGGTCGACCGCATGAAAGCCGCGCTGGCCCAAGCCGCAGCGCAAGGCAATGCCGCCGCCAAAGCCAGCGACTTCGTGGTCTACCCCGACACCCCACACGCTTTTCACGCCGACTACCGCGCCAGCTACCGCGCAGGCCCTGCCACCGATGGCTGGCAACGCGCCGTGGCTTGGTTTGCCAAAAACCTGTGAGCCTCTAGGGCGTAGGCAGCGACCTGCAGCCCCTGGCTACGCTGCCACAAAGACCCGCGCTTTGCGCGGCGTCAGCACCAAGGTGTCGCCTTCGGCAAAGCCTTGTTCGTAAAACTGCGCAGCAGGAATTTGCGCTTCGATGATTTGCTCTTGCGACGGGTTGTCGCCTTCCACGGCCACCAACTCCAGCCGGGCGGTCGGCCCCACCACGATGGCGCGGGTGAGTTGCGCCACGATGCCTTCGTCACCATGCGTGTAGCGGCGCACATCCAGGTCGTGCGGACGGACAAACACCGAGGCTTTGGCATCTTGCACGTTGTGGTGCTCGGGACTGGGAACGCGTACCGTCTGGCCTTCGATGCCAATGTGCATCTCGCCCTCGTGGGCACGGCCATGGAACAAATTCACATCGCCCAAAAAGCCATACACAAACGGGCTGGCCGGGTGTTCCCACACCTCTTGGGGTGAACCCACTTGCTCCACCTGGCCACGGTTCATCACCACCACACGGTCGGCCACTTCGAGCGCTTCTTCTTGGTCATGGGTCACAAAAATGGTGGTCACGTTCAGGTCGTCGTGCAAACGGCGCAACCAACGGCGCAACTCTTTGCGCACCTTGGCGTCCAAAGCCCCAAAGGGCTCGTCGAGCAACAACACCTTGGGCTCCACCGCCAAGGCACGTGCCAGCGCAATGCGTTGGCGCTGCCCGCCCGAGAGCTGCGAGGGGTAACGGTCGGCCAACCAATCGAGTTGCACCAAGCTCAAGAGGTCGTGCACTTTTTCTTGGATTTGCGCCTCGCTTGGGCGTTCGCTGCGAGGCTTCACACGCAAGCCGAAGGCCACGTTTTCAAACACGGTCATGTGGCGAAACAGCGCGTAGTGCTGAAACACAAAGCCCACCTGGCGCTCGCGCACATGCACATGGGTGGTGTCTTCTCCGCTGAACGAAATCGTGCCGCGGTCAGCCGTTTCCAAGCCCGCAATGATGCGCAACAAGGTGGTCTTGCCACAGCCTGATGGGCCCAACAAGGCGATCAGCTCACCGGATTCAATGTCCAGGCTGACGTCACCCAAGGCCTGGAAGTCACCAAACTGTTTGTGGATGTTGCGGATTTCAATGCTCATGGCTGTGTGCTCTTGGAAAGGTGTGGGGGAGCGACGGGGCGCTCAGGCGGCAAATCGGCCGAGGCGTTGAGTTCGCGTGCATGACGCCACTCCACGGTCGACTTGATGGCCAAGGTCACCAAGGCCAGCAATGCCAACAAAGAGGCCACGGCAAATGCAGCCGCCGATTGGTATTCGTTGTACAAAATTTCAACGTGCAAAGGCATGGTGTTGGTTTGGCCTCGGATGTGGCCCGACACCACCGACACCGCGCCAAACTCGCCCATGGCGCGCGCATTGCACAAGATGACGCCATAAATCAGGCCCCACTTGATGTTGGGCAGCGTCACATGCCAAAAGGTTTGCCAACCCGTGGCACCGAGCACGATGGCGGCCTGCTCTTCGTCGTTGCCCTGGGCTTGCATGAGGGGGATCAACTCGCGTGCAATGAAGGGGAAAGTCACAAACACCGTGGCCAGCACAATGCCGGGCACGGCAAAAATGATTTTGATGTCGTGGGCTTGCAACCAAGGACCAAACCAGCCTTGGGCACCAAACATCAAGACATAAATCAAACCCGCCACCACCGGCGACACCGAGAACGGCAAGTCCACCAAGGTGGTCAAAAACGCTTTGCCAGCAAATTCGTATTTCGCAATCGCCCAAGCCGCTGCCACACCAAACACCAAGTTCAAAGGCACAGCAATCAAGGCGGTGAAAAAAGTCAAACGAATGGCCGACCACGCATCGGGCTCTTGCAACGCCAACCAGTAAGCGTCGACTCCCTTGCGCAGAGCTTCGGTGAACACAGCGGCCAAGGGCAAGACCAAAAACAAGAACATGAAAGCCAGCGCCAGCGCAATCAAACTCCAGCGCACCCAAGCGGGCTCGGTGGTGCCCGCACGCTGGGCTTTGGCCGTCACAGGCGCGGTGGAAGAAGGCTTCAACACGGCACTCATGCGGATGCTCCGGTGTGGCGGCGCTGCCACACTTGCAAGGCGTTGATGACCAACAGCAACACGAACGAAATCACCAGCATCACCAAGGCCACGGCGGTGGCACCCGCGTAGTCATACTGTTCCAACTTGCCAATGATGATGAGCGGCGTGATCTCCGACACCATGGGCATGTTGCCCGCAATGAAAATAACCGAACCGTACTCACCAATGGCGCGCGCAAAGGCCATGGCAAAGCCCGTCAACAAGGCAGGCGCGATGGACGGAAAAATCACCCGGCTGAAAATTTGCCAGCGTGTGGCGCCCAGGCACGTGGCGGCTTCTTCCAGTTCTTTTTCGGCGTCTTCCAACACGGGCTGAACGGTGCGAACCACGAACGGCAGGCCAATGAAGATCAAGGCAATCACCACCCCGTTGGGGTTGAAGGCCAATTGAATGCCCAGCGGTTCAAGGTACTGACCGATCCAACCGTTGCCCGCCAGCAAAGCCGTGAGCGAAATACCCGCCACAGCAGTAGGCAGTGCAAACGGCAAGTCCACCAAAGCGTCCACCACCTTCTTGCCAAAGAAGTTGTAGCGAACGAGCACCCAAGCCACCAGCAAGCCAAACACCACATTCACCAAAGCCGCAAGCAAAGACGCACCAAAGGTCAAACGGTACGAAGCCATCACACGCGGCCCGGTGACAGCAGCCCAAAACTGATCCCACGTGAGGGTGAAGGTTTTGAAAATCAGCGCCGACAAAGGAATGAGGACGATCAAGCTGAGGTAAGTCAGCGTGAAGCCCAAGGTGATGTTGAAACCCGGTAACACACGCGTAGGGCGATGCCGTTGTGGCAAGGAAAAGAAAGCCATGAATTAACCTTGAACAGTGGCTGCAAACAGCGCGTTACCGTGAGGATGTGCAACGGATCGCGGAGCACCCAAGGTCAAACTGTGTCCAGTCAGGGATTGCAATAGCGCGAGCCCCAGTGGCCAGTCGCCAAAACCCGACTCGACGTTGATGTGCCCGGCGTTTTGTAACCGAACGAATTCACTGCCCCACGAGCGGGCATAGGCACCTGCCGTGCGAACTGAACAATAGGGGTCGTTGCTGCTGGCCACCAACACACTGCGGTAAGGCAAGGGTTGGTAAGGCACGGGGGCAAAGTCGACCAAAGGCGCGCGACGCTCAGGATCAGCAGGTGCCACCAACAAGGCCCCTTGAACACGCGTGACCGTTTCAAGCGGTAAATGTGTGATGGCAATGGCACCTAGGCTGTGCCCCACCAACACCACCGGGCCGTCTTGCGCCTGAATCGTGTTGGCAATGCTGCGCACCCAAGCGCTGCGGGTGGGAGAAATCCAATCGTCTTGCTGCACCCGAACTGCGTGCGTCAAGCTTTCGGCCCACAGGCTTTGCCAGTGGCCAGGGCCTGAATCGCGCCAGCCTGGAACGATGATGAGCGTGGGATTGGAAGACATGACCTGCATTGTGCGAAGCCAGTCTCTGATC
>CAITHK010000216.1 GCA_903892175.1 uncultured Burkholderiales bacterium | reverse complement strand
GTCAGGTTTGGCATAGACGCCGCGTTCAAGTCGGATGATGAGGCCCTTTTCGACCAAAGCTTTGAGCGCGGCAGAAACCTGGGTGGGGCTCCCGAAGTCATTGACGTCTGAGCGCAGCAGAACGCCATCCCGCCGAGGGCGGAGTGATTGCAAGATACGTCCTTCGATGTCCATGTGGTTCATTGTACAGAGCACCAAAAGTCTAAGCAAATCAATTATTTACGCGAGCATCAGTGCCGGTGCTCTGAGCCCTTGTGGACGGTTCAGCGCCATTTACTATAGATTGATGAAATTGCTAAAACGTGGAATCTGAGATGATGCGGCTTCATGAGCTATGACATCGTCATCCGCACGCTTGGGCAAGAGGGACCACCGCCGACAAGTTTTTCCACTCGGCGCAGTGCCATCTATGCGCGGGTCTCGGTGAGCAGCCCTGAGGCTGGTTTAAATTCGCTGCAGGCGCAGGTCCAAGCCTGCGAGGCCTACATTCAATCTCAGCGTGACACAGGGTGGGAGTTGGTTGCACCAGCCTAAATCGACGACGGTTACTCAGGGGGTAATCTAGATCGCCCTGCTCTTGGAAAGCTCATGCAGGACCTGCAAACGGGCAAGTTTGATGTAGTCGTTGTTCCGCGTCTCGATCGTCTGTGTCGAAGTACCAAAGACATTTGCGATCTGCTGGTTTTGTTCAACAGCGCCAACACCGCTGTGATCAGCATCACCCAAGCACTGGACACCGCGACCCCAGCAGGCCGACGCACAATGCATTTGCTGACAGCATTTGGTCAATTTGAGCGTGAAATAGCTGGAGAAAGAACCCGGGACAAATTTGCGCTCACACGCTCCAGTGGCAAGTGGCAGCGCAACGGCATCCCATTGGGCTACGTTCTCAATGATCAGCAAGAGTTGCAAATCCACGCCAGCGAGGCAGCTATGGCGCGGGACATTTTTGAACGCTTCCTGAGTGCCGACTCCATGGCCGCCTTGATCGAGGATCTCAACGCATTAGGCTACCGAACCAAGCTGCACATCAGCCTCAATGGCACTCGGCATGGCGGCAAACCCTTTGATCGCAACACGCTCAACCAGCTGCTCAAAAACCGCGCATACATTGGTGAAGTCTTCTACCCAGACGAATGGCACCCCGGTCATCATGAACCCATCATTGATCGCGCTGTGTGGAACCGAGTCCAGTCCATCAGAAGTGAACGCGCGCGGCGGACCGGCATCCCAAGCTCCAAGATCGACCAGACATATTTCCCGCTGGAGGGTCAGGTGTTTTGGCACGATGGCCGCGCCTATACGACATTTGAATCAAGCCTCAGGGGCAATGGACGTCGCTACCGTTATTACAAGGCACCCGCCCGCAGCAAAGAAGATGCATCGTCCCCGGTGACGCTATCAACAGCACAACTGCACAGATTGGTCATCGACTATCTGATGAGGTGCTCTTGGTCCCAGACGATCTCTTTGGGTTGTGAGACATCAATCTGCAAGTCAACGTCATCAATTCGCAAACGCGCTGACTCTTCTTCGCCGAAGCTATTGGCTTGTCGGATTTGCTCGTCGTAGCGTTGTTCAAGCCCACGGTTGATACGTCCACGCATCTGGATAGTCCAGTCATGGAGTTCTTGCACCGCATGGCTGAACTGAGCCAGTTGGTCTTTGGGGAGTCGGCTGATTTGATTGGCCGAGAGGTCAGGCAATGCCGCCTGGTGGAGTTGTAGGTGGTTCATCTTGGGCTCCTTAGCTTGCGACACGTTGTGATGTTGAGATGTGCTGAACGAAGTTCTCGTACGCCTCGATTGCATTGATCGTGTAGGTCACGCGCTTGCCGAGCTTCAGGTAGTGGGGCCCACGACCTTCGGTTCGCCAGCGTTGCAGGGTTTTGGGGCTCATGCCCCAACGGGATGCCAAGTTAGCTTCGGTGAAGACCATTCGCTCGGCTGGCAGGGCTTCTTGGCCGGGGATGCCAAGAGGTGAAGTGCGCCCGGTTTGGGCAGGTGTTTTAGACCGCATATTCGCTCCTTTGATTAAGTAGAGTGACAACTGTCTCTATTTCAGGAAATCAATGGAGAACTGATAAGGAACTGATTGGTGAACTTGTGCGAAAACTCCATTTCGCCAATCCTCAAATAGCTCATTGGCCCACAGTCAGTTCAAGCTCTTAAACCACCTAAAAAAATTCCTTAAGTTTTATAAACACTCCAATTAGTTTTTTAACGAAAATCTCTGGCCATTTGCAGACAAATATGCATAATTGCTCTTTTTAGATTGCCAAAATTAATTTAAGCATCTTTAGAGAGCGTTTAAAAGCATGAAAACACCATCTCCTATTCCTCTGCCAGTCACTCGCAGCCTTCATCGGTTGGGACTGGGAATATCGCTTGCTCGTCGGCGTCGCCATCTGAGCCAAAAAGACTTGGCTGAGCGCATTGGCACATCCGCAATAACGATTCGCAGAATGGAAGCTGGTCATCCAGGCATTGCATTGCAATATTTCGTTAGAGCTTTGCAAGTCTTTGGTGAACTGGAAAAACTCAATCAATTACTGGATACATCACAAGACAGCATCGGTCTAACACTGATGGACGAAAAGCTGCCGCAACGCATTCGCAAATTGAAAAGCACCACAGAAACAGGAGCGTTTTGATGGCCAGCACACCAACATTTAAAGCAACGGCCATCAGAACAACACTTGAGGTTTGCCTAGGCAAACTTGAAAAGCCTTTTGGGAAATTAATCTATGTAAAAGATGGTCCTCGCGAGTTTTCACAATTTGCCTACAACGAAGAGTGGCTCACAGACCCAACGAACATTGACGTTTCACCCGACTTGAATCGTCAATCTGGCTATCAACTACGCAAGCCTCCAACAAAAAATGATTCTTGTTTTTTCCTCGCATTAGCGGATACGGAACCTGATGCATGGGGTCGGCGTGTGATCGCAAGAGCTCACGCAAAAGCTCGCGCAAAGGATGCCTCGCTGGGACCACTGACTGAAATCGACTATCTGGCAGCAGTTGACGATTTCAGCCGAATTGGGGCACTTCGGTTGCGAGACGAAAAGGGACAGTATTTACGCAGTACCCCTCAAGGCGAACGCACAACACCAGGCTTAATCGAACTTGAAAAAATTCTCAACGCATCTCGTGCCGTAGAACTGAGCCAAGAGACAGTCGAAGATCTGAAATATCTGCAAGGCAAGGGAACCTCACTTGGGGGCATGCGCCCCAAGTGCACCGTGTTGGATACAGACGGTGCGCTGGCTTTGGGAAAGTTCCCCAGTGTGAGCGATGAGCGTAGCGTTACCAAAGGTGAAGTGCTTGCCCTTCAGTTAGCAAGTCATGCACAAATTGACAGTGCCAAAGCTAGGATTATTTCGGTTCAAGGATCACCCGTAGCAATTATTCGGCGCTTTGATCGAACACCTGAACAGGCTCGAATTCCATACATATCAGGCGCGACTTTATTGCAGGCCAATCGCGACGATGAACATTCGTACACTGAAATCATTGACGTCATGCGCTCTAAGTGCAAGAACTTTGCCGATGACGCAAAGCAGTTGTGGCGTCGACTCCTGTTTAATCACCTCATTGCAAACGTTGATGATCATTTGCAAAACATTGGTTTCTTGCACGTTGGAAACAACCAATGGAAACTCTCTCCCGCTTTTGATCTGAACCCTTTCCCTGACAAAGAACGGGAGTCTAAGACATGGCTAAGTGAGGACACCGGCCCCATCACATCGGTTCGTCAACTCGTAGAACAAGCACCACGATTCGAGCTATCGCCTCAAGAAACCAAGGAAGTTATAGCCAAGGTCGTTCAGGTGGTGAAGCAATGGAAAGATGTGGCAATGTCAGGAGAGGTCGGCATGCGGCAAGAAGAACTTGCGGCATTTAAGCCTGCCTTTGAAAGTGCTGCATTAGAAGATGCGAAGAAATTTTCTAAGTAACGTTAGCTTAGCGATATTGCTAGCTCAGGAATCTGACTTGTTTGATGGCGTTGGTGCTTGAACTCAGTGTCGTTGGCTGCTTCAAATTCTCTGAAATCAAGCATGTGTTCAGAATACTAGTTGAACAGTCAGGTCTCAAACTTTTCTGAGAAATGCACGGCAAGAACTTAACAACATAATTTCACCAATATTGCACGAAGATAGAACTCTGGATTTGAACAGCAGTCCACACCTTAAGTCCCAGACTCCGCGCGGATTATTTCGCTAATTTCGCGCCCCACTCTCACCAACCAACGCACAGTCATGAGAAAAATCCATGCGGCGATTGTTTAAATATTTACCGCATATTTTACGGTGATTAAGTTGACCATGCGGCGAATTGGGTGTCTAATGGCCGCATGAAAAGCGGCGATAACCTGTACGTTTGGCAGAGCAAAGACTGGCCCCATTGGCAATACAACGCCGAAAGCCTGATGCCATTGCTCGCCCAAGTACATCAAACCTTAGGGCACTTGATGGGACGCATGCGCGATCAAGGAATGAGCTCACAAGATCAAGCCACCCTTGAAGCTCTGACTGCCGATGTCCTCAAAACAAGCGAAATCGAAGGTGAGCATCTTGATGCACAAACCGTTCGCTCGTCTATCGCAAGAAGGCTTGGCGTAGATGTTGGGGCACTCATGCCTGCCGACCGTCACGTGGACGGTGTCGTGGAAATGATTCTTGACGCCACAAGCTTGCACGCAACTCCCCTTACCACCGAAAGACTGACAGCGTGGCATGCTGCATTGTTTCCAACGGGTCGAAGTGGATTGACCACCATTCGTGTGGGCGCTTGGCGCGATGATGCAGATGGGCCTATGCAAGTTGTATCTGGGCCGATGCACCGACGCCGTGTCCATTACGAAGCACCACCAGCACATTTGCTGTCTGTAGAGATGACTGACTTTTTGAATTGGTACGAGACCCATCAAGAAGTTGATCCCATGGTGAAAGCAGGCCTTGCCCACTTATGGTTTGTGACCATCCATCCGTTTGATGATGGCAACGGTCGTATTGCACGCGCCATTGGTGACATGGCCTTGGCCCGCGCAGATCAAAGCAAGCAACGTTTTTACAGTCTGTCTGCTCAGATTCAAAAAGAGCGCAAAGACTACTACGACTTGCTAGAAAAAACTCAGAAGGGAAATCTAGATGCCACCGAGTGGTTGTCTTGGTTTTTGTCCTGTTTGCTGCGCGCACTTCAAGAGGCTGATCAAGTCCTCACGAGTGTTTTGGCGAAAGCCAACTTCTGGCGTCAGTGGGCAGGCACGCCGCTCAACGTGCGACAGATCAAAGTGCTCAATCGCATGCTCGATGGATTTGATGGCAAGCTGACGAATAAAAAATGGGCAGCCATTGGCAAATGCTCATCTGACACTGCGCTGAGAGATATCAACGATTTGATTGCGCGCGGGGTGCTACGCCGGACTGAAACAGCGGGACGTAGTACGAGCTATGAGCTGAATCAGATGGACAACAAACAAACAAAATAAATGTGATCATCTAAAATTGACATCCTCCCCCGCCTAAAGGCAGGAGATTCCTACGGTGCTACACATGAGTTGCCTCACGCATAGTCGCTTCGGTGGGTTCCTGCTTCACAGAGGCTGGTTTCGTCTTACGCTTACGCGCAAGGCCAGAGCCTTCCTCTCCACAGGCTGCAACGC
>CAITHK010000215.1 GCA_903892175.1 uncultured Burkholderiales bacterium | reverse complement strand
TCTGGCTTGGGCTTGCATTTGTCCAAGCAAATGGCTGTGTATTTAGGGGGCGATGTGCGCTACCTTCCAGACAACGACTGTGTGAGGTTTGAGTTTTGTCTACCCGTTTGAACATGGTGGTGGTGGAAGACCACGACGACTTGCGCGACTCGCTGGTGGAGCTGTTGCAGCACCTCGGCCATCAGGTGCAGGGCTTGAGCTGCGCCGAAGACCTGGACGATGCGTTGCGCTCAGGTCCTGTCGACGTGCTGGTGGTGGATTTGAATTTGCCCGGCGAAGATGGCTACAGCTTGACGCGTCGTTTCAGGGCGGCGCATCCGCAGTCGGGCATCATCATGGTCACGGCACGGCACAAAATTTCCGACAAGGTGCAAGGCTACGAAAGTGGTGCCGATATATATTTGCCCAAGCCCGTCGACCCCGAAGAGCTGCTGGCTGCTGTGGCGGCCGTGTCACGCAAGCTGCCGGCCCAGGTGGCACTGGCTGCCTCGCGCACGACATCAGCTTTGACGCTGCGTGTGATGACCCTCAAGGTGGAAGGCCCGCTTGGGGAAGAGCGGTTGAGCGATGGCGATGTGGCGGTGATCACCGCTTTGGCACGGGCCCCAGCTCAGCGCCTAGAGCTGTGGCAACTGCTGCAAATTTTGGGGCTGAGCATGGACGAGGCCAGCAAGTCCAGCTTGGAGGTGCGCATCGTGCGTCTGCGTAAAAAACTGATGGCGGTGGGGGCTGACAAAGACTGCATCAGCAACATCCGCAACGTGGGCTACCAGTTGTGCGTGCCGGTGGAGATTTATTGAAGCTCAGGCCGCTGCAGGTTCACTGCGCAGCATGCCTTTGGTTTCAATGAAGTCGATGACAGCTTGCAAGCCGTCGAGCGTGCGCAAGTTGGTCATCACATAGGGCTTGACGCCTTTGGGCGAGGCGCGCATGCGCTGGGTGTCGGCTTCCATCACCGACAGGTCAGCGCCCACATAAGGGGCCAGGTCGGTTTTGTTGATGACGAACAAATCGCTCTTGGTGATGCCGGGCCCGCCTTTGCGTGGGATTTTTTCTCCGGCGGCCACGTCGATGACGTAGATGGTCAAGTCGCTCAACTCGGGGCTGAAGGTGGCGGCCAGGTTGTCGCCGCCGCTCTCCACAAACACCACATCGGCATTGGGAAAGTCCACCAGCATGCGGTCGATGGCTTCGAGGTTGATGGACGCGTCTTCCCGGATGGCGGTGTGTGGGCAGCCACCGGTCTCCACGCCCATGATGCGTTCTGCAGCCAAGGCGCCACTGACCGTCAACAAGCGTTGGTCTTCTTTGGTGTAGATGTCGTTGGTGATGGCCACCAGGTCGTATTGCTCACGCATGGCTTTGCACAGCATTTCCAGCAAGGTGGTTTTGCCCGAACCCACAGGGCCGCCGATGCCCACGCGCAGGGGAGGAAGGTGTTTGGTGCGGTTGGCGATGTGGTGCAGGGTGCTCATGATCTAAACAGTCTGGAGTATTGGGTTTCGTGTTGCGCTGACAGGATGGCCAGCATGGGAGAAAACGCTTGCCGCGTGTCGTCGCTGACTTGCATGGCATACGCCACGGCAGGTGCAATGTGTTGGGCCAGTTGCGCCAAGATGCGTTGCCCCGAGTTTTGCCCCAAGGGCACCGACTTGAGCGCAGCTTGCACCATGTTCTCGGCCCAGCCAAAGGCATAGGCTTGCAAGCATTGGTCCAGCGGTGCGCCGGTGCGCGACAGGGCCAGACCAAACATCAAGGGGTAGGTGGGCACCAAGCGGTTGCACAGGGCCACAGTGTCGGCATCGATCTGGTCTTGGTTGCGCAACCACTCCAGCATGGAGCGGCCCATTTGTTCGGCTTGCAAACGCAACTCGGCACTCTCTCGCGTGGCATGCACCCATTGGCTCAGGGCGGTGAGGCGTTCGGTGTCATGCGCTTGCCAGGCTGTGACCATCTGACCCAACACCGCCATGTCGCCACGCGATTGGGTGAGGTGCAGTTGGTGCACCAACCACTCGGCAGCGCTGTGTTCGTCGTGAACCAAGCCGTGGTCAATCGCAGCCTCTAAACCCTCGGAATACGAAAATCCGCCGATCGGCAACGCGGGTGAGGCCAGCCAGATCAGTTGCAGCAGTGGGGGTGTGGCGGGCGTGTGGGGCACAGGCACGCGGGGCTCAGTGCGCATGCGGATGGTCGTGGTTGCAATGGGCGTGATCATGCCCATCGCTTGGGTCGTGGTCGTCATGGGCATGGCTGTGTGCGCCATGTGTGTGAGCGCCATGTGAATGTCCCGCGTGCCCATGTGCCGAGTGCGCATGGCCTTGGCTGCTGTAGGCGCCGCCTTCGGGTTCAAACGACTCTTGCACCGTGACCACGGTCATGTGCATGGCACGCAGCATGTCCGCCAGCACGTGGTCGGGTTCGATTTTGAGGTGGTCGGGTTGCAGCTCAATCGGCACATGGCGGTTGCCCAGGTGGTAGGCGGCGCGGGTCAGGTCAAACGGCGAGCCGTGCTCGGTACAGGCGGTGATGCGCAGCACCTCTTGGGGGGCGGCCAGCACACGAATCAGCGAGCCGTCCTCGGCCACCAGCACATCGCCGCCACGCACCAAGGTGCCGCGTGGCAAGAACACACCTAGGGCGCGCCCTGCGGAGTCGGTGGCGTCAAAGCGGCTTTTTTGCCGCACGTCCCAGTCGAGTTCTACCGTGGTTGCACGTTTGACCAGGGCAGCGGCTAAGCCTTTGCCGCCCGAAATGCATTTGGAGATTTGAAGCATGTATTTGGAATTAATGCGTTGTATCAGGCTGAAAAACACGAATGCGTGGTGCGATCGTTTTTTCAAAAACTTGTCTTGCGACGCGCTCGTCGTATTCGCTTTGTAAATTGAGCCAAAAGCGAGCTTCCATGCCAAAGAAGTGACCTAAGCGCAGTGCTGTGTCAGCGGTGATGGGGCGACGCCCGTTCACGATGTCACTGATGCGGCTGGGGGGTACATCGATGTCGGCCGAGAGTTGACGCGCCGTCAGCCCCATGGGTTTGATGAACTCTTCAGAGAGCACTTCACCTGGGTGAATTTCAGGAAGCAATTTGGTTTTTGGCATGACGTTTACCTGTGAGATGTTCAGTGGTAATCCACGATTTCGACTTGATGTGGCCCGTTCTCAAACCAACGAAAGCAAATGCGCCATTGCGCATTGATGCGAATGCTGTGCTGTCCTTTTCGATCACCTTTGAGGGCTTCCAGCATATTGCCGGGTGGTACGCGCAGGCTTTTCAAATCAGTCGCGGCGTGCAAGATCAACAATTTTCGTCGGGCCACCCGTTCTATGTTGGCGAATCTCGGTACTTGCTGGCTGGCAAATAAACGCTCTGTGTCGGCACAAAGAAACGAATGGATCATGCCTGAATAGTATTCCGTGATACAGAATCTGTCAATCAGAACAAAAAGTAACGTTGAGTCATGGGCAGGCTCACCGCAGGTTCGCAGGTCAGCAGGTGACCGTCGGCGCGCACCGCGTAGGTTTGGGCGTCAACTTCCATGCGGGGCGCATAGTCGTTGTGGATCATGTGCCGCTTGCCCACGGTACGGATGTTTTTCACGGCGCTCAAGGTTTTGTGCAAACCAAAACGCCCGCCAATGCCTGCCGCCAATCCGGCTTGCGACACAAAGGTGAGCGAGCCACGTGCCAGGGCACCCCCATAAGCACCAAACATGGGACGGTAGTGCACCGGTTGGGGCGTTGGGATGGACGCGTTGGGGTCGCCCATGGCGGCCATGGCAATGAAACCACCTTTCAAGATGACGGCAGGTTTGACGCCAAAGAAGGCGGGTTTCCAGATCACCAGATCGGCCCATTTGCCCACTTCGATGCTGCCCACTTCGTGGCTGATGCCGTGCGCAATGGCGGGGTTGATGGTGTATTTGGCCAAGTAGCGCTTGACGCGGAAGTTGTCGTGGCGCTCAGAGTCGCCCGGGAGTTTGCCGCGCTGCAACTTCATCTTGTGCGCGGTTTGCCAGGTGCGGATGATCACCTCGCCCACGCGGCCCATGGCCTGGCTGTCGGAGCTGAACATGCTGATGGCACCCAGGTCATGCAAGATGTCTTCGGCCGCAATGGTTTCTTTGCGGATGCGACTTTCGGCAAACGCCAAGTCTTCGGCAATCGACGGGTCGAGGTGGTGGCAGACCATCAGCATGTCGACGTGTTCGTCCAAGGTGTTGATGGTGTAGGGCCGCGTGGGGTTGGTGGAGGAGGGCAGCACATTGGCCTCGCCCACCACTTTCAAAATATCGGGGGCGTGGCCACCGCCCGCGCCTTCGGTGTGGAAGGTGTGGATGGTGCGGCCTTTGAAGGCGGCCACGGTGTCTTCCACAAAGCCGGATTCGTTGAGGGTGTCGGTGTGGATGGCCACTTGCGTGTCGGTGGCTTCGGCCACGTTCAAGCAGTTGTCAATGGCCGCGGGTGTGGTGCCCCAGTCTTCGTGTAGCTTGAGGCCAATGGCCCCGGCGTTGATTTGCTCATGCAAAGCATCGGGCAGGGCCGCGTTGCCCTTGCCCAAAAAGCCCAGGTTCATGGGAAAGGCGTCGGCGGCTTGCAGCATGCGCTCCAGGTTCCAGGCCCCGGGTGTGCAAGTGGTGGCAAAGGTGCCGGTGGCCGGGCCGGTGCCGCCGCCGATCATGGTGGTGACACCGCTGGTCAGCGCTTCTTCAATTTGCTGCGGCGCGATGAAGTGGATGTGGGTGTCGATGCCGCCTGCGGTGACGATGTTGCCCTCACAGCTGATCACTTCAGTGCCCGGGCCAATCACGATGTCCACACCGGCTTGGGTGTCGGGGTTGCCCGCTTTGCCAATGGCCACAATGCGCCCGCCCTTGAGGCCAATGTCGGCCTTGACGATGCCCCAGTGATCCACGATGAGGGCGTTGGTGAGCACGGTGTCCACCGCGCCGCCTGCTTGCGGGCCGCTGCCTGTGCCATCGCGCGTGCGTTGGCTTTGGGCCATGCCGTCGCGGATGGTTTTGCCGCCGCCAAATTTGACTTCTTCGCCGTAGCCACCGGCGCGCAGGGTGAAGTCTTGTTCGACTTCAATCACCAAATCGGTGTCGGCCAGTCGAACCCGGTCGCCCACGGTGGGGCCAAACATTTCTGCGTAAGCGCGTTTGCCAATCGTTGCCATCAGTGTTGTCCTTTGACAGGCGCGTCAATGGCGCCGTTGACCAAACCGCGAAACCCAAACACCTGACGATCGCCGCCAAGGTCAACCAACTCCACCGTGCGTTGTTGGCCGGGCTCGAAGCGAACCGCAGTGCCCGAGGCAATGTTCAGGCGCATGCCATGTGCCGCTGTGCGGTCAAAGCCCAAGGCGCCATTGGTTTCTGCAAAGTGGTAATGCGAGCCCACTTGGATGGGGCGGTCGCCCGTGTTTTGCACCACCAGGGTCAGCGTGCGCCGTCCTGGGTTGAGGGTGTGTTCGCCCTCGTCGATGAAGAGTTCTCCGGGTGTCATCGTGGCCTCGCTTTATTTGTCACGGCCTGTGAACCACCACAGCATGGCCGCCGCTGCGGCTGCGGCCACAAAGCCCCACGCGTCCGTGGCGTGGTAATGCGACAGGCCTTCGGCGCCATGGCCTTCATGGGCCCAGGCGTTCAGGCTGAGTGCGCTCACAAAAGAAAGAAGTTTGTTCATCGGGTCGGCTCCACAGCGTGTGACACGCAGCAAAAAAGCAAGGTCAAAGAATGGGTTGGTGCACGGTCACGAGCTTGGTGCCGTCGGGGAAGGTGGCTTCGACTTGAATGTCGGGAATCATCTCAGCCACCCCATCCATCACGTCGGCCCGCGTCAGCACAGCGCGGCCTTCGCTCATGAGTTGAGCCACGGTTTTGCCGTCGCGTGCGCCTTCCATGACGGCAGCGCTGATCAGGGCCACGGCTTCAGGGTAGTTGAGCTTCAGGCCGCGCGCTTGGCGCCGTTCAGCCAGCAAGGCGGCTGTGAAGATCAAGAGTTTGTCTTTTTCGCGGGGTGTGAGTTCCATGGTCGTGCTGCTTGCAACTTGTGTGCCCTATTGTCCCTCTAGGTTGCCCTGCGAATGTGCACGCTTTGGTGCATCAAGCTCGACATGGTGTTTGGTGAAATGCACTTGATTTGTGCGTCTTTGGAGGGTTAGACCTTGTTTCGTACGGTTTTGGTGCGGCGATCAAGGGTTTGTGGGGTTGAAGTTTTGTTCTTTATAGGTGTTTGAGATTTCGCTGGGGGACGACGTGCTGGCACGGGCTTTGCAGTTGATGAAGGAGCGCGTCGAGTTGTTCCCGCGTGAAGAATTTTTTTACTTTGGAGTACACCCATGATGAATCGTCGAGGAAACCTCAAGGCCCTGGCCGCAGCAGCAGCGCTGTCGGTGGGATCGTTTGCCGTTGTGCCGCAAGCCTTTGCTGCCGACACCATCAAGGTGGGTGTGCTGCACAGCCTGTCGGGCACCATGGCCATCTCGGAGACCGTGCTCAAAGACACCGTCTTGATGGCGATTGACGAAATCAACGCCAAAGGCGGCGTGTTGGGCAAAAAGCTCGAACCCGTGGTGGTCGACCCCGCTTCCAACTGGCCTTTGTTTGCAGAAAAAACCAAGCAGCTGCTCGGTCAAGACAAAGTCTCGGTGATCTTTGGCTGCTGGACCTCGGTGTCACGCAAGTCGGTCTTGCCCGTGGTGGAAGAAATGAACGGCCTGCTGTTCTACCCTGTGCAATACGAAGGTGAAGAACTCAGCAAAAACGTGTTCTACACGGGTGCTGCGCCCAACCAACAAGCCATCCCTGCGGTCGACTATTTGATGAGCAAAGACGGTGGTGCTGCCAAGCGCTGGGTCTTGCTGGGCACCGACTACGTGTACCCCCGCACCACCAACAAAATCTTGCGCGCCTACCTCAAGAGCAAAGGCGTCAAAGAGTCTGACATCGACGAAAAGTACACCCCGTTTGGCCACAGCGACTACCAAACCATCGTGGCCGACATCAAGAAATTCTCAGCCGGTGGCAAAACCGCGGTGGTCTCCACCATCAACGGTGACTCCAACGTGCCGTTCTACAAAGAACTGGGCAACGCAGGCTTGAAAGCCAAAGACGTGCCCGTGGTGGCATTCAGCGTGGGTGAAGAAGAGCTGCGCGGTGTGGACACCAAGCCGCTGGTGGGCCACTTGGCGGCATGGAACTACTTCATGAGCATCAAGAACCCAACCAACGATGCGTTCATCAAGAAGTGGAGCGACTACGCCAAGGCCAAGGGCATTGCGGGTCACAAGGACAAGCCTTTGACCAACGACCCGATGGAAGCCACCTACATCGGCATCAACATGTGGAAGCAAGCGGTCGAGAAGGCCAAGAGCACGGACGTGGACAAGGTGATTGCGGCGATGGCGGGTCAGACCTTCACGGCGCCCAGCGGCATCACCAGCAAGATGGATGAGAAGAACCACCACTTGCACAAGTCGGTGTTCATTGGTGAGATCAAGGCCGACGGCCAATTCAACGTGGTGTGGAAGACGCCTGGTCCTGTGAAGGCCAAGCCATGGAGCCCGTTCATCGAAGGCAATGACAAGAAGCCTGATGAGCCTGTGAAGAAGTAAGCGTTTCTCCTGGGTTTGAACCTTGGGGGAGGGCGCTGCCCTCCCCCTTTTTACTGGAATGTCGATGAATCGATTGGTCTCTTTGGGTTGGGTGTTGGGGCTGCTTTTCAGCTTACAAGCCCACGCACTCACTCCCGCTCAAGCGCTGGCGTTGACGGTGGGTGACACCGACACACGCATCACCGCGCTGCAACAAGCGCTGGCGTCCCCCGATGAAAAAACAGCTGCATTTTTGCAAGCCATGGCAGATGACGCCGTCAAGCTGCAAGGCAACCAAGTGCTGTTGGTGCGCGAGGGTCAAGCCATTGACCCGGTGACGGGCGCTTCTACCGCGCTGAATGGGGACGCGCAAGATGTGATCAACAACAACCGCATGCGCGGTGAGATCGACTCCGCATTGGCCGCCCTGCAATTGCTCAGCCCCGATGCGGCCAAGCGTTTGCAAGCGGTGAATGCGTTGCTGAAAGAGCCTGATCCAACCAAACTGGCCATGTTAGAAAAGGCCTTGAGTGCAGAAGCCAACCCGCAAGTCAAAACGCAGATGCTGTTGGCGCGCGCTGCTGTGCTGCTCAACAGCGACAAACCCTCCGAGCGTTTGGCATCGGCCAAGGCCTTGGCCGAGAGTCAAACCCCGGACACCCAACTGCTGCTCAACCAACGCTTGAGCCAAGAAGACGACAAGCAAGTGCGTGTGCAGTTGCAGTCGTCCTTGCGCACGATTCAATCGGCGCTGGCCTGGGGCGAAAAACTGGGGGCCTTGTTCACAGGCATCAGTCTGGGTTCTATTTTGTTGTTGGTGGCGCTCGGACTGGCCATCACCTATGGCTTGATGGGCGTGATCAACATGGCCCACGGTGAGCTGATGATGATTGGTGCTTATGCCACCTACGTGGTGCAAGGGCTGTTTCGGCAGTATCTGCCGGGTGCTTTTGATGCGTATTTGTTGGTCGCGGTGCCTGCCTCTTTCTTGGCAGCCGCCTTTGTGGGTGCGCTGTTGGAGCGCGCAGTGTTGCGCCATTTGTACGGTCGCCCGCTGGAAACCTTGCTGGCCACCTGGGGCATCAGCTTGGTCTTGATGCAAGGCGTGCGCACGGTGTTTGGGGCGCAAAACGTGGGGGTGGAAAACCCATCGTGGATGAGTGGTGGCGTGCAACTGCTGGCCAACTTGTCGCTGCCCTACAACCGCTTGGTGATCATTGCCTTTGCCTTGTGTGTGTTGGTGGGCATGACCTTGCTGATCAGCCAAACCCGTTTGGGGCTGTTTGTCAGGGGTGTGACGCAAAACCGCCCGATGGCGTCTGCCTTGGGGGTGAACACCGCGCGCATTGACACCTATGCTTTTTCATTGGGCTGCGGCATTGCAGGTTTGGCAGGCTGTGCCTTGAGTCAAATTGGCAACGTGGGCCCAGACCTGGGGCAAAGCTACATCGTGGATGCGTTCATGGTGGTGGTGCTCGGGGGGGTGGGCCAGTTGGCGGGCACCGTGTATGCCGCCTTGGGGCTGGGCTTGATGAACAAATTGCTGGAAGGCTTGGCCGGTGCGGTGTTGGCCAAAATTGCGGTGCTGGTGTTCATCATCGTCTTCATCCAAAAACGACCTCAAGGCTTGTTTGCCATGAAGGGCCGCAGTGCGGAGGCTTGACATGAACGACAACACTTCTATGAATACAACCCCTGTGGTCTTGCCTGGTGCCCCGACGTTGTTGGGACGTGCCGGGTGGGTGTTTTTCTTGGCCGCCGTGGTGACGCTGTGCGCCGTGGTGCCGGTGCTCAACCTGTGGGTGCCAGCGGCGAGCGTGTTTCACATGAGCGATTACGCGGTGGCTCTGGTGGGCAAAATCATGTGCTACGCCATCTGCGCCTTGGCGATGGACTTGATTTGGGGCTACACCGGCATTTTGTCGCTGGGGCACGGCTTGTTCTTTGCGTTGGGCGGCTATGTGATGGGCATGTACCTCATGCGCCAAATTGGCACCGACGGCAATTACAAAAGCAATTTGCCAGACTTCATGGTCTTCCTTGACTGGAAAACTCTGCCTTGGCACTGGACTTTCAGTGACAGCTTCATCGCCACCTTGATCTTGATCGTGGCGGTGCCCGGTGTGCTGGCCTGGGTGTTTGGATACTTTGCGTTTCGCTCGCGCATCAAGGGCGTGTATTTCTCTATCATCACGCAGGCCTTGACCTTTGCCGCGATGCTGCTGTTTTTTCGCAATGAGACGGGGTTTGGTGGGAACAACGGCTTCACCGATTTCAAACGAATCTTGGAATTGCCCATTGCCACGCCCGGCATGCGCATGACTTTGTTTGTACTGACGTCGGCCATGCTGCTACTGTGCTTCTTATTTGCCCGCTGGCTGGTGCAAAGCAAGTTTGGCCGCGTGTTGCAGGCCATTCGCGACGCCGAAAGTCGGGTCATGTTTTCGGGCTATTCACCTCTGCCCTACAAGCTGACCATTTGGGTGATCTCGGCGGTGATGTGTGGCATTGCCGGTGCGTTGTATGTGCCTCAGGTGGGCATCATCAACCCGAGTGAGATGAGCCCTGCCAACTCGATCGAGATGGCTGTCTGGGCCGCAGTGGGCGGACGCGCCACGTTGATTGGGCCGATCGTGGGTGCCTTTTTGGTCAACGGTGCCAAGAGTTGGTTGACTGTGACAGCGCCTGAGTTCTGGTTGTACTTTTTGGGGGCGTTGTTCATTGGTGTCACGCTGTACCTGCCACAAGGTGTGATGGGTTGGTTGAACAAGCGTGCAGGAGACAAAGCATGACGCCCGATCTGTTTGAACAAGGCTCTGAGCGCCTGGCGGCTCACCAATCGCGTGTGGCGCCTGAGGTGAATTCGGGGGACCGCAGCGCGGGCTATGGCCGCGTGCATGAACCCGGCTCATTGGATGTGACGCATGGCCGCATTTTGTATCTGGAAGATGTGAACGTGAGCTTTGACGGATTCAAAGCCATCAACCATTTGTCGTTGGACATTGCGCCCGGTGAATTACGCTGCATCATCGGTCCCAATGGTGCGGGCAAGACCACCATGATGGACATCATCACGGGCAAGACCAAGCCCGATTCGGGGCAAGTCTTTTTTGGCAGCACCATCGACTTGTTGCGCCACAACGAGCCCGAAATTGCCCAGCTCGGCATTGGCCGCAAATTTCAAAAACCCACGGTGTTTGAACACTTGAGCGTGTTTGAAAACCTGGAGCTGGCCTTGAAGACGCACAAAGGCGTGGCAGCTTCCATGTTTTTCAAACTCAATGGCACGCAGCGTGACCGCTTGAGTGAGGTGTTGCACACCATCCACCTAGAAGACAGCGTCACGCGCCAAGCGGGTAACTTGAGCCACGGCCAAAAGCAATGGCTGGAGATTGGCATGCTGCTCATGCAAGACCCCAAGTTGCTGCTGCTGGATGAACCTGTGGCGGGCATGACCGACTTTGAAACAGAGCGAACTGCCGAGTTGTTTTTGACCCTCAAGGGCAAACATTCTTTGATGGTGGTGGAGCACGACATGAGTTTCATCAACACCATCTCAGACATCGTGACGGTGTTGTGCGACGGCTCTGTGTTGGCGCAGGGCACGCTGGATCAGGTGCAGACCGATGAGCGTGTGATTGAGGTCTATTTGGGCCGATGAGAAAAGTCGATGAACAAAGCCGACGAACAGGGACGATGAATTCAATGACCAACACACACCCGCCACTGCTCCAAGTGGCCAACGTCAACCAGTACTACGGTGGCTCACACATCTTGCGCGATGTGAGCTTTGAGGCCCACCTGGGCCGCATCACCGTGCTGCTGGGCCGCAATGGGGTGGGCAAAACCACTTTGCTGAAGTCACTCATGGGCGCGGTGCCGATTCGCAACGGCACCATGGTGTTCAATGGCCAAGCGATTGAGCGCGCAGCACCTTACGAGCGTGCGCGCGCTGGCATTGGTTACGTTCCTCAGGGACGCGAAATTTTTGCCCGCTTGACGGTCGAAGACAACCTGCGCATGGGCTTGGCCACGCGGCCTTCAGGAACGGATATCCCCACAGAGTTGTTTGAGTTGTTTCCGGTGCTGAAACAAATGCTGCATCGCCGTGGTGGCGACTTGTCGGGTGGGCAGCAACAACAGCTGGCGATTGCCCGTGCATTGGCCTCTGGGCCCAAGCTCTTGGTGTTGGACGAGCCGACAGAGGGCATCCAGCCCAGCATCATCAAAGACATCGGTCGTGTGATTCGCATGTTGGCCAGTCGGGGCGACATGGCCATTGTGTTGTGCGAGCAGTATTACGACTTTGCCGAAGAACTGGCTGATGATTATTTGGTGATGGAGCGCGGTGAGGTGATTGCCCGTGGCGCGGGGCGCGACATGCAAGCCAACGGGGTGCGCCAGCTGGTGGCCATTTGAATCCGCAGTTCGTGTCTCACATGGCCCAAATGCGAGGCGGTGTATCGCCCATCTGCCACAGCCCTTTGCGCCATGCCGCCCACACGCGGCGCAGCAACTGCTGAGCCGGTTCGACCAAGGGGGAGAGGGTGCGCAACACCACCACACGCGGGTGCGGTGAGGTGACACCCGCTTGCACGCCGGGCACGGCGTCTCCCAAGGCTTCGCGCGCCACACTCAGGGCCAATTCGCGCCGCTCACGGTTCAAATCAGCCCCACAGGCAAACACCAGCGTGGCCATGCAGCGCTGACCCGCCAGCCCCAGGGGGCCGTTGAGCAAGCGCTGGTCTTGCGCGTCGATCAGGCCGCGCTCTAACCACACGCCTTTGATTTCAAGGTGCTGTTGCAGTTGACCCTTGTCAAACGGCAAATTGGCGCTGGGCAGGCCCAAGGCCGTGATGTCCCAAGCCATCAACTCGGCACTGGGCGCCATGTCAAACGTTGCGTGGTTGAGCCCATGACAGCCGTTGTAGGCAATCGTCTCGAGGGGCAGCCATTCCAGTCGGGTGTGAGGGCCCAACAGGGCGTGAACTTGTTGGGTGGCCAGGCCGTTTTCGCTGCGGTAAAAACGCGTGGCACCGGGGGTGGTGATGAGCCCATGGCTGTGGTCGTCGAGTTGCACCTGGATGTCCAAGGTGTCACCGCCTACCAATCCGCCGGGCGGATGCACCAGCACGTTGTGGCAGACGCGTTCACCTTCAGGGTAGAGGCTTTGCAGCACCCGCAATGGGCCTTGGTGTTCAAAGCGAACCACGGTGCGGGGTCCTGAGACGGCATAAGCCAGAGAGAGTTTTGCGTGCCAACCGGTCATGCCCTCAGGATACCCGTCGATTGGCTTTATTCGTGGGTGTCTTCGTGCTTTTTGTCTTTTCGTTTGAAGAAAAGCTTGTAGAGCGCAAAGACGGCCAGAGCCAGCGCCAAGCCGCAAAGCAGCCACTCTGTCCAAGTCAGTTGGTGCACAAACAGGTCCAGATAGTCGTAGGTGGTCAACGGGGTGTAGACGTCGGGATTTTCTAGCTTGTACTTTTGGTAAGCGCCGTTGTCCATGTCGAGTTCCCTGTGAATTTAGGATTGTTTGCTGGCAGCGGCAATGTGCTTTTCTTCTTCCATCTGGGTGACGATGGATTGCACTTGGTCGTCTGACATGCCCAGTTTGGCTTGCATCATTTTGAGTTTTGCCTGCTCTTCGTCAGTCACCACCCCATCGGCCAATGCAGAGCGAACTTCCATCTCATACAAGGCTTGGCGACGTTCGACTTGTGCGGTGTAGGCGGTAGCCACCACACCTGTCAAGATTGCGGCCAAGGCGATGGACAAGATTTGCGTCAAGATCACCAACAACGAGCCCAAAAAGGTCACCGGGTCCACATTGCCCCAGCCCGAGACGATGGTGATGACAAACCAATGCATGGCGGCGGGAATGGAGGGGAACACCTCGGGTTGCTCATGACCTTCAATGATGTAGATCAGGGATGAAAACAGCAAACAACTGATGAACAACAAAAATACCGCTGATGAGAAAGAGTCCTTCTCGGCCTTGACGGCGGCCACCATGTCTTCAAACGCGCTGTTGTAGCGCGAGAGTTTGAAAATTCGCATCAGGCGGAACATGCGCAGCACCCGCAAGTCGGCGCCGGGGAAGATCAGTTGCAAATAAAAGGGCACGGTGCTCACGAAATCGATGATGCCGTAAAAACTGAACACATACTCTTTACGGCCTTGCCAGGCAGTGCCCCCGCTGTGCAGGTATTTTTCACTGTAAGACCAAACCCGCAGCACGAACTCCACCGAGAACACCGCCACGCTGAATACGTCAAAAGCGTGGAATTCGTACTCGAAGGCTTCATGGATCGCTGGCACAGATTCCAAGATGATGCCAATCACATTGGCCACCACCAGCAAGGCAATGAAAATTTCAACGAAGTGGCTGTAGGCGTCAGGCACCTCACCTTCCATGATTTCGAAGGTGCGGCGCTTGATGCGCTGGTAAGTAGAGAGGTTTGGAACTGCTGTGTTCATGGGTGCGCTCATTCGGTGGCGGTCGATTTGTTTTTTGCACGGAGCACCATGGCTTCCACTTGCTCATCGGTGAGTCGGTAATGCGCTTGCAGGCGTTTCAAGGTAGCTTGTTCTTCATCGGACATGTTGCCGTCTGAAAACACTTCGCGCAGTTGGGCTTCAAAGGCCGCTTTCTTACGAGCGACTTGGTTGGAGAAAGCCGAGGCCACGATACCGGTCATGATGGCCGCCATGCACACGCCGAGAAAGCCCGTGATGAGTGCAATGGCTTCTCCGGCTTTGGTCATGGGTTCAACGTTGCCGTAGCCTGAAGTGATGGTGACGATGGCCCAGTAAATGGAATGGGGGATCGTGCCAAAAAACTCTGGCTGGTGGTGGCCCTCTGCAAAGTGCATGAGCGAGGCAGAAACAATGGTGGCGATGGTCAGCAAAAACACGGCCGAGCCAAACGCTTGGCGTTCTGAGTACACCGCATGAAACAAGTCTTGTAAGGCGGTGTTGTATTTGGACAGTTTCAAGATTCGCAGCAGTCGCAGCACGCGCAAGATGCGCAAATCCAGTGCAGGGAAGAACATGTGCAGGTAATGCGGCATGGTGGCAAAGAAGTCGACCAAGCCAAAGGGGCTGAACATGTATTGGAAACGTCCCTTCCAGGAGCCTCCGTGATCACGGTCGTACTTGGCGCCCAGTGACCAAACGCGCGCGATGTATTCCACCGTGAAAAACATCACGCTCCAAAACTCCAGTTCATGGAAGAAGTCCTTGAACTCGGCGTGAATTTCTGGCACGGAGTCAAGGATGACGGCTGAGCAGTTGACCAACACCACCAAGGTGATGGCCCACTCCACAAAGCGGCTCGCCGCGTGTTTTGGCGAGCCGTCCAATATTTCCATCAGGGTGTTTTTGAATCCTGTTGTCATTGCAAAGTTCTAACGAAATGAATTGAATAAAGGTGACGTCACAACAAAACGGTCACACACCTGTGTGACCGCTGGTTGGATGAATATTGATGCGTCTTGGGAAGGCTTGGGGCTTAGTCTTTGCCCTGAATTTTGTGCCACAAAGCCAGTTCGTTGGATGACAATCCAGAATTTTTTTGTGCGGCTGCTTCAAATTGTGTTTCGTCAATTTGCACGCCGAGTTGGCGAATTTGCCCCAGCAAGACCTTGTAGTGCTCGACCGCCAAAGCTGGGTTCTCGGCGATCTTGTGGATAGGCAGCGGGTTACGCTCTTCCAACTCATGCTCTTTGATCACCACCTCAATCAAGGCATTCACTTCGGTGATGGTCAAGTGCAAGCGCTTGGCTTCGGACCGAATGATTTCTGCTTCTTCCTCACTGATGTGTCCATCTTTGAGGATCGCAAACAAGTTGGCTTTCAATTGGTCGCGCTCTTTGACCAATTCGTCACTGAAGGCGGAGGCCAGCAAGGCGGCAGGGATGGCAAAAATACCAATGCCCATCAGCGCCAAGATACTGGTCATGGCACGGCCCATGGGCGTCACAGGCGAAATGTCGCCATAGCCCACAGATGCCAAAGTGATCACCGCCCAATAGATCGAGGTTGGGATGTTCTCGAACTTCTCAGGCTGTGCGTCGTATTCAAACAAGTAACCCAAGCTGGCCGTCAAGACCAACAACAGCATCATGATGAAGGTGGCGGCGCCCATCACGGGCCATTCGCGCACCACCACCTTGACCAACACGGCAGTGGCATCGCTGCCGCGCGTGAGTTTGAGGAGTCGTGCCAATCGGAAGACCCGTAAGAAGCGCAGGTCGATCAAGTGGTGCAAGAAAACTTCCAAGAAGAAGGGCAGAACCGCCAAAAAGTCAATGAAGGTTGAGGGTGATCGGGCTTGTTTCAAGCGTCCCATGAAGGCGCCTTTGTAGCCGGGCTCTTCGACACATGAATACAGACGCATGCAGTATTCGACCGTGAAGATTGCCACGGCCACTGCGTCCAAAATCACGAATTGCAGGTGCAAGATGTAGTGGATGCTCTTGACCGACTCCAAAATGACCGCCATCACTGACAGCAACACCCACACCGCAATGAACACCTCGAAGATGTGTTGCATGGTGCCGCCATAGGCACTGGGGAAGACCAGGGCGTGGACCTTTTGACGGAATGTGCGGTCTTTGTTCAGCTCTTTGAACTCAGCATAGGCAGGGATCAAGACGCGGAACAATTTCAAAATCCGCAACAGCCGCAAGAACCGCAGAACGCGCAAGTCAATGGGGATGAAGGCCTTCAAATAGAAGGGCGCTACCGCCAAGAAATCGATGATGGCAAATGGGCTCGAGATGAAGCCCCAGCGTGCACTTTTGCGGTTTTTGAACTCTTCGTCTTCTGGCGCGAGGTACAAACGCAACGCGTATTCAACGGTGAAGACGGCCACAGAAAAGATGTCAAAGAACTCAAACCAGCCGCGGTAAGGTTCGTACACCGCAGGCACGTGTTCGAACATCAGGCTGAACAAGTTGCCAATGATCAGGTAGCTGATCCACTTGTCTAAATCTTTTTGAAAGTTGCCCGCAATGTTCGGGTCGAGCAGCCAAGAGTAGAGCCACTTGCGCATGGGCAAGTCGCGGGGGATGTCGGCCTCTTGGTCTTGCCCAAGAATGGCACTGACATCGAGGTCTTTCAGAAAGTCATCGCGTTTGTTTTCCATGTCAGACCTCAAAATTCGAACTCAGCAACTTTGATCGCATAACCGCCCTTGTCACAAACGGACAAACGCAACTGCATCTTGTAGTCGATGGCGTCAGCTTCCACCAACTGAGTGGCTACAAAAGGTGTGGCCGAGCCGGGTGGGGTGGGCATCAAGTCCTCCAACAAAATAGCACCCATCAAGGTGCGGTCGGATGGCACACAGGCCGCCACAAAATGAGGCGCCACATTGAAGAATGGGTTGATTTGGTCTTTCAAATCTGTCGCACTCAGGATGTGCGCCAAGCAAGCGCCCCAAGTGCCTTGCGCGCCGGCTTTGGCATTGGCCGCTGGTTTGACGCCACCTTTGCATGCAGGGATCTGAGTGTCTTCTTCAAAGCGCGTGGTACCCACTTCGGTCAACCAGGCTACCCAAGCTTCGCCATTGCTTTTGGAGGCTTCCGTCTTCAGGGCTTCTTTGTAGTTCACGACGCCAAGCATCGTGACGGCGATCACAACCAAGACCAAGAAGGCCATGAACAGTTTGTCATTGGAGTTGGGGCCGAGTTGCTTGGCCTCGGACGTTGGGTCTGTGGAAGATGCCATGGGTATCGCCGTTGAATTTGAAAAACCGGAACGTCTCAGGGGCTAAGACGCCGGGCGAAAGTGATTTTGATGATATTCGCAAAAGTAACGAATTTATTGAATTGCCGCTGCATATTCAAAGACGTGATGGCTTCGATTGAATAGTAAAGAAGTAAAAAAACCGCGGGGGTGGCCAGCGGTTTTTGGGGGAATGGAATTCTCAGTGGTTTTGTGAGCCTCGGTGCGCCCAGCCGGTGGTGTGCTTTTCAACGTAGCTAAAGAGCTCGTACATCACCATCGCCATGGCACCGACCACCACCAAACCCGCAAAGGCCAGGCCCATTTGCATGGCAGACCCTGCGGAGATCAATAAGTAGCCAATGCCTTCGTTGGCCGCGGTCATCTCAGACACCGTGGTGCCCACAAAGGCCAGGGTGATGGCCACTTTGAGTGAGCCATAAAAGTAGGGCATGGAGCGTGGCAAGCCCACTTTGACCAACACGTCCCAGCGTTTGGCACCCAGCACGCGCAACACGTCTTCCAGTTCAGGCTCTAAGGTCGCCAAGCCCGTGGCAATGTTGACCATGATGGGGAAAAAGCTGATCAAGAAGGCCGTCAAGATCGCGGGCCCGACCCCAATGCCAAACCACACCACCAAGATCGGAACAAAGGCTGCTTTGGGCAGCGCATTGAAACCCGTCATCAAGGGGTAGACCGCAGCATAGGCAATGCGTGAGCTGCCAATGACGAATCCCAGCAACACGCCCACCACAATGGCAATGCCAAAGCCCGCCATGGTGACCCAGTAGGTGCGCCACGCATGGGCGGCGATGACGTCGCGAAACTCGACCATTTGCTCCCAAATCCGCAGTGGACTGGGAAACACAAATTCTGAGACAGCAAACACTGAGCACAGCCCTTGCCACAGCAGCAAGGTCAGGATCAGCAACGCCCAAGGCGACCAACGTTCGATTTGTTTTTGATTCATGGTGCTTATTGAGAGATGACGGCGCCGGTTTTACGAATCGCGCCAATGTGGCCGCGCAACTCGTGCACGATGTCGGTGAACGCTGGCGTGTAGGTCACTTCCAAGTCCCGGGGACGCGGCAAGTCGATGTGACGTTTGACCACAAATCGGCCAGGGCTCTTGCTCATCACATACACCGTGTCGGCCAAAAACACCGATTCGCGCAAATCATGCGTGACCAAGATCACGTTGAATTTTTGTTCTGTCCACAAGTCACGCAAGGTGCACCACAGCTCTTCACGGGTGAAGGCGTCGAGTGCACCAAAGGGCTCGTCGAGCAACAGCATTTTGGGTTCATGGATCAAAGCGCGGCAAATGCTGGCCCGCTGTTGCATGCCGCCAGACAGTTGCCACGGGTACTGATGCTCATAGCCGCCTAAGCCCACGGTGTGCAACAGCTTTATGGCGCGCGCTTCGTACTCTGCTTTTTTGGCTTTGAAGTTGGATCGGTAGGGCTCCACAATTTCAAGCGGCAGCAACACATTGTCTAAGGTGGTGCGCCAGGGCAGCAGGGATGACGCTTGAAACGCCATGCCGCTGATTTTGAGCGGCCCTGTGACAGGCTGGCCATCGACATGGATGGTGCCACGGCTGGGCTTGCGCAAACCCGTGGTGAGCTTCATGAAGGTCGACTTGCCGCAACCTGAAGGCCCCACGATGGCAATGAACTCGCCTTGTTTGACTTGCAGGTTGATGTCTTCCACCGCATAGTGGTTTTGTGCCAGCAACTCGTCGTTGTAGGCCAGCCAGACGTTTTGAAAGTCGACGAAGTTGTCAGCAGTTGAAGTCATCGTGTCCGTGCCGCTTATTTCTTGGGCTTGGGCAACACATCGAGTTCTTTGGCGGTGGGCAAGAAGCTGCCATTCCAAATGATGTCTGCGTTGACGCGGGTTTTGGTGTTGAACGCATCAGACACTTGCGAGGCCATCAACGACAGGCGAGGGCCTTTGATTTGACCAAAGCCTTCTGCGCGAGCGTCTGGGCTGTTGATGACGGTGTCAATGGAAAGCTGCAAGCGGCGTGTTTCAAGTTCGGTGTTGATGATGCCGTCGCGTGCCTTCACGGTCTCGATGGCGGCTTTTGGATCAGCAATCACGTCTTTCATTCCCTTGGCAAAAGCGCTCAAGAACGCTTTGATGGCCGCTGGGTTTTCTTTGATCAATTTGGGGCTCACGATGATGGCGTTGCCATACAACTTGACGCCGTAGTCAGGGTATTGGAGCACCACCACGTCGTCGGCTTTGACGCCACGTGCTTCGATGTTGAGCAGTGAAGTGAAGGTAAAGCCTGTGATGGCGTCCACGTCACCACGAACCAGCATGGTCTCGCGCAAAGGTGGATCCATCGCTGTCCAGGCCACATTGCTCACGTTGTTGGCCTTGGCAAAGATGGGGAACGCGCGACGGCCAGCGTCAAACACGGGGGCGCCCAATTTTTTGCCGCTCAGGTCTGCGGGCGTTTTGATGCCTGATTTTTTCAGCGCCATCACCGAGGCGGGCGTGTTGTTGTAGACCATCATCACGGCCACAGGTTTGTTGGGCGCGTCGGGGTTGTTGGCGTTGAACTCCATCAAGGCGGCCAAGTCGGCAAAGCCCATGTCGTAGGTACCAGACGCCACACGTGTGACTGCACCGCCCGAGCCGTTGCCAGCATCCACCGTCACATCGAGCTTGGCGTCTTTGAAATAGCCTTTGGCAACAGGCACCAAAAACAAAGCAGCAGGGCCCTCAAAACGCCAGTCCAGTTGGAACTTGATGGGCGTGGTTTGGGCTTGCGCCAAACCAAAACTGGCAACCAAGGCCAGGCTCAGGCTGGTTTTCAAAAAAGCGCGTTTGATCATGTGGGTGCTCCTGATGGGCAAAAAGATAAACAAAGTTGTATGTCTTGGTCTTGCAATAAGGGTGCCAATCGCAGAACCGAAGACAGTCGGTTCAGGGGCAAATTGTGCGCGAATTTGGGGCTTTATTCGCCTCACATTGCGTGGCTTGCGGGTCAACCCTCGGTTTTGTGCACCGAACAAGTGCCACCCCCCTTTTCTCTATGTGGGTCCGCCTGGTGTTGCAGCCTTGGGCACACACGCCATAAAGTTGCAGGAAATGAAACTTTAAGTATTGCAAAGTAACAAAAACAACAAAATTAGTATTATTATTCGCCACAGGAATCTTTCAAATGTAATCAAAAGGGATACGTGTGGCGCGCTACTTACTGCAAGCAACCCCTGTGAAGTCTGGCCTTGTGGCTGGGGACAACCTCCC
>CAITHK010000214.1 GCA_903892175.1 uncultured Burkholderiales bacterium | reverse complement strand
TCTCATGGTCGGCCATTTGGCTCCATTAGTTCGCCCCAAAGTCTCGACAAAACTCGACTACGAGGCCGAATTGGCCGTCATCATCGGCAAGCGTGCGCGCCACCTCACCGCTGCCAACGCCTTGGACTGCGTGGCGGGTTACTCGTGTTTCAACGACGGCAGTTTGCGTGACTACCAGCGCAAATCGGGCCAGTGGACGATTGGCAAAAACTTCGACGACAGCGGCCCCTTTGGCCCCTGGTTGGTCACCCCCGACGAGCTGCCACCGGGTGGTGCAGGTCTGCGCATTCAGTCGCGCCTGAACGGCAAAGTCATGCAAGACGCCAACACCAAAGACTTTTTGTGGGACGTGGTCGAGTCCTTGCGCATCATCACCGAATGCATGACGCTGGAGCCGGGTGACGTCATCATCACCGGCACCCCTGCGGGTGTGGGCTATGCCCGCAATCCGCCCGTGTGGATGGCGCCCGGAGACGTGTGCGAGATCGAGATCGAGGGCATTGGCACCCTGTCCAACCCGATCATTGACGAGCAGTAAAGCGCGGCGCTTTGCCGCCGCCCTGCATCCATCACAAACAAGGAGACACCCGTGATCAGCTTCAAACTCAATGGCAAACCGGTGCGCAGCCCGGCGGCAGAGGCCACGCCTTTGCTGACCGTGCTGGCCAACGATTTTCAAATCAATGGCAGCAAGTACGGTTGTGGCAAAGCCCAATGTGGCGCTTGCGCCGTCATGGTCGACGGCAACCCGCTGCGCAGCTGTGTGGCGCCACTCTCGTCTGTGGCAGGTCGCGCGGTGATCACCTTGGAAGGCATGACAGATGGCAAGCAACCCAGCCGCTTGCAACAAGCCTTCATCGACGAACAGGCCGCACAGTGCGGCTACTGCACCTCCGGCATGATCGTGCAAGCCCAAGCTTTGCTGGACCGCAACCCCAAACCTACCGACGCCGAAGTGCGCTCGGCCCTGGATGGCAATTTGTGCCGCTGTGGCGCTCACAACCGCATCGTGCGTGCCGTGCTGCGCGCGGCCAAGGAGGCTTGATCATGAACACCACACTCACCTCCACCCGCCGTGGCTTCTTGAAAACCACGGGCTATGTCTCGCTCGCTTTTGGCATTCCCCTGGATGCGGCTTTGTCCCAAACCGCCGCGGTCAGTGCCAAACCGCGTTTGCCCGGCGACCTCAACACCCACCGCAAACTCAATGCATGGCTGCGCGTCAACGCCAACCAGACCGTCACCCTGCTCGTGGGCAAGGTCGAGTTGGGGCAGGGCATCTTGACCGCCGTGACACAAATTTGCGCCGAGGAACTCGACATCGATTTGTCGCGTGTGCAGGTCATCTCGGGCGACACCGCCTTAGTGCCCAACGAGGGCGTGACAGCGGGCTCGTTCTCGATGCCCTATTGCGCCACAGCCGTGCAATACGCCTCGGCGGAGGTGCGGGCCATCCTGCTTGAATTGGCCGCAGAAAAAATCAAACAACCCCTCGACAGCTTGAGCGTGCACGACGGCATGGTCAGTGCCATCAGTGGTGAGCAAGTGGCGTATTGGGATTTGGTCTCGGGCGAAGCCCTCAACCGCGAAGCCACGGGCCTGGTCAAACCCAAACCCGCGCACCGCCATCGTTACATCGGTCACCCCGTGCATCGGGTTGACTTGACGCCCAAGATGCTGGGTCAGGCCAAGTTTGTGCAAGAGCATCGCCCCGCAGGCATGTTGTTTGGCCACATCGTGCGCCCGCCCACTTACCAAGCCAAGTTGCTGTCGGTCAATTTAGCCGCCGTGCAAAAAATGCCGGGCGTGGTCAAGGCCGTGCGCAACGGTAGTTTCTTGGGCGTGGTCGCCAAGCGCGAAGAACAAGCACTGGCCGCCGCCAAGGCCATGGCCGCCTCGGCCAAGTGGCAGGTCGACAAAGTCTTGCCAGGCCACGACGGCATCTTTGAATGGCTGCGCAAAACCAAACCCAACAAACTCATTGACACCAAGACGCAAGTGCGTGCCGGTGGCGAGCCCGTGGCGAAAACTATGCAGGCCACCTACCAGCGCCCTTACCATATGCATGCCTCCATTGGCACCTCGGCGGCCATCGCCACCTTGGGTGCAGATGGGGTGATGTTGATTCAAACCCACAGCCAGTCGGTCTTTGAGACCAGCGTCGCGATTGCCAAGATGCTCGGCATGGAGCCCGCCAAGGTGCGCTGCCAACACATGCAAGGTGCAGGGTGCTATGGCCACAACCTGGCTGATGACGCCGCTGCAGACGCTGCGCTGTTGGCCGCTGCCGTGCCCGCAAACCCTGTGCGCTTGCAGTACACCCGTGAGCAAGAACACACCTGGGAGCCCTATGGTTCGGCCATGGAAATCCAGGTTCAAGCTGGCTTGGACGCGCAAGGCAATGTGCTCGATTGGGACTTGCAGGTCTGGTCCACACCGCACGGCACACGCCCCAGTGGCGAGCCCGGCAACTTGTTGTCGGCGCGCTATCTTGAAAAACCCTTCACCCTGCCCTTGCCCGTCAACGGTGGCCCGCCCAATTACGCAGCCGACCGCAACGCCATTGCCTTGTACGACTTCCCCGGCCACAAAGTGCTGACCCACTTCATCACCGACATGCCCCTGCGCGCCTCGTCCACCCGAGGCCTGGGGGCGTATGCCAACGTGTTTGCCATCGAGTCGTTCATGGACGAGCTGGCGCTGGCGGCCAAGGCGGATCCGCTGGAATACCGCTTGCGATTTTTGAAGGACGAACGGGCCCGTGATGCCTTGGTTAAAGCCGCCAAAGCTTTTGGCTGGGCCGAGTGGAAAAGGACTGAAGGTCGCGGACGCGGCATTGCGTTTGCCCGCTACAAAAACATCGCGGGTTACTGCGCCGTGGCTTTGGAAGTGGAAGTCAACCGCCGCAATGGCCGCATCCGCGTGCTGCGCGCAGTGGCCTCGGCCGATGTGGGCCACATCGTCAACCCCGATGGCGTGAGCAACCAAATCGAAGGTGGCTTGATTCAGTCGCTGAGCTGGTCGCTCAAAGAAGAAGTCAAGTTCGACGACACCAAGGTGCTCTCCAGCGACTGGGCCAGCTACCCCATCCTGACTTTCTCAGAAGTGCCGCCTGTTGAGGTGGTGTTGATCGACCGTCCGGGTGCGCCATTCCTTGGCACCGGGGAAGCCTCGCAAGGGCCCACCGGAGCTGCCTTGGCCAACGCCGTGTTCGATGCCACTGGCGTGCGGTTCAGGCGCTTGCCGCTCACGCCCGACCGGGTCAAAGCGGGTTTGAGCCAAGCCTAAGTTCTTAGGGGGCGGCATTCATCCGCCGCTACCCTTGGGAGACTGCTGGGCGCAAGATGGCGTCAAGGCGTCTCGCCGCGCAAGCCTGCTGCTTTGGCCACCCCGCGCCACTGCACCAACTCGCGCGACAGTGCCTGAGCAAACTCCTCCGGGGTGCCACTGACGGCTTGAGCGCCTTCTTGCTGCAAACGCGCGTGCACCGGATCGCGCGCGGCAGCTTCGTGGATGGCGTGGTTGAGTTTGTCCACGATCACCTTGGGCGTCTTGGCCGGTGCCAGAACGCCCCACCAGGTGGAGATGTCAAAGTCTTTGTAGCCCGACTCGGCCATGGTCGGTGTGTTGGGAAACAAAGGCGAGCGTTTCGCGCTGGTCACGGCCAGCAACTCCACCCGTTGGTCGCGCACATACGGCAAGATGGTTGGCACCGTCGCAAAGAACAACTGCACCCGTCCGGCCAACAAGTCGATGGTGGCCGGTCCACTGCCTTTGTAGGGAATGTGCGTCAGGCTCAAGCCACTGAGCTGGCGAAACAACTCACCTGCCAAATGGTTGATGCTGCCGTTGCCCGCTGAGCAAAAGTCCACCCCTTGCGGTATCGCAGCCACCGTGGTTTTGAGTTGCGCCATGGACTTCACCCCCAGCGATTTGCTGGTCACCACCAGCAGCGGGCCGCGACCGATCATGGCAATGGGGGCAAAGTCTTTTTCAATCTGATAGTTGCCCGAGGCTTCGGATGCGGCGTTGGTCACCAAGGTTGACGTGGCAAACAGCAGCGTGTAACCATCGGCGGCACTTTTGGCCACCGCATGGGCGCCCAGTGCGCCGCCTCCGCCCCCCTTGTTGTCCACCACCACGGGTTGGCCTAATTTCTCGCTCAATGATTTCGCCACATCACGCGCGATGCTGTCGGTGCCGCCTCCTGGTGCAAAAGGCACAACCAGGGTGATGGGCTTGGCCGGATAGGTTTGGGCCCAACCCGAGGGCAGGGCCCACAGGGCAAGCAAGATCAATCCAAAGGAACGGACAGG
>CAITHK010000213.1 GCA_903892175.1 uncultured Burkholderiales bacterium | reverse complement strand
TACGCGGGAAGAGCGCACGGCATTAGTTTGGCATCTTGCCCCCGCGCAAGAAAGCTCTCACCGTTGATAAAAATGTGCGCCTCGTCGTACAACATTTGGGTGCGCCGATCCAAACGGACCCCCTGAGATGCGTCAAGTTCGCTATGGCCACCCTCAAACCACACCTGGGCCTTGGGCTCGCTGAGGTATTCGCCCAAAGCGCGATTGAAGGCAAAGGGGTCACGCAGTGCTTTATCTAATGCGTCACGTCCAAACTGGACTAAACCGGCGGGAATTTGCGCGCACCGTTCTTGTGCGATTTGACCTGGGTCACGGTACAGGGCCTCGCCCACCTCATCGCAATATTGCTCGGCCAGACGTTGCAAAATTTCCTGCGCCAACTCACCCGCAGCAGGTGACCGAAAGCCAATGGAATAGGTCATGCACTCGCCCAATGCAACGCCGTCATGGGCGTAGCGCGGGGGCAGGTAGAGCATGTCACCAGCCTCCAGCACAAACTCCTGCTCGGGTTCAAAGTCGGACAAAATTTTGAGGGGCATGCCCGGCTGCAAATCGAGGTTTTTTTGCCGCCCGATGCGCCAACGCCGTTTTCCATGGGCTTGCAACAGGAAGACGTCGTAGCTGTCGAAGTGCGGGCCCACCCCACCACCGTCACTGGCGTAGCTCACCATGACATCGTCCAAGCGGGCATCCGGCACAAACCGGAATTGGTCGCGCAAAGCACGTACCCGCGCATCGTGCAAATCGACGCCTTGAACCAACAGTGTCCAGCCAGGCTGCTTAAGGGCAGGCAGGTTTTTGCGTCCAAATGGGCCTTGCTTGAGCCGCCACGGTTTTTGTGGTGTGGCTGGTGTTTGGATCACCAGGCGTGACTGCACATCGTCTTGCGCGGCCAAATCAAACAGCTCGGCACGCTCCAGCGGCGCCGTCATGCCGGGAATCGCCTGGCGAATGACCAGCGGTTTTTTTTGCCAATGGCGCCTCATGAACGTGGCAGGCGATAGCCCGCCAAGAAGTTGAAGTGGCTGGTCGATGTTCATTAGAGTGAGCGTCCTAGAGAGTGAATTGGCAATGAAAGATGGTGTTCAAAGTATTTGAACATGATCCCCATCGCATGGCCGCCTACCAATAAAACTCTGTCGGACTCAGGGTTTTGTATATTTTTTAAAAGTCAAGGCCCCCTTGGCGTTGACGTCCTTAACGCGAACTTCAGAAGCTTTCTTTTGGTCATCCTCGTAGGCATAAATGACATGGTCAACCATGACCTCTCCAAACACTGGAATGTTGACAGTAATAGCCTCGTGATCCTTGGCCGTGAAAGGCTTGTTGTAAGTGGTGACAACACCGTCGACAGGTGCCTTCAAATCTTCCAGCGCTGCTTTGATCTTGGGGCCATCGGTGGAGTTGGCTTGCTTGATGGCAGCGGCCAGCAAGTAGATCGAGTCATAGCCCTGTGCAGCTGAGACAGGCGAATCAATACGTGCGTTCTTTGGATTGAAGGTACGCAGGTAATTGATGATGAAGGACTGGCGCTTGGGTGTGGTGGGCTGCTGGATGAAGGTTTGTGGCATGCGCGCGCCTTCACCGCCAGGCCCTGCGTTGTCAATGAAGTTGGCCATCGACAGGGTCCAGCTTCCGATCATGGGAACTTTCCAGCCCAGCTTGGTCATGCCGTTGGCAATTTGCGCCAGCTCAGGGCCAATGCCGTAGGTCAACACCACTTCAGCGCCAGCCTCTTTGGCTTTGAGCAGCTGGGCGGTCATGTCCACATCCTTGATGTTGAATTTTTCCACTGCAACGGGCTTGATGCCTTTGAGCTCCAGCGCCTTTTCCAGGTCGGAGCGGCCGAGCTGGCCGTAGTTGGTGGAGTCTGCCAGGATGGCGACTTTCTTGAATTTGCGGCGGGTGATCGCCTCTTCCACGATCATGGGCGCTTGGATGCTGTCGTGCGCTGCGTTGCGGAAAATGTAGTTTTCGGGCTGGTCGTCGAATTGATGGGTAATGACCGAACCCGTGGCCACGTTGTTCATGACGGGGATCTTGGCTTCTTGGTAGAAGCGCTGTGATGCCAATGCCACGCCGGTATTGATAAAGCCCACAGTGGCTGTGACTTTTTCTTTGTTGATTAGCTCTTGAGCGATTTGCACGCCACGCTCGTTTTTGGCTTCGTCATCGCGCTCGATGATCTGCAGCTGGCGGCCGATCACGCCACCGGCCTTGTTGATCTCTTCCACAGCCAATTTGACGCCGTCGCGCATGCTCACGCCCATGGAGGAAGAACCGCCAGTGAACGGGCCAGAAACACCAATTTTGATGGTGTCAGCGGCAAGGGCCAGGCCTGCATACGCAGTGATCGCGGCGGCGATGGCCACCTGAGAGGCCAATTTTGCAAAACGGATATTCATGGTGTCTCCAGTTAAAAAGATGTGTGCTTCGCTTGCACGCAAGGAAGTGATTTTCGGCAGGCGATAGGGGCATTCCCAACGGTCGCCTAATCTAATCGAGTGTCCCTTACAAAGACTTACGGACAAACCCGAGGAGTAGCTATTATGGTG
>CAITHK010000212.1 GCA_903892175.1 uncultured Burkholderiales bacterium | reverse complement strand
CACCTCAAAATCATCGTGGCCGACCCGCGCCGCACCGACACCGCCAGCAGCGCCGACCTGCATCTGCCGCTGCAACCCGGCACCGATGTGGCGCTGTTCCATGGCCTGCTGCACATCATGCTGCGCGAAGGCTGGGTAGACACAGCGTACATCCACGCCCACACCGAAGGCTTTGACGCCCTGCACGACTTGGTGCGCGACTTCACGCCTGAGCGGGTGAGCCAACTGTGCGGTCTGCCGACCGAGTCCTTGCTGCAAGCTGCACGATGGTTTGCAACCGCCAAATCCACGCTCAGCCTGTACTGCCAAGGCTTGAACCAGTCCAGCAGCGGCACCGCCAAAAACGCGTCGCTGATCAACCTGCATTTGGCCACCGGGCAGATCGGCAAACCCGGGGCTGGGCCGTTTTCGCTCACGGGTCAGCCCAACGCCATGGGGGGACGCGAGGTGGGCGGTTTGGCCAATTTGCTCAGCGCCCACCGTGACCTGGCCAACCCTGTGCACCGGGCCGAGGTGGCCGCACTATGGGGCATTGACGATGTGCCCGCCAAACCCGGCAAGACGGCTGTCGAGATGTTTGAAGCCGCCGCCGACGGCGAAATCAAAGCCTTGTGGATTGCTTGCACCAACCCTGCCCAATCCATGCCCGACCAAAGCACGGTGCGCCGTGCCTTGGAGCGTGCCGAGTTTGTGGTGGTCCAAGAAGCATTTGCCACAGCCGAAACCTGCGACTTTGCCGACTTGCTGCTGCCCGCCACCACCTGGGGCGAAAAAGAAGGCACGGTCACCAACAGCGAACGGCGAATTACCCGTGTGCGCGCCGCCGTGCCGCCTCCCGGTCTGGCCCGCCACGACTGGCAAATCGTGGTCGACTTGGCCCAACGCCTGGCCCAAGAGCCCGGTGTGGGCGAAGGCCGCAGCGGCTTGCGCATGAACTACAGCTCGCCCGAAGAAATCTGGCTCGAGCACCGCGAGTCCACGCGAGGACGAGACCTGGACATCACCGGCTTGAGCTACGCCCAACTCGAAGTAGCACCCCAGCAGTGGCCCATGCCTGAAGGCCAACTCCATGGCCAAGCACGCCTGTACCAAGACGGCGTGTTTGCCACGACCAGCGGTAAAGCACGCTTTGCAGCACTGGACTACGTGCCCGTGGCCGAAGCGCGTGAGTCGCGCTTTCCGTTCTCGCTCAACACGGGGCGCTTGCGCGACCAATGGCATGGCATGACCCGCACCGGCGTGGTGGGAAAATTGTTTGGTCACGTGCCAGAGCCTTCGGTGCAATTGCACCCGGACGATATGACGCGACTAGGGCTGATCGACGGCACCTTGGTACACGTCACCAGCAAGCGCGGCTCCATCGTGGTCCCCGCCGTGGCAAGTGCCGATATAGGACAGCAACAAGCCTTCATCGCCATGCATTGGGGACCGGCCTTTTTGGGCGGACGGGACCACCAGAACAATCCACTGGCAGGTGTCAACGCCATCACCACCTCGGCCTATTGCCCCACCTCCAAGCAACCCGAGCTCAAACATGCCGCGGTCAAAGTGCTCAAAGCCGAGTTGCCTTGGACCCTGCTGGCCGTGGCTTGGTTGCCCGAAGACAGCGCACACACCGTTTTGCAAGCCATGCGCGCGCGCATGGCCCAGTTTGAATTTGCCAGCTGTGTGCCGTTTGCCGAAAGCGGCCACACCGAGACCCCGCGCCAAGGCGTGCTGCTGCGCGCCGCGTGCAGCGAGCCACCCGAGATGGAAGTGGTGCACGACATCGAGCAGCAACTGGGCTTGAGCGAGGACAACAGCTTGCGTTATGTGGACGCCAAGCGCAGCCAACTGCGCTGCATGCGTTTGCGTGCAGAGTCAGACACCACACTTGATGCATTTGTGATCGCAGGCGACACCTCGGCCGAAGGCTGGCTCAAAGCCTTGTTGCAAAGCCAGCAGTCGGCCAAGGCCTATGGCCGCCGATTGCTGATGACGGGCCACACGCCCCCAGTGGCCTTGGCCAGCGTCGGCACCACGGTATGCACCTGCGTGGGGGTGCCAGATGTGGCGATTCAAACGCACCTGGCCCAAAGTGCGGCGCAAGACAACGAAAGCTGTTTGTCCGATCTGCAAAGTACGCTGAAATGCGGCACACAGTGCGGGTCTTGTGTGCCTGAGCTGCGGCGCATGATTCGCCTGCACTTGACGCCGGAAGCGGCCACCCCGTCATTGGCCTTATAGCCCTAGGTTATCTGTGCTGCAGGACAATCCGAACATGGCAATTGCACACTACCTCAAAGTCATTGGCCGCGGTCGCGACGGAGCACGCGCCATCGACCGTGCGCAAGCTATCGACTTGATGGGACAGGTGCTCGATGGCTGCGTGAGCGACTTGGAAATTGGCGCCTTCTGCTTGGCCATGCGCATCAAGGGCGAAACGCCCGACGAGATGGCGGGTTTCTTAGACGCCGTCCACGCACGTTTGAACCTTGTTCACGCACATGCCGGCACACGCGTGGTGGCGCTGCCCACCTACAACGGCGCACGCAAGCTACCGGTGCTCACGCCTTTGTTGGCTGCCTTGTTGGCACGTGAGGGCTTGGCCGTGGTGGTGCATGGCTGCGCCAGCGAGTCAGCCCGTGTGACCACCCAAGAAGTGCTGGCCGCCATGGGCCAAGCACCACTCACCGAAGTGCGCAGCGTGCAAGCCGGTGAACTGGTGTTTGTGCCCACCGAGGTGTTGTGCCCAGGCCTGAAACGTTTGCTGGATGTGCGCCGGGTGGTGGGTTTGCGCAACCCGGCACACAGCTTGGTCAAGCTGATGAACCCCACGGCAGGCGACGCCTTGCTGGTGGGCAGCTACACGCACCCTGAATACGCCGTGTCCATGGCCAACACTTGGGCGTTGACAGGTGCACGCGGCCTGCTGCTGCGCGGTACCGAAGGCGAGGTAGTGGCCGATGCACGACGTCAACCGCAAATGGATGCGTTTGCACACGGTGTACGCCAGACTTTGGTCGAGGCGCAAACCGGCTCTTTGGCGCAATTGCCCGAACTGCCCACACAGACCGACGCCGCCACCACGGCACGCTACATCCAGTCCGTGCTCGACGGTCAATTGCCTGTGCCCTTCCCGATTACACGTCAAGTGCAAGCTGCGTTGCAGGCCTTGGCGCTTTGACCCACAAAACAACCAGCTCATTCACAGGCCCATCACCATGACTTTGTCTCGCCCTACACCCATACCTCACGTCACCCTGGTGGGTGCAGGCCCTGGCGACCCAGAACTGCTCACACTCAAAGCGGTCAAAGCGATTGCTGCCGCCACCGTGTTGCTGGTAGATGACTTGGTGAGTGACGCCGTGCTGGCCTACGCCGCGCCCACTGCACGCATCGTGCATGTGGGAAAACGGGGTGGCTGCCGCTCCACACCGCAAGCTTTCATTGAAAAGTTGATGTTGCAAGAAGCCAAAGCGGGTGAAAACGTGGTTCGGCTCAAAGGCGGCGACCCCTTCATCTTTGGCCGTGGCGGCGAAGAACTTGAACATTTACAAGCCCAAGGGGTGGTCGTGACGGTGCTCAACGGCATCACCGCTGGTTTGGCGGGCGTCACCTCCTTGGGGGTGTCGCTCACCCACCGTGAGCACGCCCATGGGGTGGTGTTCATCACCGGTCACGCTAAAAAAGATGATGCCAATGGCGTCGACTGGGTGGGCTTGGCCCGCACAGCGGCACAAGCCAAGTTGACCTTGGTGATTTACATGGGCATGAGCGGTGCGGCGCAGTTGCAAGACGCTCTGTTGCAAGGCCTGGGCGAGCACACCCCTGTGGCCGTGGTGCAGCATGTGAGCTTGCCCACACAACGCCATGTGGTGTGCACCTTGGGCAGCTTGCATGACACCGTGGTGTGTGAGGGGATGGCCAGCCCCTCGGTGATCGTGGTGGGCGATGTCTTCAAGGGCATGCTTGAGATGCAAGCCACGCACGCTGAGGCAGCTTTGCAAGCATCACGCTGAAGCGCCACACACACCGACCCCACTAAACTCACCGCATGAATTCGTTTGATGTGGTGATTGTTGGGGCCGGCGCTGCCGGTTTGTTTTGTGCAGGCGTGGCGGCTCAACAAGGTTTGCAAGTCCTGGTGTTAGACCACAGCGAGAATGTGGCAGAGAAGATTCGCATCTCAGGCGGCGGGCGCAGCAACTTCACCAACCGCGAACTCGATGTGCGGGCCCCGCACAAGCACTTTTTGGGCGATAACCCACAGTTTTGCCGCAGCGCGCTGTCGCGCTACACCCCGCAAGACTTCATCGCGCTGGTGCAGCGCCACCAAATTCCTTTTCACGAAAAGCACAAAGGCCAGCTGTTTTGCGACCGCTCGGCCGAAGACCTGATTCAGATGCTGCTGCGTGAGTGCGACGCAGGCGCGCAAGGCGGGCATGTGGCCCGCTGGCAGCCCTGTGGCTTGAAATCAGTGCGCTTCAACGCCACAGCCCCCACAGCTTTGCGTTATGAGGTCGACACCGACCAAGGCACTGTCTGTACGGCCTCACTCGTGGTGGCAACGGGTGGCTTGTCGATCCCAAAGATTGGCGCAACAGACTTGGGTTACCGACTGGCCCAGCAGTTTGGCCTGCGCTTGGTGGCGCCCCGTCCAGGCTTGGTGCCGATGACGTTTGATGGTGTGGCCTGGGCGCCCTATGCGCAGCTGTCGGGCTTGTCCTTGCCGGTGCGCATCGAAACAGGGGCGAAGAAAAGCCTCCAAGGGTTTGACGAAGACCTGTTGTTCACCCACCGGGGTCTGTCGGGCCCGGCCGTCCTGCAAATATCGAGCTACTGGCAAGTTGGTGGCGACATCCGGGTGAATTTGGCGCCTGAGATCGACCTGCAAGAGCAACTGACACAGGCCAAGCTGCACTCCAAAAAACTCATCGCCAATGCGCTGAGCGCGTGGGTGCCTGCCCGTTTGGCTGAGGCCTGGACCAGCCAAGACGCCGCATGGCAACGCCCGGTGGTGGAAGCCAGCGACAAAGCCCTGATGCAACTGGCACATCGCCTTGGCCATTGGCCCCTCACGCCCACAGGTACCGAGGGCTACAAAAAAGCCGAAGTGACCGTGGGCGGCGTGGACACGCGCGAGTTGTCGCAACAAACCATGGAGTCCAAGCAACCCGGGCTGTATTTCATTGGCGAAGTGGTGGACATCACGGGATGGCTGGGGGGCTATAACTTTCAGTGGGCCTGGGCCAGCGCCCATGCCTGTGGCTTGGCTTTGGGGGCGGCATTAAAGCCGCTATAATTTACGTCTTTGCTGGCAAACCCCCAACGGCCTGATCAACTTTGTGTTGGGGAACCCCGCAGACATGGCGCATGAGCACGATCTTCTTATGAACCCTCTGACTGCAATATTTGGAAACATTTGGTAATGACCACCATCCGTGTAAAAGAAAACGAACCGTTTGACGTCGCACTGCGCCGCTTCAAGCGCACCATTGAAAAACTCGGTCTGTTGACCGACTTGCGCGCACGCGAGTTTTACGAGAAGCCCACAGCTGAACGTAAACGTAAAAAAGCAGCCGCCGTGAAACGCCACTACAAACGTGTGCGTAGCATGCAGTTGCCAAAGAAGCTGTACTGATCAGCCTCTTCCCTGAAGCAGTCCCTTAGGGCTCAACTCAGACAACTCGCTTGGGGACGCTCAAGCGGGTTTTTTTTCGTCAACCTATTTTTCGACTGGAATTGCCATGGGCCTCAAAGATCAAATCACCGAAGACATGAAAACTGCCATGCGTGCCAAAGACAGCGCACGCTTGGGCACCATTCGACTCCTCATGGCGGCCATGAAGCAAAAAGAAGTGGATGAACGGGTCGAATTGGACGATGTGGCCGTGATTGCCATCGTCGACAAACTCATCAAGCAGCGCAAGGACTCGGTAGCCGCCTACCTGAGTGCCAACCGCCAAGACTTGGCAGATGTCGAGTCGGCTGAAATGAAGGTGTTGGAGGTTTACTTGCCCCAGCGCTTGAGCGCCGAAGAAATCACGGCAGCCGTGCAAGCGATCGTGGCTCAAGTGGGTGCATCAGGCCCGGGTGACATGGGCAAAGTCATGGGTGCCGTCAAAGCACAACTGGCTGGCAAAGCCGACATGGGCTTGGTATCGGCTGCGGTTAAGCACGCACTGGCCCCCTGAGAAACTCTCGATGTCGAGCCCCCAATTTCTACTTGGGGGCATTTAGGAGTACCAGCCCTCTAATTTAAATGAGTATTTATTAGCTCATTCAAAGGAAATAAATTACAATAAGTAGTCTTTTTGATGATTTCAAAGGACTACTTGTGAAAACCACCAATTCAATATCAATTTCATCACTTTTTGAAGTGTTCAGAAATTTAACCAGTGAAATAACAAT
>CAITHK010000211.1 GCA_903892175.1 uncultured Burkholderiales bacterium | reverse complement strand
CGTGCGTGCGCCGGGTCGGCAAACTGCTGCTCGTGGGGAAAGGTGTAGTGCTCCAACCAAGGCAGCAAGCCCTCGGCGGGTGAGGCAATGACATCGGTTTGTGGGTAGTGGATGTGCAAGTCCACAAAGCCCGGCGCAATCAGCTGACCCGCAAAGTGCGTCACCGCCAGGTCAGGGTAGTGGCCGATCAAGCTGGCGTAGTTGCCCACCGCTTGTACGCGCACCGTGCCGTCGGCCTCGCGGGCGGTGACCAGCAGGCCATCGGTCTCATGCGAGGGCGTGGCGTGCTGGCTGTCGGCAAACCACAGCAGTGCAGCGCGCCATCCGCGCCAGTCGGTGCGCTGGGCACTGGGGGGTATGGGGGTCATGGGTGCTTCAAGGCGTGCAGCACGCGTTCGGGGGTGGCGGGGGTGTCCAGTTGAACGGCTGAATTGTCGCCGCGTGCGGCGGAAATGGCTTCGCGCATGGCCTCGTACACGCTGATGGCCAGCATGAACGGCGGCTCACCCACGGCCTTGCTGCTGCCCACGGTGTCTTCGCGGTTGGCTTCAGGCCACAGCGACACGGCAAAGTGTTCGGGCACATCCGCGGCCGTAGGAATTTTGTAGGTGCTGGCGCCTTTGGTTTGCAGCACACCCGCGCTGCTGTACACCAACTCTTCGGTGGTGAGCCAGCCCAGGCCTTGCACAAAGCCGCCTTCGATTTGGCCCACGTCAATGGCAGGGTTCAGCGACTGGCCCACGTCGTGCAAGATGTCCACGCGCAACAGCCGGTACTCGCCCGTCAGGGTGTCAATGGCCACCTCGCTGCACGCTGCGCCGTAGGCAAAGTAATAAAACGGGCGACCGGTGAGGGTGTTGCGGTCGTAGTGAATTTTGGGGGTGGCATAAAAGCCATCGCTCCACAGTTGCACGCGCTGGTGGTAGGCCAGTTGCACCGCTTGCACAAAGCTGCGTGTGGTGTGCGGGGTGCGCACCTCACCGTGGGCAAACACCACCTCTTCTGCCGTGCAGCCATCGAGTTGCGCCAAGCACTGGGCCAAGTTGCCGCGCACAGACAATGCGGCGGTTTGTGCCGCACGCCCATTCAAGTCGGTGCCACTCGATGCGGCGGTGGCGCTGGCGTTGGCCACTTTGTCGGTGTCGCTGGCGCTGATGCGCACCTGCGTCATGGGCAAAGCAAACACTTGGGCCACCACACCACACACCTTGGTGTGCAGGCCCTGGCCCATTTCGGTGCCGCCGTGGTTGACCAGCACGCTGCCATCGGTGAACACCGACACCAAAGCGCCTGCTTGGTTGAAGTGTGTGGCGGTGAAGCTGATGCCAAATTTCACCGGCGTGATGGCGATGCCGCGCTTGATGACGCTGTGCTGCGCGTTCCACGCGGCCAGGGCGGCGCGGCGGGTGCGGTAGTGGCAGTCGTCGGCCAGGCGTGTCATCAGGGGGTGCAAGATGTTGTCTTCCACCCGCATGCCATACGGTGTGGTGTGGCGGTCTTGTACGCCATAGAGGTTGCGCAGGCGCACATCGAGTGGGTCGAGTTTCAAGTCACGTGCGATGTCACCCATCACGGTTTCGATCAGCAACACCCCTTGCGGGCCACCAAAACCGCGGTAAGCGGTGTGGCTTTGGGTGTTGGTTTTGCAGCGGTACGAGGTGATGTCTGCCGCTGGCAAAAAGTAGGCGTTGTCGGTGTGAAAAATCGCCCGGTCTGCCACCGGGCCGCTCAGGTCGGCGCTGTGGCCGCAATGCGCCATTTGCACCGAACGCAGCCCCAGCAATTGGCCTTGCGCGTCATAAGCGGCTTGGTAGTCGTGGCTGAACGGATGGCGCTTGCCGGTGATCAGCATGTCGTCTCCGCGGTCCAGCCGCATCTTGACTGGGCCCTTCATTTTGTGCGCCGCCACAGCGGCCCACACGGCCAGGTGGCCGCCTTGTGTTTCCTTGCCACCAAAGCCGCCGCCCATGCGACGGCACACCACCCGCACTGCATGCAGCGGCAGCCCCAAGGCATGGGCCACCCAGTGCTGCACCTCGCCGGGGTGCTGGGTGCTGGAATGCACCAGCCATTGCTCTTGGCCTTGCGGCACGGCGTAGGCAATTTGGGTTTCTAAGTAAAAGTGTTCTTGGCCACCAATCTCCAACTGGCCCGCGAGTTGGTGTGGGGCTTGTGCCCAGGCCGCCTCGGTGTCGCCGCTGCGCACGTGCACCGGGGGCAACACAAACGACCGTTGCTGCATGGCGGTGCGTGCGTCCAGCACCGGGGGCTCGGCGGCCACGTCGATGCGTGCCAAGCGTGTCGCGTGCAAGGCCTGCTGGTGGGTGTCGGCCAACACCAAGGCCATGACCTGGCCCACGTGCGACACGCGTTCGCTGGCAAAGACGGGTTCGTCGTGGGTGTAGGCGGCCAGCACGGGGTCGCCCACGATGTCGGCGGCCGTGACCACGCCGCGCACACCTGGCGCTTGCAGGCAGGCGCTCAGGTCTAGGGCGCGCACCTGACCACAGGCCACGGTGCTGAGCACGGGGGCGGCGTGCAACGTGCCTTCAGTGAGGGGGATGTCGTCGATGTAGGCGGCGCTGCCTTGCACATGGTGCACAGCGCTTTCGTGGAAAGCGCTTTTTTGATCCACGCTTTCGTGAGCAGCGTTTTGTTGATCCACGCTTTCGTGGATGGCGTGTGCGGTGTTCATGCCAAGTCCTCCAAGCGAATCTCGGTCTGGCCCGTGCTCTCCAGCCAAGCGCGTTGCAACAAATTACCCAACACCTCGCGGCGGTAGCCGTTGCTCGCGCGCATGTCGGTGATGGGGTCAAACTCTTGGCGCAGCACGGCTTGGGCGTGTTGCACGGTGTCTGGCCTCCAGGCTTGTCCGCGCAGTGCAGCCTCGGTTTGTTTGGCGCGCACGGGCGTGGCGGCGACGCCACCCACGCCGATGCTGGCTTGGGTGATGTGCGTGCCTTGGCGCTGGAGTTGCACCACCAAGCAGATGGCCGAGATGTCGTCTTCCACCCGCTTGGACACTTTGTAGGCCCCCAGCCATTCGTTGGGCGTGGGGCGCGGCACCTTGATCCAGCACAGCACCTCGTCGGGGGCCATCAGGTTTTGTCGGTAGCCGGTGTAGAGGTTTTCGAGTGGCAGTTCGCGGTGCACAACGCGCCCTCTTCGCCACGCCATCAGCACCACATGTGCACCGAGCGCAATCAGCAAGGGCATGCTGTCGCCAATCGGTGAGCCATTGGCCACATTGCCGCCCAAGGTGCCCGACTGGCGAATCGGCCAGCCTGCAAAGCGGTTGGCAAAGGCCTGCACCTGCGGGCGCTCTAGCGCCAGAGCGTCAAAGGCCTGTTGCAAAGTCACTGCCGCTCCGATGGCGATGTGGTGGGTGTAGTTCTCGACCTCTCGCAACTCAGCCACTCGGCTGAGGTCTATCACTTGGCGCCAACGTTGCCGGCCTTGGGTCAACTGCAGGCCTGCGTCGGTGGCCCCCGCGATGAGGGTGGCTTGCGGTGACTTGCTTCGGGCGCGCAACAAGTCTTCCAGTCGCTCAGGCAGCAGGTAGTCGGCATGCGCCCCTCGCGGCTCAATGTTGGCCAGCGCTTGCAACAAGGCGGGCTCATCCACCCGCTGCACGGGGTAGTCGCCCATGTGGCAAGCCGCTTGCACGATAGGGCGGTAGCCGGTGCAGCGGCAAAGATTGCCAGATAGGGCGTGTTGCGCCTGTTCGCGATTCACGGGTTGCCCTCGGCACACGCTGTCTTGGTAAAGACCAAACAGACTCATCACACAGCCGGGCGTGCAAAAGCCGCATTGCGAGCCGTGGTGGTCCACCATGGCTTGTTGCGCCGGGTGCAGGACGCCGGTCGCGGTGGCCAAGTCGCCTGCCGTCCAAACGGCCAGGCCGTGCATTGAATGGGCGGGGCGAATGCAGCTGTTGACGGCACGCAAGTTCAAGCGGCCTGCGTGCGGCTCGCCCACCACCACGGTGCAGGCGCCGCAGTCGCCCGCGGCGCAGCCTTCTTTGGTGTCGCAGCTGCGCAGGTCCTCGCGCAGCAGGTCCAGCAGCGTGCGGTCCGGTGGTACATTGTTCATCGTCACAGCCTCTCCACGCCGGACAAACACCACGGTTTCTGGTTGCAAAGCGGTTGGGGACAGTTTTTGCTTGGTCATAGGTCCAACGTCAGAGTTCCAACTGTTCAAGCAAGATTAGTGCAAACACACAGCCAACCGATGTCGCATCCTCTTTTAACTTTGCAAGGTATCACCAAGCGCTACCCCGCGGTGGTGGCCAATGACGGGGTTTCCTTGGTGGTGCAGCCCGGCGAGATCCACGCGGTGTTGGGCGAAAACGGTGCGGGCAAGTCCACCCTCATGAAAATCATCTACGGCGCGGTCAAGCCCGATGCCGGGGAAATTGTTTTTCAAGGCAAGCCCGTGCAGATTCGCAACCCGCAAGAGGCCAGGCGCTTGGGATTGAGCATGGTGTTTCAGCACTTCAGCTTGTTTGACACCTTGAGCGTGGCCGAAAACGTGTGGCTGGGTTTGGACAAGTCGCTCACCTTGGCGCAAGTCAGCCAGCGCATCACCGACACCGCGTCGCAATACGGTCTTGACATTGACCCGCTTCGCCCGGTCCACACCTTGAGTGTGGGCGAGATGCAGCGGGTGGAGATCATCCGTGCTTTGTTGACCAACCCCCAGTTGTTGATCTTGGACGAGCCCACCTCGGTGCTCACGCCTCAAGCGGTGGAGAAGTTGTTTGTGGTGCTGCGCCAACTTGCCAGCGAAGGGCGCAGCATTTTGTACATCAGTCACAAACTGCACGAAATCCGTGCCTTGTGCACCGCCTGCACCGTCATGCGGGCTGGGCGTGTCACCGGTGTGTGCGATCCGCGCCAAGAAACCAATGCCTCATTGAGCCAGTTGATGATTGGCAGCTTGCCCCCCGAGTTGGGTGTGCGCAGCCAGCAACCGGGGCCCGAGGTGCTGCGTGTCCACAAGCTGCGCTTGACGCGAGCCGACCCTTTTGGGGTGGACTTGCAGGACATCGATTTGCAGGTGCGCGCGGGCGAAGTGGTGGGCATTGCCGGTGTGTCGGGCAATGGCCAACGTGAATTGCTGTACGCCCTGTCGGGCGAAGACACACGTGCCACACGCGACACCATTCGCTGCCAAGGCCAAGCCATAGGCCACTGGGGGCCTGAGAGGCGGCGCGAATTGGGGCTCCACTTTGTGCCTGAGGAGCGCTTGGGCCGTGGGGCCGTGCCCAGCTTGAGCTTGGCGCAAAACTTGTTGCTCACGCGGCATGAGGCGGTGTCCAAAAAAGGCGGTTTGGGCTGGTTGAATTTAGGTGTCTTGCGTGATCAAGCGCAAGCCATCATCGCGCGCTACCAAGTCAAGGCGGGTGGGCCCGATGCGCCTGCGCGCTCGCTGTCGGGTGGTAATTTGCAAAAGTTTTTGGTGGGGCGCGAGATCGAAGCTTCCCCCAAGTTGTTGATCGTGTCGCAACCCACCTGGGGTGTGGACGTGGGCGCATCGGCACAAATCCGAGCCGCCTTGCTGGCGCTGCGTGACGCCGGGTGCGCCGTTTTGGTGGTGAGTGAGGAGTTGGATGAATTGCTGGAGCTGTCAGACCGGTTGCATGTGATCGCCAATGGGCGGCTCTCGCCCGCGCTGAGCCGCGAAGAGGCCAGCGTGTCGCGCATCGGCGCGTGGATGAGTGGCTTGTGGGACAGCCCCTCGCACGACCCCGCCCAGCAGGAGGTGCCCCATGCTGCGGCTTGAACCCCGCGCCCAGGCTTCGGCCCTGTGGCGGTACGCGTCGCCCGTGTTGGCACTGGCCATCACGGTCGTGTTGGGTGTGTTGTTGTTTTTGGCGCTGGACAAAGACCCATTGCGTGGCCTGGCGGTGTTTTTTTGGGAGCCCATCAAAAGCGTGTACGCCTTGTCCGAGCTGCTGGTCAAGGCCACGCCCTTGCTGCTGATTGCGCTGGGCTTGGCGGTGTGTTTTCGCTCCAACATCTGGAACATCGGCGCCGAAGGGCAGTTCGTCATGGGGGCGGTGTTTGCCTCGGGTGTGGCGCTGCTGGCCGACGCCAACAGCCTGAGCGGCTATTGGGTGTGGGTGCTGCTGGGCGGCGTGGTGGGCGGCATGGTGTGGGCGGGCATCACCGCGTGGCTGCGTGACAGCTTCAACGCCAGTGAAATTTTGGTCAGCCTCATGTTGGTTTATGTGGCGGTGATGGTGCTCAACTACTTGGTCTATGGCGCTTGGAAAGACCCACTGGGCTACAACTTTCCCCAAACCAAAACTTTCGATGCGGTCACGCAAATCCCCAAGCTGATCACCGGTACCCGGGTCAACATTGGCGTGTTGCTGGCCATCACCGGTGTGGGCGCCCTGTGGGTGTTTTTGTTTCGCACCCATGCGGGCTTCGCGCAGCAGGTTGGATGTTTGGCGCCCGATGCGGCGCGCTATGCCGGGTTCTCGTCGCGTCGCGCCTTGTGGTTGGCCTTGCTCACCTCGGGTGCGGCGGCGGGTTTGGCGGGCGGGCTGGAGGTGGCCGGGCCCTTGCGCCAACTCACCCCTTATGTGCCTGCAGGCTATGGCTTTGCCGCCATCATTGTGGCCTTTGTGGGACGCTTGCATCCTGTGGGTATGGTGCTGTCGGCCTTGTTGATGAGCATGTTTTACATCGGGGGTGAGTTGGCGCAATCGCGTCTGGGTTTGCCACGGTCCTTGACGGGGGTATTTCAAGGCTTGCTGCTGTTCACGCTGTTGGCTTGCGACACCTTGATGCTCTACAAACTGCGCTGGATTCCTGCAGTGCCGGCCACACAAGAGGTTGCCCCATGATGGACAGTTACGCACTTTTATGGGCCGCCACCATGAATGCGGGCACCGTTTTGGCGCTCGCTTCTTTGGGCCTGTTGATCAACGAGAAAGCCGGCATCGTCAACCTAGGCGCCGAGGGCATGATGTTGTGTGCGGCCATCGCAGGCTACGCGGCCGTGTCGCACACCGGCAGCGATGTGCTGGGCTTTGCGGCCGGCATGGGCGCGGGTGCGTTGTTGGCTGCGGCCTTTGGCGTGTTGGTGATTTGGCTGGGGACCAACCAATACGCCACCGGTTTGGCGCTGAGTTTGTTTGGGGCTGGCTTTTCGGCCTTTGTGGGCGTGAGCTACGTGCAGGCCAAGTTGCCAGAGCGCATGCAGTTCTCGGTGCCTGTGTTGGGCGACTTGCCGTGGGTGGGGCCCGCGATGTTTCGCCATCACCCGTTGGTGTACGGCGCGATTGCCTTGACCCTGGGGCTGATTTATTTTTTGTACCGCACCCGCGCAGGCTTGGTGTTGCGTGCGGTGGGCGAGTCGCCTGAGTCGGCCCATGCCTTGGGTTACCCGGTACGGCGCATCAGGCTCTTGGCCGTGGTGTGCGGGGGGGCACTGTGCGGACTGGCAGGCGCCTATATTTCCATCATTTACACCCCGCTGTGGGTGGAGGGCATGATCGCGGGCAAGGGCTGGATTGCACTGGCCTTGACCACTTTTGCCACCTGGCGCCCGGCACGGGTGCTGCTTGGTGCTTATCTGTTTGGCGGTGTCACCATGTTGCAGTTTCATTTGCAGGCCACCGGGGTAGACATACCCAGCCAATTTTTGAGTATGCTGCCCTACCTAGCCACCATTGCGGTGCTGGCGTTGATTTCGCGCAACCCCACATGGTTGCGCGTCAACATGCCGGCCTCGATTGGCAAGCCGTTTTTCCCTGGCTCCTGATTTTTTTCTCACCCTTGACTGAAGGAACTTGCATGACAGATATGTACAAACGTCGTTGGATTCACGCCGCAGCCCTGACCGCCGTGGCAGCCGCTGCCTTGGTGGGTTGCGGCAAAAAAGAGGAGGCCAAGCCGGCTGAGGCCCCCAAGGCCGAAGTCAAGGCTGAGCCTTTGAAAATTGCCTTTGCCTATGTCGGCCCTGTGGGCGACGGCGGCTGGACGTTTGCCCACGACAACGCGCGCAAAGCGCTGGAAAAAGAATTTGGCGACAAGATCCAAACTTCGTTTGTCGAGAACGTGCCCGAGTCGGCCGACGCCGAGCGCGTGATCCGCGACATGGTGGGGCAGGGCAACAAGCTGATCTTTGGCACGACCTTTGGCTACATGGACCCCATGCTCAAAGTGGCCACAGACAGCGCAGACGTCAAGTTTGAGCATGCCACCGGCTACAAACAAGCCCCCAACATGAACACCTACGACAGCCGCACCTACGAAGGCGCTTACCTGGCCGGTGTGATTGCGGGCAAGATGACCAAGAGCAACACCTTGGGTGTGGTGGCTTCGATCCCAATTCCTGAGGTGATTCGCAACATCAACAGCTTCACCTTGGGCGCGCAGTCGAGCAACCCCAAGATCAAAACCAAAGTGGTTTGGGTCAACGAGTGGTTCAACCCACCCAAAGAAACCGAAGCCGCCACCAGCTTGATCAACAGCGGCGCCGATGTGTTGTTCCAAAACACCGACTCACCGGCTGTGCTCAAAACCGCGCAAGACAAGGGTAAGCGCGCCTTTGGTTGGGACTCTGACATGACTGCCTATGGTCCCAAGGCCCACTTGGCTTCGAGCGTCATCAACTGGACGCCTTACTACGTGGCCGCCACCCGTGCAGCACTGGACGGCAAATGGGCCGGTGGTGGTCACACCTGGTGGGGCGTGAAAGAGGGCGCCATTGACATCGTGTCGATTGCCGAAGACGTGCCTGCTGAGACCAAGGCCAAAGTGGACGACGTGAAGAAGGGCTTGAAAGAAGGCACCTTCGCCATTTGGAAAGGCCCCTTGGCTGACAACACCGGCAAAGAAGTCTTAAAGAAAGACGAAGTGGCCGATGACAAGTTCATGAGCGGCATCAACTTCTTCGTCAAAGGCGTGGAAGGCAAGGTGCCAGGCGCCAAGTAAAACTGTGTAAACAGTTCGCGCCATGACAAAAGCCGCCTTCGGGCGACTTTTGTCGTTTTTTGGCCCGTGTTTTGCTTATGTTTTTAGGCGCCTTATTTTTTAACCTTGAAGGAATTCGACATGAAATACAAACTTTCGCTGATTGCTTTCGCTGCGCTGACGTCAGTGGCTGCACAAGCTGCGGACTGGAGCGATACATCCATTGCTTTGACAACCGGAAGTAAGTTTAAGGATCCGTACACCTACAATGGTGGCGACATCAGCAAAAACATCACATCGTTGACGCACGTCAGTGGTGACAAATACGGCACCAACTTCTTCAATGCCGACTTGTTGGAGTCAGACAGCCACGACGAAAACGCGCAAGAGGCTTATGTCGTCTATCGTCGCATGTTCGATTTCGGCAAGATCAAATCCACCAAATATGCTTTTGGTCCCGTACGTGGCGTAGGTGCCACCGTTGGCTTTGACTGGAATACCAAAAACGACACGGGCTACGGTTCTAAAAAGCGTATGTTGGTTGCGGGCCCTACGTTGATGTTTGATGTGCCTGGATTTTTGAACGCCAGCTTGTTGTTGTTGGATGAAAGCAATGCACCGCTGGCAACCCAGCGCTATCACTACAAAACACACACTGATTTGAGTTTTTCATGGGGCATTCCAACTGGAATCAACAACTTGGGTTTTGAAGGTTACGCCGACATCATTGCTTCCAAAGGGAAAAACGAATACGGCGGCAGCACTTCGCAAGAGATGCATTTCAATGGATCTTTGATGTATGACATCAGCGCACCCATTGGCGCTGCTAAAAACACCTTCAAGTTGGGTGCCGGTTACGAATGGTGGAAAAACAAATTCGGTAACAACTCAGCAACAACTCCTGGTGCTTTTGCCAAAACGCCTTTTGTCAAAGCCGAATACCACTTCTAACCCAAGTGTGACGCCTGCCAAAGACCACCTCCGGGTGGTCTTTTTTTGAGTCTTCTATCGGCGCACAGTTTGTGCGCCGATTTAATTTGGCGTCATGAATTCTAGTTTTCAGGCTT
>CAITHK010000210.1 GCA_903892175.1 uncultured Burkholderiales bacterium | reverse complement strand
GGCGGTGGCAACGATGAGCGCGAACAAACCCTCAACCAAATGCTGGTGGAGATGGATGGTTTTGAAACCAACCTTGGTGTGATCGTGGTCGCTGCCACCAACCGCCCCGATATTTTGGATGCCGCCTTGTTGCGTCCTGGCCGCTTTGACCGCCAGGTCTACGTGACACTGCCTGACATTCGCGGTCGCGAACAAATCTTGAATGTGCACATGCGCAAAGTGCCCTTGGGCCAAGATGTCAACGCCAGTGTGATCGCGCGCGGTACACCGGGCATGAGTGGTGCTGACTTGGCCAACTTGTGCAACGAAGCGGCCTTGATGGCTGCGCGTCGCAACGCACGCGTGGTCGAGATGGTCGACTTTGAAAAAGCCAAAGACAAAATTTTGATGGGCCCAGAACGCAAGAGCATGGTCATGCCTGAAGAGGAGCGTCGCAACACGGCGTATCACGAGTCGGGCCATGCGCTGATTGGCAAGCTCTTGCCCAAGTGTGACCCCGTGCACAAAGTGACCATCATTCCCCGTGGCCGGGCCTTGGGCGTGACCATGAGCTTGCCAGCACAAGACCGCTACAGCTACGACCGCGAATACATGTTGAACCAAATCAGCATGTTGTTTGGCGGGCGTATTGCGGAAGAGGTTTTCATGCACCAGATGACCACCGGTGCGAGCAACGACTTTGAACGTGCCACCTCGATCGCCCGTGACATGGTGATGCGCTACGGCATGACCCAGGCTTTGGGACCGATGGTGTATGCCGAAAACGAAGGCGAAGTATTCTTGGGCCGCTCAGTCACCAAGACCACCAACATGTCTGAAGCCACCATGCAAAAAGTGGACATGGAAGTGCGCAGCATCATTGACGCGCAGTACGCCTTGGCGCGCGGCCTGATTGAAGAGAACGCCGACAAAATGCACGCCATGGCCAAAGCACTGCTGGAATGGGAAACCATTGACACCGAACAGCTCGACGACATCATGGCGGGCCGTGAGCCTCGTCCCCCCAAAGACTGGACCCCTCGCACGCCATCATCAGGTGGTGGCAGTGGTGGCACACCGGCGGTTCAACCTGATCCGGCCCCATCGGCTGCGTGACGCATGTTGGGTCAGTGGATGACACCAACCAACGGGGCGTAAGCCCCGTTTTTCATGGACGCTTTATGTTTTGGCAAACCACACGCTTTCGCATTGACTTGAGTCGTCCTCAAGTCATGGGCATTGTCAACGTCACACCAGACTCTTTCTCCGATGGGGGGCTACACGACACCACACAAGCTGCCTTGGCGCATGCCGAGCAGTTGCTCAAAGAGGGTGCCCACATACTGGACGTTGGCGGTGAATCCACCCGCCCTGGGGCGCCAGCTGTGTCGTTAGAAGACGAACTGGCGCGCGTGCTTCCTGTGGTGCGCGAAGCCTTGCGTTGGCAGGTTCCGCTGTCGGTTGATACCTACAAACCCCAGGTCATGCAAGCCGTGTTGGATGCTGGGGTTGACATCGTCAACGACATCTGGGCTTTGCGTCAACCGGGTGCCCAGGCCGTGGTGGCGGCACACCCGAGTTGTGGTGTGTGTCTGATGCACATGGCAGGTGAACCACGCACCATGCAATTGCGTCCAATGGAGGGCTTGGCCCTGCCGGTTGTCAGGGAATTTTTGAGCGACCAGGTGCAGCATCTTCGTGCTTTGGGCGTGGCCCGTGAACGCATCACGCTCGATCCAGGCATAGGATTTGGCAAAACAGTGGCACAGAATTTTGAACTGCTGTCAGGCCAGGCCGATTTATTTTCTTTGGGTTATCCGTTGCTGGTGGGCTGGTCGCGCAAGTCCTCGCTCGGAGCCGTGACTGGTTGCGAAGTGGGCGAACGCCTAGTGCCCAGCGTGGCAGCTGCACTATTGGCGGTTGAGCGGGGTGCACGCATTGTGCGTGTGCATGACGTTGCAGAAACAGCGCAAGCCATGAAGGTCTGGCAGTCTGCAACTCTTTGAGACAATCAATTCATCATTCATCAAAAAAAGAAAAAACATGACTCGCAAATACTTTGGCACCGATGGCATTCGTGGCACCGTGGGGCAAGCCCCCATCACACCTGACTTTGTATTGCGCTTGGCCCATGCCGTGGGGCGTGTGCTCAAGCAGACCGAGAGCAATCCCACGGTCTTGATTGGCAAAGACACACGCATTTCGGGCTATATGTTGGAGTCAGCCCTCGAGTCAGGCTTCAACTCTGCGGGTGTTCATGTGGTGCTGCTAGGCCCTTTGCCGACGCCAGGCGTGGCCTATCTCACACGCGCGCAACGTGCGAGTTTGGGCGTCGTCATCAGTGCCAGCCACAATCCTTTTGCCGACAACGGCATCAAGTTCTTCAGTGCGCAGGGTACCAAGCTCAGTGATGCATGGGAGCTTGCCGTGGAGGCCGCATTAGAGGAGCCCCCGGTTTGGGTCGATTCCGCCAATCTGGGTAAAACACGTCGTCTGGACGATGCAGCAGGCCGTTACATCGAGTTTTGCAAGAGCACCTTCGCCCATGAGTTGACACTCAAAGGACTCAAGGTGGTGGTCGATGCCGCACACGGTGCGGCCTACCACATCGCCCCCAAAGTGTTCCATGAACTGGGGGCGGAAGTCGTCGCGATTGGCTGTAGTCCCGATGGCCTCAACATCAATCACGAAGTGGGCGCCACCCACCCGCAAGCCTTGGTGAGAGCTGTCAAAGCCAACCATGCGGACTTTGGGATCGCCCTGGATGGAGATGCCGATCGGTTGCAAGTCGTCGATGGGCAGGGGCGTTTGTACAACGGTGATGAATTGCTGTACCTCATGGCGGACGATCGCTTAGCCAGGGACGAGGTGTTGCCCGGCGTGGTGGGAACACTCATGACCAATATGGCCGTTGAAGTGGCTTTGACCCGACGTGGCGTGCAATTTGTGCGTGCCAAGGTCGGTGACCGTTATGTGTTGGAAGCGCTTGAAAAACACCACTGGATTTTGGGCGGTGAGGGTTCGGGCCATTTGTTGGCGCTGGACAAGCACACCACGGGAGATGGCTTGGTCAGCGCTTTGCAGGTGCTGCAAACTTGTGTACGCAGTGGTCGCACCATGGCCGATTTGCTCAAAGAGGTCAGCCTGTTCCCGCAAACCCTGGTCAATGTGCGTCTGCGTCCAGGCCAGGACTGGCAAGCCAACGCCCGCATGCAAGAAGAAACCGAAAAAGTTCGCTCCGAGTTGGGCCAGAGT
>CAITHK010000209.1 GCA_903892175.1 uncultured Burkholderiales bacterium | reverse complement strand
CTGTGCAAATCACTTCCAGCGTCCATATGCTTGGTAGCGACATCTAACCCAACCAATGTTTTTCCCGCGCCGGGAACGCCTGTTACAAAACAAATAGCTTTTTTACGATTGGCTTGAGCTTCAGTAATGAGATGACCAATTGCCACGGACGTTTTGGCCAAATTCTTTTCCCCAGCTTCGCTGCGCGACAGCTCGGCCACCGAATGGTTGCCGTAGAGCGCTGAAGCGGCTTCGATGATCGTGGGCGTAGGGCGGTAGCGTCCACTCTCCCATACCGATGCGTCAATTCCAACTCCTGTGCTAAGTTGTAAAACTGTGTTGATCGTGTCTTTTAAAAACTCAGGCGATGTGTTGATTGGCTCAAGAACGCCATCGTTGTGGTGGCTTACAGACACAACGCCATTCACGTTCCTGGTATTTGTCGCAACCAACAGCGGCGCGATCATGCAGTGGTGACTCGTTTCATGAAAGTTCTTCAGATCGAGTGCATAGTCCCACACTTGATCAATTGCAGAACGATTGAAAATACTTTCTCCGACTTTGAACTCGATCACAAAAATGACGTGATCGATCAAAGCTAAAACGTCAATGCGTTTGCCAAGTCGGGGAACAGAAAACTCAAAGAACACCCAACCTCTGCCAGTAAATGACAAAAGCTCGTGTTGAAGAATGGTGATTTGCGAGCGCCACGCATCTCGTTGCGTTGTTTCGATGGAGAAGCCACTATTTTCAGTAATGCGACCAAGCACTAAGTTGTGTTCCGAATGAACGAAGTCAGCAATGCTTGCCCCATAAAAGGCACGCGATAGTTTGGCTGGAGACGTGGTCAAGAAGATTACCTGATGGGTGCAAATGATCGTAAATGGGCGAATAAGGGAAAGGTTATTTGTGACTCGTCCAGTCTTCCATCAATAGATCAGGGGCTTGAGCAAAAGCCCTGTCACTGCTCACCAATGTTGCTTTCAGATGCAAGGCATGCGACGCAATCTGCATATCCAGTGGAGCCAGGGGCGTGCCTTGGCTTTGCAGTTGCGCGCGCAGCGTGCCGTAGGTTTGTGCCACGGCTTCGTCCCATGGCAGTACTTCCACGCGACGCAAAAACTCGTCCACGGCCGCCTTCAGTGCCAAAGCTTGAGGGCGTTTTGCCAGACCAAATGCCAGCTCACCCGCCGTGATGGCTGATATGCAAATCTTGTGCATGGGTACAGCCAACAAGCGTTGCGTGACTTGCGGGTGGCGTTTGATGAGGTGACTGACCGTGTTGGTGTCTAACAAATAAAGCGCTGTCATACGTTGGCTCAATGGCCTAAGTTTTCTGACACAGATTCAAATGGGTCGCGCTCTGGTTTGTCCCTGTGGCCTTGTGTCAGCCGCTCAGCTTTGCTTAGGAAATCCTTTGGCACTTGGACGTCCTCTGTTGCTGCCAAAAAGCCGCTCCAATCCTTGGGTCGGCGCGAGAGGATGACATCCCCAGTCACTGGGTCTTTGCGAATGAAGACTTCAGCGGTGTCAAACCTGTAGGCGGCTGGCAGCCTCACCGCTTGACTGCGGCCATTGACAAAAAGTTTGGCGGTTTGGGACATGGTGGACCTCCATTGGAAATGGTAGATACCAAAGTATATGCCGGGAGCGAGTTTTTAGCCTACGGCCCAATGCTGCGGAAACACCCACAGGAGACCTCCAGTCATCACCAAGTAGCGCACAAACTTGCCGATGGCCATGTAGCCCACGCACGGCCAAAACGGCAGGCGCAACCAGCCTGCTACCGCACACAGCGGGTCGCCCACGCCGGGCACCCAACTCAGCAAGCAGGCTTTGGGCCCCAGCTTTTGCAGCCAACGCAAGGCGCGTGCATCGTTGCTGGATGTGCTGTCATGCATGAGCTTGTCGCGTACTTGGTGCGCGCCGTGCCCCATCCACCAACTGATGCACCCCCCCGCGGTGTTGCCTGCGGTGGCCACCAACACGGCGGGCCAAAACAAATCGGGGTTGAGCTTGACCAAACCAAACACCACGGGTTCTGAACCCATGGGCAGCAAGGTGGCAGATATCAAGCAGACCACAAAGACGGTGCTCAAGCCGAATTCGGGCAGGGCCAAGGCGGCCAACAAAGAGTGCATCCAAACTTCCATCGCTTGGAGTGTATAGAGCCCTGCAAGCCTGATAAACCCTGATGAAAATTGATGCCAAGCTTTCAGTTGCTGAAATTTCAGGCAGCTACAATCGTGCCTCCTTTTTCGGCAATCCCCTCTTTCTTCCCCCTCTCCTCACATGCACATCGGCCCATACCCATTGGCAAACAATTTGTTTGTCGCGCCGATGGCTGGCGTCACCGATCGGCCCTTTCGCATGTTGTGCAAGCAGTTGGGGGCAGGCTATGCGGTCAGTGAGATGGTCACCTCGCGCAAAGATCTGTGGAAGACCCTCAAAACATCACGCCGCGCTGACCACACGGGCGAGAGCGGTCCGATTGCCGTACAAATTGCAGGCACCGACGCCGCCATGATGGCCGAGGCTGCCACTTACAACATTGAGCGCGGGGCACAAATCATTGACATCAACATGGGTTGCCCGGCCAAGAAGGTGTGCAACAAGTGGGCGGGCTCGGCCTTGATGCAAGACGAGCCGCTGGCGCTCTCGATCGTCGAGGCGGTGGTGGCTGCGGCACTCCCCCATGGCGTACCCGTGACCTTGAAGATGCGCACCGGTTGGTGCCAACAACACAAGAACGCCGTCAACCTGGCGCGCGCCGCAGAAAGTGCGGGCGTGCAGATGCTCACCGTGCACGGACGCACCCGCGAGCAAGGCTACAAAGGATTTGCCGAGTACGACACCATTGCGGCCGTCAAACAAGCAGTGAAAGTGCCGGTGGTGGCCAATGGCGACATTGACTCGCCCGAGAAGGCCCAAGAGGTATTGCGGCTCACGGGTGCGGATGCCTTGATGGTGGGGCGTGCCGCCCAAGGGCGTCCTTGGATATTTCGCGAGATCGCGCATTACCTGGCCACGGGCGAGCACTTGGCCCCGCCCTTGGTGGCCGAGGTGCGTCGACTGCTGCTGGCGCATCTGGATGAACATTACGCCTTGTATGGCGAGTACACCGGCGTGCGCACCGCACGCAAACACATCGCGTGGTACCTGCGCAGCTTGCCCGGTGGCGAGGCGTTTCGCGATCACATGAACAGCTTGGAAGACAGCGCGTCCCAGCAACGCACTGTGGCTGAATTTTTAGACGACTTGGCCGAGCGACATGAGCGTTTGCCAGAGACGATGACCCCCGCCGCGCCTTTGTTAGAAAGCATTGCATGAGCAAAAAACACATCGAAGAGGTGGTGCGTACCAGCCTCGAGACCTACTTCGCCGACCTGCGTGGCACCGAACCCGACAACCTGCATGACATGATGGTGCGTGTCATGGAAAAGCCCTTGCTGGAGGTGGTGATGCACCACGCCGAGCACAACCAATCGCGTGCCGCCGAATGGCTGGGCCTGAACCGCAACACGCTGCGTAAAAAACTTCTCGATCACAAACTTCTCAAATAAGCCTTCTCATGCAAGCACTCATTTCCGTCTCAGACAAAACCGGCATCGTCGACCTCGCACGTGCCTTGCACGATTTGGGCATTGGCCTGATCTCCACCGGGGGCACCGCCAAGTTGTTGGCTGAACAAGGCTTGCCAGTGACCGAAGTGGCCGAAGTCACCGGTTTTCCAGAGATGCTCGATGGCCGCGTCAAAACCTTGCATCCCAAAGTGCACGGTGGTTTGCTGGCGCGCCGCGACACGCCAGAGCACATGGCCGCCTTGAAGGCGCATCACATCGACACCATCGACTTGTTGGTGGTCAACCTGTACCCGTTTGAAGCCACCGTGGCCCAACCGGGTTGCACGCTGGAAGATGCGATTGAAAACATCGACATCGGTGGGCCTGCCATGGTGCGCTCTGCCGCCAAGAACTGGAAAGACGTGGCCGTGTTGACCGACGCGTCGCAATACCCTGCGGTGCTGGCCGAGTTGAAAGCTTCGAAGAAGCTGTCAGACGCCACGCGCTTTGCCTTGTCGGTGGCAGCCTTCAACCGCATCAGCAACTACGACGGTGCCATCAGCAATTACCTCTCGAGCATCAACTTCCATGAAGGGGCCAGCGTGCCTGAGCGCAACGCATACCCTGCGCAAAGCAACAGCCAGTTCGTCAAGTTGCAAGATCTGCGCTACGGCGAGAACCCGCACCAAACCGCAGCCTTCTACCGTGACTTGCATCCTGCGGCGGGCTCCTTGGTCACTGCCAAACAACTGCAAGGCAAAGAGCTGAGCTACAACAACATTGCCGATGCCGACGCGGCTTGGGAATGTGTGAAGAGTTTCGACACGGGCGCTCACGCCAACCCTTCACAGAGCGCAGCCTGTGTGATCGTCAAACACGCCAACCCCTGCGGCGTGGCCGTGGGCAAAGATGCGCTAGAGGCTTACAGCAAGGCCTTCCAAACCGACCCTACTTCGGCCTTTGGCGGCATCATTGCCTTCAACCGCCCGGTGGACAAAGCAGCGGCAGAAGCGGTGAGCAAACAGTTTGTCGAAGTGCTCATGGCCCCTGGCTACAGCCCGGAAGCCTTGGAGATTTTCAAAGCCAAGGCCAATGTGCGCGTGTTGGAAATTGCCTTGACCGGCACCGATGCGGGCCGCAACACGCAAGACATCAAACGCATTGGTTCAGGCCTGCTGATCCAAAGCGCCGACAACCACGAGCTGGCCTTGAGTGACCTCAAAGTGGTGACAAAACTTCAGCCTACGCCGCAGCAACTGCAAGACTTGCTGTTTGCTTGGAAGGTGGGCAAATACGTCAAGAGCAATGCCATCGTCTTTTGTGCCAATGGCATGACCATGGGCGTGGGCGCAGGCCAAATGAGCCGCCTTGACTCAGCCCGCATTGCCAGCATCAAAGCAGAGCATGCCGGCCTGTCGCTCAAGGGCACGGCCGTGGCGAGTGACGCGTTCTTCCCGTTCCGCGATGGCCTTGATGTGGTGGTAGATGCAGGTGCCACCTGCGTCATCCAACCCGGTGGCTCCATGCGCGACCAAGAGGTGATCGACGCCGCCAACGAGCGGGGTGTGGCGATGGTGTTCACGGGAGTGAGGCACTTCAGACATTGATGTGCCAACTGCGCCAGACCTTAGGCACATTGATGCTCTTCGAGAGCGAGCAATAGGCT
>CAITHK010000208.1 GCA_903892175.1 uncultured Burkholderiales bacterium | reverse complement strand
TCAACATGGCTGAGAAAGAGATGTCTTCCGAAGCCTCGGTGGTGATCTGAATCTGGCCAATGTCTTCTTCTGGGAAAAAGCCTTTGGGCACCCAGATGTACATGGCAATGGTGACGGCGAAGGTGCCAATGGCCACTGCCAAAACCCAGCGCTGATGGGCCAAACACGTGTCCAAACTGGACTCGTATTTGCGCAGTACCCAATGAAACAATTGGTCGAACTTGATGGTGATCCAATAGTCCTTGGGCTCCTCGCCATGTTTGGGCAAGAACTTGCTGCACAGCATGGGCACCAAGGTCAAAGACACCACAGCCGAAACCAAAATAGAAAGCGACACCACGACAGCAAACTCGCGGAACAACAAGCCAATCGGGCCGGGCATGAAAAAGATGGGAATGAACACCGCCACCAAAGAAATCGAGATCGAGATGATGGTAAAGCCCACCTCTTTGCTGCCCTTGAGTGCCGCTTTGAGCGGGTGCATGCCCTGCTCCACATAGCGCATGATGTTCTCGAGCACCACGATCGAGTCGTCCACCACCAAGCCCACCGCCAAGGTGATGCCCAACAGCGACACGTTGTCCAAGCTGTAGCCCATCCAATACAAGATGAAGAAGGCGCCTATCAATGACACAGGCAGGCTCAAAGCTGGGATCACCGTGGCCGCAGCATGCTTCAAAAACAAGAAGATCACCAACACCACCAAGCCCACCGTCAATCCCAAGGTGTAGTTCACGTCGTGGATGGATTCGCGAATGGACGCTGAGCGGTCGTTGAGCAAGTTAATTTGCATCGAGCCCGGCATTTGCTTTTCAAATTTCGGAATCATGCGACGAATGCCGTCCACCACCTTGACGGTGTTGGCACTAGGTTGGCGCAACACAGCAATGATGACTGAGCGCTCGCCCATGTATGAACCACTGGTCTTGACCTGCTCATAGCTTTCGCTGACCACCGCCACATCCGACAAACGAATGGGCAAACCGTTGCGCTGCGCAATCATCAGGTTGGCAAATTCTTGGGCACGTACCAACTGTGGGTTGGCATAAATCGTCAGCGCTTGACGAGGGCCATCCAGCACGCCCACTGGGGCATTCGAGTTGGCCTTATTGACGGCTTGTGCCACGTCGTCCATGGTCAAGTTGTTCATGGCCAGTTTGGCGGGGTTGGCGCGCACGCGCACGGCGTAGCGTTTTTGCCCGTAGACCAAGACCTGGGCCACGCCATCGATGGTGGACAAGTTGGGGGAAATCAGGTTTTCTGCATAGTCGCTGACTTCAAACAAATTCATCGATGGCGAGCTCAAGGACATCAACAACACCGGTGCGTCGGCGGGGTTGACCTTGCGGTAGGACGGTGGAATCGTCATCTCAATCGGCAAGCGGCGCTGCGCGCGCAGCAAAGCGGCTTGAACGTCCACAGCGGCTTTGTCGATGTCGCGCTCGTTGTTGAACTCCAGCGTGATGACGGTGGAGCTCAAAAAGTTGGTTGAACTGATGACCGAGATGCCGTCGATGGTGGAGAACTCTTTCTCCAACGGCAAGGCCACCGAAGACGCCATGTTCTCAGGGCTGGCGCCCAACAAGGTGGCAGAGACTTGAATCACCGGGCTGTTGAAACTGGGCAAAGCCGCCACGGGAATTTTGGTGTACGCAATGACACCTGCCACCACTGTCGCAATCGACAGCAGAATCGTCATCACCGGACGACGAATACAGAGTTCTGAAATCGTCATTTTTGAGCTTCGGCTTTCACGTCAGGTTTAGCTTCTGTCTTGGGCGCTGATGGGGCATCGGGTTTGGCCTCGGGTTTGGCCTCGGGTTTGGCAGCCGCTGCATCGCGCACTTTGGCTTTGGGGCGCAGGTTTTGTTTTCCTTCGACCACCACTTTGTCGCCCACATTCAAGCCGGTGATCACGGCCATTCCTTGGCCTTGCGTGAGCACCTTGATGGGTTTGAGTTCCACGGTGTTTTCAGCATCCACAACAAACACCTGTTCACCGCGTGTGTTGGCCACCACCGCTTGCGAGGGGATGACCAAGGCATCTTTGATGTTGCCTGCCTTGAGTTGCACGCGCACGAACTGACCTGGAATCAACGCGTGGTCCGGGTTGCTCGCTTCAGCCTTGACTTTGACGGCGCCAATCGCTGCGTCGACTTGGTTGTCAACCACATAGACCTTGCCTTGTCGCTTCTGACCGCCTGTTGCCTCAAACGACACCGTGGGTGCTTGGCCGGATTGCTGCATGGCAAACAAGGGCCCCAAGGCGCTCTCGGGCACCGTGAATTGCACATTGATGGGGTCGAGTTGGGTGATCGTCACCATGGCACCCTGAGCCGTGGTCGCCGTGGCCGTGGTGGTGGTTGAAACGGTGTTGCCGGGTTGCACCAATGCGCCTGGGAACACGTTGATGATGCCAGCGCGTCCCGTGATCGGAGAGCGGATGGTGTCGTAACTCAACGCAGCCTGAGCTGCATTGGCAGCGGCCAACAAAGACTGTGCATTGGCGCGCGCGGTATCCACCGAGCCCTGAGAGATAAAGTTTTGGCGCAACAGCTCGATCGAGCGTTCCAGTTGACGTTGCGCATCGTCTGAGGCGGCCTTGGCTTTTTCAAAGTTGGCCCGGTCTGCACGGTCATCGAGCGTGAACAAGATGTCGCCTGCTTTGACCCGTTGACCTTCTTTGATGTGCACCTTGGCTACCACGTTGGTCACTTGAGGACGAACATCCACAATGTTCGATGCCACAGTGCTGCCAGTGGAATCCACCAGAACGGGAAAGTCTCGCTGAGCCACCACAAAGGTGGTGACGGTTTGCACAGGCGCTTTGACCTCAGCTTTTTCAACCGGCCAAAAATACTTGGCAGCGCCACCAGCAAGTGCCAAAACAAGGAGTAACCAAAGCAGACGTTTCATGGGGATGTTTGGAGAGGAAGGGTTGAAGACAAACTAGCAAAAAACTCAGGGCTCGACGCGACAGAGGAAATGTAACAGTTAGCATGCAAATCACATCTGTAGAAGTCACCTGATACACTCTGTGAAGGGTCATATCCACCCCGACGCCGCCATCGTTGTCACCTATTGGACAGGGCCTGATCGACCCCACGGTTGGCCAAGCCATCAGCCCGCTCGTTGTCCACGTGTCCGGCATGTCCTTTGACCCAGTGCCAGCTGATGTGGTGCACACCGTCATGCGTCAAGGCATCGAGTTGTTGCCACAAGTCTGCGTTTTTCACAGGCTGCTTGGCTGCGGTGCGCCAACCCCGGACTTTCCAGCCATGGATCCATTCGGTGATGCCCTTTCGAACATATTCGCTGTCCAAATACAAAGCCACCTCGCACGGACGCTTGAGCGCACGCAAGGCCTCAATCACCGCCGTCAACTCCATGCGGTTGTTGGTGGTGGTGAGTTCGCCGCCAAAAATTTCCTTCTCTTGCCCAGATGGCGAACGCAACAAAGCGCCCCACCCCCCAGGGCCTGGGTTGCCCTTGCAAGCTCCATCGGTGTAAATCTCAATCTGGTTCATTCCATTCCCTTTGAAGCTGTTGTGACGGCCCGGGCTTGCCTGGCGGCGGACCGCTTCCAAGCAGGGCCCATCAAGCGCATGCCGCGCACGCGCTTGATGGCGACCATGCAATAGGCCGCACCCAAAATGGGCCACCAGCGGGCTCCGGCTGTGTCCATCCACGCCATGCGCTGCAGCCAGCGCTCGGATCGAAAAGCGGGCCGGTAACACCCCAGTTGGTTTGATGCGACTTCAAAACTCAAGAGCTTCAACCAATCGCGCAAGCGCCATTGACCAATAGGTTGGCCCAAGTCCTGCGCACCCTGGTGCCAGCGTGGCTTGATCCCCCACAGGCTGGTGGGATTGAATCCCAAGATCACCAGCCGCCCCTCGGGCACTAGCACACGCTCAACTTCTCGCAACGTGGCGTGCGGGTCTGAACTCAACTCCAAGGTGTGCGGCAACACCACCAAATCGAGGCTGCCATCGGCAAGTGGCAAGGCGTGCGATGCCGTCAACAGCACACCAGAGCCCAGCGTGTTGACGGTTGGCAGTCGGTCGCAGCCCAACCAGCGATAAGGGATGCGGTTGTTTTGCAGGGCATTCAAGCTGGGCATGCCCAGCTGCAACGCGTGAAAGCCAAACACATCGGCCACGGCTCGGTCACACTGCATCTGCTCCCAGGCCAATGCGTATTGGCCAGCAGGGGTCAGCAGCCAATCGTGCAAACTATCGGTTTTAAGAGGTTCTGGTGTCATGAAACTGATTTCGCTGCCCGCATTCGCCGACAACTACCTGTGGTTATGGCAACAAGATTCACACGCCGTGGTGGTTGACCCGGGCGATGCTCAACCAGTTCTGGAGGCCCTCGCACGCGAAGGTCTCACCCTGGATGCGATTCTAGTCACCCACCACCATGCCGACCACATCGGAGGCGTTGACGCATTGCGCCAAGCCACTGGTGCGCCAGTGTGGGGGCCCGCGCGTGAGGACATCCCAGAACCCTTCATGCCCGTGATGGATGCAGACCATCTGGAGCTGCTGGGTCACAAGGTCCAAGTGATCGACGTCCCGGGTCACACAGCGGGCCATGTGGCTTATTTTGTCGCCACGGCACCCGAGAGCCCGGTGCTGTTTTGCGGAGACACTTTGTTTTCAGCCGGATGCGGTCGTGTCTTTGAAGGCACACCCGCCCAAATGTTGGCCTCGCTAGATACCTTGGCCGCGCTGCCTGGCAACACCCGCATCTGCTGTGCCCACGAGTACACTCTCTCCAACCTGCGATTTGCCAGTGCCGTTGAACCGCACAACCTTGCGCTGCACGCCTACACGACCCACTGCCAAGCACTGCGCGCACAGGGACGGCCCACCCTGCCAGCACAGCTGGCCACCGAACTGCAGATCAACCCGTTTTTACGGACCCGACACCCGGATGTGCGACAAGCCGTTGCACACCATGCAGGGTTGGGCAACACCCAAGCCACAGACGAAGTGGCTGTGTTTGCCGCTCTGCGCCAATGGAAGAACGATTTCAAATGAAACTTGCACTCTTTGTTGTGAGCCTGGTTCTTGCGCTGCTCAGCGGCTGCGCCAATTTGCCCACCGACAAAGTCGACCTTCCCCCAGCACCTCCAACTGTCACGCCACTTGCCCCGGGCTTGAGCCCTGTTGGCAAAGGCACGGCGTCCTCCCAAAACGTGGCCCACTTGGCGCTGCCCAACGATTTGTGGGAACGCATCCGCAAGGGCTACGCCATGCCCAGCCTAGAGAGTGAACTGGTACAAGACCGCACCCAGTGGTATGCCAGCAAACCCGAATACATCCAGCGCATGACCGAGCGCTCCAGCAAATACCTGTTTCACATCGTCGACGAGTTGGAGCGTCGCAATCTCCCCACCGAGTTGGCCTTGTTGCCCTTCATTGAAAGTGCGTTCAACCCACAAGCTGTATCGAGTGCGCGCGCCAGTGGCATGTGGCAATTCATGCCAGCCACCGGCAAAAGTTTCGACCTCAAACAAAATGTGTTTCGCGATGACCGCCGCGATGTACAAGCCTCTACCCGCGCGGCGCTGGACTACTTGCAGCGCCTCTACGGCATGTTTGGCGACTGGCATTTGGCCCTGGCCGCCTACAACTGGGGCGAAGGCAATGTGGGCAAGGCCATCGCGCGCAACCAACGTGCAGGCTTGCCCACCACCTATGCCGACTTGAACATGCCCATGGAGACACGCATGTACGTGCCCAAACTCCTAGCCATGAAAAATATCGTGGGCCATCCAGCCACCTTCAGTGTCACGCTGCCCCATATTCCAAACCACCCCTATTTTCAAAGCGTGCCACTGCCGCGCGACATGGATGTCAGCGTGGCGGCCAAGTTGGCGGAAATCTCGGTCGACGACTTCAAAGCACTGAACCCCTCGGCCCACCGCCCGGTGTTGTTGGCCGCAGGCATTCCCAGCATCTTGTTGCCTTGGGAGAATGCCGAGGTGTTCCAACGCAATTACGAATCGTCGGGGTTGGGTCGCATGGCCACGTGGACTGCGTGGGTTGCACCGAGCACGTTGAAAGTAGCTGACGCAGCCAAGCGAGTGGGTATGAACGAAAGCGATTTCCGCGCCCTCAACAACATCCCTCCCCGCATGTTGATCAAAGCGGGCTCTGCCTTGCTGGTCCCCCGAACAGCACAGATCGTGGACGATGTGACCGCAGGCTTGGCTGATAACGGACGTCTGGACCTTACACCCGAACAAATGCTCAAACGCATCACCGTCAAAGCGGGCAAGCAAGACACGGTGGCCAGTGTGGCCAAGAAACACAATCTCAAAACTGAACAAGTCGCTGAGTGGAACAAAGTGTCAGAGAGCGCCAGCTTCAAGACCGGCCAGCAGGTGGTGTTGTTTGTGGCGCCCAAAGCGGGCCGTGGCAAAGCGCCCTCTACCCAGCATCCAGACAAAACCAAGGTCGCCAATAAGAAACTGTCTCACGACACCCGCTTGGCCAAAAAATAAGCTCATCCACAGCGGCGAGCCACGGACGAGGCTCAAGCGTTGCGCCGGTCCACCAAGGCATGGGCAATGGTGCCCAAATCCACATACTCCAATTCACTGCCCACAGGCACACCGCGGGCCAGGCGGGTGACTTGCACGCCTCGGCGCTTCAAGGCCTCGCCCAGCACATGCGCGGTGGCTTCGCCCTCGGCCGTGAAGTTGGTGGCCAAAATCACTTCCGTCACCACTCCGTCACTGGCGCGCTCCATCAGTTTTTGTAAGCCAATGTCTTTGGGGCCAATGCCGTCGAGTGGGCTGATGCGCCCCATCAACACAAAGTACAAGCCTTTGTAGGCCGCCGTGCGCTCCACCGCCGACTGGTCAGCCGGTGTTTCAACCACGCACAAACGCGTAGTGTCACGTGACTCGTCCAAACAGGTCTCACACACCGCCTGGGTGGTGAAGGTGTAGCAGCGCTGGCAATGCTGAACAGCCGCCGCCGCTTGGTGCAGCGCTTGAGACAGCAGCTCAGCCCCTTCGCGGTCGTGCTGCAACAGGTGGTAAGCCATGCGCGAGGCCGACTTGAGGCCAACACCGGGCAAACGTCGCAAGGCCTGAATCAGGCCCTCCAGCACAGACAGGTCGGCCATTAAAACGGCATCTTCAAACCGGGGGGCAAACCGGCGGTGAGCTTGCTCATCTTGGCATCGCTGGTTTCGGCAGCTTTGCGTACCGCATCGTTGAAGGCGGCGGCCACCAAGTCTTCCAACATGTCTTTGTCGTCGGCCAGCAGGCTGGGGTCAATCGTCACGCGTTTGATGTCGTGTTTGCAGGTCATCAGCACTTTGACCAAGCCCGAGCCCGACTCGCCCGTGACCTCGATGTGGGCCAATTCTTCTTGGGCCTTTTTGAGGTTGTCTTGCATGGCTTGGGCTTGCTTCATCAGGCCAGAGAGTTGTCCTTTGTTGAACATGTTTTTTCCTTCAGATAGAACTTTAAAAACTCACACCGGCTGGATGCTGCCAGGCACGATTCGTGCCCCATAGTCTCGCATCAAGCCCTGCACATACGGATCATTGAGGATGGTCGCTTCCGCCGCCAACTGACGCTCAGCCGCCGCCAGCGCATTGCGTTTGGCGGGACTGTCTTGGACGCGCCCCACCTCCACGCTCAGGCGCACCGCATGACCAGCGTTGGCCAGCGCTTGCTGCAAACGCTCGCGGCTGGTGGAGCTGTTGAGTGACTCACGCTCCACACGCAACATCCAGGTGTCGCTGTCACGCGCCACCAACTGAGACTGCAAAGCCAACTCACGCACCAAGGCATTGATGGTTTCGGCCGCTGCCATCTGCGTCACCAAACCATGCCAAAACTCGCCCTCTGGCGTCGCCACCACCTGGGGCACATCGGGGGGTGATGCAGCACCGCGCTCGCTGGACAAACGCGGTTCAGGCTGTTGCCGAACCGGCACCGCCACCCAACCCGCGTCGTCAGCGGGTGCCGGGCTGTCGGCCGTGCCTGAGGCTGAATCCACGACGGGTACATGGGCTGTGCGCTGGGGCAACTCCCGCACCGGCAATTGCAAACCAGTAGGCTTGGGCTTGGGAGGGGCAGGCGCCAGCGGCTTGGCGTCTACAACAGCTGACGCCGCAAGCGGCATCGCAGCGGGTGTCAGTGCGACACGGGGTTCAATTGGAGTTTTTTTTTCAGCCGATGCTGCTGCACTTGGTTCGAGCACGGGTTTGAATGCCAACAGCCGCAACAACACCATGGTCATGGCCGCGTATTCATCGGGCGCCAAGCCCAACTCTTGGCGTCCGTGCAAACACAGGCTGTAGAGCAACTGGGTTTCGTCAGCGGGCATCAATTGGGCCAGACGCGCCAAGTCTTGGGCCTCTGGATCGGCATCCGAATCGGCCATGCTGGGAACCGCCTGCCATACCGCCATGCGTTGCAGCACCAGGGTCATGTCTTCCAAGGTTGCGGCAGCGCTCAAGCCATGCACACGCAAGGCCTCCGTGGTCTCGACCACCGATTTGCCATCGCCCAAGGCCAGGGCCTCGATCAAACGAAACACATGCGTGCGGTCGGCGCTGCCCAGCATCTGACGCACGGCCACTTCCTGCAATTGGCCACCGCCATAGGCAATGGCTTGGTCGGTCAGGCTCAGCGCGTCACGCATGGACCCACGTGCGGCACGTGCCAGCAAGCGCAAGGCTTGCGGTTCCGAAGCGATGTGTTCTTGTGCCAACACATGGCCCAAATGCTCCAACACTGTCTCAGGGGCCATCGGCCTCAAGTTGAATTGCAAGCATCGCGACAACACCGTGACGGGCACTTTTTGTGGATCGGTGGTGGCCAGCACGAACTTCAGATATTCAGGCGGCTCTTCCAGAGTTTTCAACATCGCGTTGAACGCGGTGTTGGTGAGCATGTGCACCTCGTCGATCATGAAGACCTTGAAGCGGCCTTGCACTGGCTTGTAAACCGCTTGCTCCAACAGGGACTGCACTTCGTCGACGCCACGGTTGGACGCCGCATCCAACTCGGTGTAATCCACGAACCGACCGGCATCGATGTCGGTACAGGCTTGGCAAACGCCACAAGGCTCGGCCGTGATGCCACCTGTGCCGTCCACACCTTGGCAGTTGAGCGACTTGGCCAACACGCGTGACACCGTGGTTTTGCCCACGCCACGGGTACCCGTGAACAGATAGGCATGGTGCAAACGCTGGGTGGTCAAGGCATTCGTCAACGCCTGCACCACGTGCTCCTGCCCCACCATCTCGGTGAAGGTTCTGGGGCGGTACTTGCGGGCGAGCACGAGGTAAGACATAAGCGGGCCATTCTAAAGGGTGGCTCTGGAGCCTTGTGACTACAATGGTCAGCGACGGGCCTTCCCACATGGGGAAGCGGCCAACCGGGTCAGGTGGGGAACCAAGCAGCCCTAACTGTGGAGCCAGTGCTGGGGTCAAGGCTCGTCACCCCCCCTCTTTAAAACCGCACGCCGCCCATCACGCTCAAAGTGCTGCGGTCGATCTGGGTGTTATAGCGGCCGCCCCATGTGTGGTGGTAATGCATTTCTCCAAAGTAGCCGTCTCGCCACAGCGCCCGCACACCGGGCCGCATGACGCGACGCCCCTCGACAAAAGTGCCGTCAAAAGAGTAGCCCGACACATCGTGCGCCACATACAACATCGGGGTCCATGCCGCCCCCCATGCGGACTCGCTGTAAGCAGCGGACAACTGCATGCGGTAACCCCAAGACAGCGAGGTGACAAAGCCATCTTGGGCACAGGCTTTTTGAGCCACACTGGTATCGGTGCAGACAGGTCCGCCGGTGTAGGCGGCAACCCCAAAGTCATCTGAGCGGCCATAACGCAAGCTGCCCGCGCTTGGCAAACTCGCCACATGGCTGAGCCCCAACTCTGCGTTCACCAGCAAGCGCTCAGCGGCCACTACTTTGGGCAACACTTGGACCGCGCCCACACTGGCGGTGGTCACTTTGAAGCGGTCATAGCCATCAAAGCTTGCGCCCAAGCCGATGGCGTTGACGCCTTTGGCCAAATTCAATGCCGAGTTGGGCGCACGGGACAAAAAAGCCGCCATCAAATCTGCTGCATTCAAGTTCAGCGGCTGATTGGGTCGGTAGGCTACCTCCCCATAGACCTGTCGGGTTGGACCCAGCTTGGACTCAAAACTGGCACCCAAAAGCTGGATCGCCTGCGGGTACAGCAAGGCATAGCTGGTGGCGCCAGGCCCTGCCAGTCGCTGAATCAAGGCGGCTTGCGTGGTGTCCAAGCCCGAAGCGAATGTGGCGCCATTGAGCCGGATACTGGGCGCGCGGCTGTGGTACTGCATCGCGTACAAACGCACACTGCCCGACACGTCACGTGGCTCAAATTTCCAAGATGCGCCGAACTGCCCCGCGCTGGCAACCGCCACATCGTCAGCCCGATGGGCATAACTCCCAGAGGCCAGCGCCGCGGGGTCGCTCACACCCGGCAAGGCGTTCACGAAGCTGCAGCCCGTCGACGCAAAGTTGGCCGTTGAATAAAAAGTCCCACACCCGGGCAACACATTGGCACGCGATTCATATTGGACAAATCCATCCCAGGTTGAGGTCTCACTGGTTTGCAATTGCCCATGAAGCATCCCCACGGGCAGGCGCATCTCCTCTGGGGCTGCGCCAGGACGGACACCCGCAGCATAGTTGAAGGGATTGATGGCATTGACGCCACCCGCCAAAAACTTGGACTGCCCCCAGTTCACATATTGCCGGCCCAGACTCAAGGCCAGTGCGGAAGTGGCGCCCACCTCCAATTGGGTGTAGCCATAGACATCCATCCACTGCAAATTGGCAAATTGCGCTTCTGGCGCAAACCCTGCATCGCTCAAGCGTGCATTGGGTGTGAACCCATTGGGCCAATTGCCGTAAGCGTGGTCATTGTTTTTGAGCGCCATGTCCTGCCAGCCTTTGGCTCGCAAGAACAAACCCGTGTCTTGCTGGCGCAGGTCCATGCTGCCCATGGCTTTGAGCACGGTCGAGACCGCTTGGCCGGATGAAAAATTCAAGTCATTGCCGCCCGCACTCGACCCTGCGGCCAATTGCCCAGCGGGAGTTCCTGGCACGCGTGCGGCGGACACACCGCCCAAGATGCTGGCACTGGGATCTTCGGTGCGTATGGCGGTGCCCAATGTGACAAGGCCTTCGAATTTGGCTTCGACGCCAGAACCCCAATCCATCGCCAAAGCACTCAGTGGCAGTGCCGTGCACAGGCCCACCAGGCACGCAAGCCGAGCAGCGGCTATCCTCAGCGGCCTGAGCAGGGGGCGATTTTCCAATCTCAACCTGTTCACCTGAGTCTGGACAGGCTCAGCGGTAAAAAACGTCAACTCGCCCTTTGATCTTGAACAGCAAGGGCTTGCCTTTGCGGTCCAAGGTCTTGGCAGCGGGTACTTTGATCCAGCCCTCGCTGATGCAGTACTCCTCCACATCGAAACGCTCTTTGTCATTGAACCGAATCCCAATCTCGTGTTCAAAGACAGCAGGCACATGGTGGGGGCTGCGCGGATCAATCGACAAATGGTCGGGCAGTGCGGGTTGGGAGAGTTCTGTCACAGTGAATGTCTTTCAAAAAATAAGCGATTCATGACTCAAGGCTGGGTGGTTTCGCAGGTGCCATCAAACACAGTCTCATCAACCACGCCTTGTTCGTTTTTGTAAACCTGGTGCTGCAATTCATGTTTGACGCGGTCCACCTTGATCAATTGGTAAAAACTGCCATCCGGCAAAGACGTTTCACACCGAATCAGTGATGCAGTCCATTCCTGACAGACGTATTCGCCTTTGAATTTTTGACCGGTAAAACTGAAAGTTCGGTGTGTGTCGCGTGCGCTGCTGGTGGTGCTGCGCGGGACATCAGACAGACCATGGATCACATGCTTGCTGCCCAGGCACTTGAAGGTCACATCCCCATCACCGCCAGAGCAACTGGCCAGGGCCAGCACTGACACAGACACCCAGCCAACGACCATGACACGACGACTTGTGTTGAACCAAGAATTAAAAAAAACACCACCCATGCTTACTATTTTGGCATGCCTTACTCACTGTGCCACCTACACTTGAGTTAAATCGCTTTGAAAGCATGCCCTATGAATGCCCTGCCAGCCTGCCCACAATGTTCGCTTGAAAACACCTACCCCGATGGCGACAACTGGGTCTGCGCCGACTGTGGCCATGAATGGCCTCAACTGTCCAACACGTCAGCCCATGTCGAAGAAGATGAGGTGGTCAAAGACGCCAATGGCAACGTGTTGAACAACGGTGACGCGGTGGTGCTGATCAAGGACCTCAAGGTCAAAGGCTCCTCGACCACGCTCAAAATGGGCACCAAGGTCAAAAGCATACGTTTGGTGGGTGGTGACCACGAAGTGGACTGCAAAATGGACGCAGGCAATTTCATGCTCAAGGCATGCTTTTTGCGCAAAGCCTAAATCGTCACCCCGCCGTCCACCACCAAGCTCTGGCCCGTCACATACGAACCGGCTTGTGAGGCCAAAAAGACGGCCGCTCCGGCAATTTCATCGGGCTCGCCAATGCGCCGCAGAGGGGTGGTGGTCATGCGTTCTTGCAGCATCACCGGGTCTTCCCACAACGCCCGCGCGAAGTCGGTTTTGATCAAGCCTGGCGCAATGCAATTGACCCGAACGTTGTAAGGCCCATACTCCACCGCCAGGTTGCGCGCCAACTGCATGTCAGCCGCTTTGCTGATGCAATAAGCGCCAATCACCGCGGAACCACGCAGCCCCCCGATGGACGACACGATGATGATGGATCCATGGCGTTGCGCCGCCATCTGAGGCGCAACTTGGGCAATCAACCAGTGGTTAGAGACGATGTTGTTGTCCAAAATTTTGCGGAACTGTTCGTCGGCAATGCCAGCTTGGGGTCCGTAATACGGGTTGCTGGCCGCGTTGCACACCAACACATCAATGCGCCCCCACTGCCGCTGGGTCTCGACCACCAAGTGCGCCAAATCTTCCTTGGACGAAATATTGGCGGGCACCGCCATGGCCCGCCCTGCCCCGTATTTGGCCTGAATCGCGTCCACCACCTCGGCGCACGCCGCTGCCTTGCGCGAGGAAATCACCACACGCGCACCATGCTCGGCCATGCGCTCGGCAATGGCCCGCCCGATGCCGCGTGACGACCCGGTGATGATGGCCACTTGCCCGTCTAAATTGAACAAATTCACGTCACGCCCCTTATTCCGCCTTCACACCCGCAGCCGCAATGACCTTGGCCCACTTGGCAATTTCATCGTCCAAAAACTTGGCGGCTTGTTCGGGTGTGTTGCCACCTGGCTCGATGCCCAAGCTCTCAAAACGGGCTTTCATTTCGGGCGTGTTGATGGCCTTAGCCGTCTCTGCAGACAGGCGGTTGACGATGTCGCGTGGCGTGGCCGCAGGGGCCAAAAACAATACCCAGGTGGACCCCTCAATGGCCGGGCCACCCGCTTCTGCAATGGTGGGCACGTCCGCCAGCCCAGGCAAACGCTTGCCCGAATAAACCGCCAAAGCCTTGATCTTGCCGCTGCGCACATGCGGCATCAACGCACTGGGCGTGTCGGTCAAGATTTGCAAGCTGCCTCCCATCAAATCATTCATCGCAGGCGCGGTCCCTTTGTAAGGCACATGCACCATGTCGGTGGCGGTGACTTGTTTGAACAACTCCTGCGTCAAATGGGCTGCAGCTCCCACACCCGAAGAGCCAAACGAGACCTTGCCCGGGTTGGCTTTGGTGTACGCGATCAACTCTTTGACGTCTTTGACCGGCAAGTTGTTGTTGACCGTCATCAACAAGGGCGCGACACCGACCAAGGAGACAGGGGCAAAACTTTTCACCACGTCGTAGGGCAAGCGTCCGGCATACAAGGTGGCATTGGCTGCATGTGCGCCAATCACGGTCAAAAAAGTGTAGCCGTCTGGCGACGAGCGAGCCACAAAATCGGCCCCCAGAATTGAGTTGGCGCCGGGTTTGTTTTCCACCACGATGGTCCAACCCGTCTGTTCTTGCACCTTTTGCACCACCATGCGCGTGGCGCTGTCGGTGATGCCACCAGGCGTGTAAGGAATGATCCACTTGATGGGTTTGTTGGGCCAGGCTTGGGCCGCTGCACACAAAGGCAAAACCAAGGCCAAGCTGGCCGCGAGGCCGCGCAAAAAAACAAATGCTCGCATCTGCTGTCTCCTGTTGTTGTGCTGACCATTATGAGGACTCCCCCCTCCTGCTTGGGTCGAATGGGTGACAGGTGCGTCAGGCCTTGAGCAGAGACTCAAACGTGGGCAACTCGGGCCCGAGCGGCCTTGGTCTGGGCTGTTTTTTTCTTCGACTCCAAGCGCCGCTGTTTAGATCCATACGTGGGTTGGGTCGCACGACGCACCCGGGGCGGGAGGGCCACACGGTTGACCAGCTCGATCAAACGCGACAAGGCCTCGACCCGGTTCATGTCTTGGCTGCGGTGCTCTTGGGCTTTGATCACCACCACACCATCGCGGGTGATGCGGCTGTCGCGCAAAGCCAGCAAGCGCTCTTTGACACCATCGGGCAAGGAGGAGGCTGCAATGTCAAAACGCAGGTGAATGGCGCTCGACACCTTGTTGACGTTTTGTCCGCCCGCGCCTTGGGCGCGCACGGCCGTCAGCTCGACTTCAGACTCTTGGATCTCAAGGGCGGCATTCATTCCTGCATCTCAGGTTCATCCGCCTGCCGCCACACGCCAACCCGGCACTTGGCTCAATCCCCACAGCAACAGACTGATGGAGAAAAATGAAGCCACGGTGGTCACCAACAAGGCGGCTGCACAAAAGCCTTCTTGTCCATGGCGTTGCCCCAGGATCGGATAAATGCCCATCATGGGCATGCTGGCCAACAGCACACCAGCGATCTGTAACGAAACGTCCATGCCACCGAATGTCCACAACATGAGGCCTACCAGAGCAGGGTGCAAACACAATTTGAACCAAGCCATCCAAGCCACCGACTGTATCTGGCCCACCACCCGCATGCCCACCAAGGAGCCACCATTGACAAACAAGGCAATGCCCACACAGGTCAAGGCAAACAAATTGACTGTTTTGAACAACACCTCGGGCAAATGCCAGCCCATCATCGAAAACACGAACCCGCCCACAATGGCCCACAGCATCGGGATGCTGAGCAACCGTTTGAAACTCGCCAACACCGTGCGCTGCCATGACGCCTGTTGGGCGGCGCCACTGTCGGCCAAGCTGATACCCAGCGGGATGATGACCAGGTTTTCCACCAACAAGGTCAGTGCCATGCCCACCCCCGCCTCGGGCCCCAAAATTTGCAACAAGATCGGGTAGCCCACATACCCACTGTTGGAGCAACTCACCCCCATGCCCGCCAGGGCACTCAGGGTCAAGCTTTCACGTCGGCCGTAACGCCACATGGCAAAGCCGATGGCAAACGTCATGACAGAGCCCAGCGCATAGGCCAGCAAATAACTGGGGTGCAGCACATCTTGGAAATCGCGCAACGACAAGGCGTTGAACAGCATGGCTGGCAAGGCAAAGTTCAGCACAAAACGGCCAAACACCTGCATGTCAAGTTTGCTGAAAAAGCCGCTGCGGGTGGCGGCGTAACCCGTGCCGATGGAGAGGTAAATCGGAGCCGTGATAGACAAAATATTCAGCATGGCCCCGATTGTGCGGGATCCGACCCCGCACCCCGCCCGCACTCAGTCCGCATCAAGCGGTTTTGTCCAGTCCCAACAAACGCACCGCGTTGTCTTTCAAAATACCGGGCATCACCTCGGGCTTGAAGCCCGCCACTTCAAAGTCTTTCATCCAACGCTCGGGCGTGATCAGCGGGTAATCGCTGCCAAACAGCACCCGGTCTTTGAGCAGCGTGTTGGCGTATTGCACCAACTGCTTGGGAAAATACTTGGGGCTCCAGCCCGACAAATCGATCCACACATTGGGCTTGTGCGTGGCCACACTCAGCGCCTCGTCTTGCCACGGAAAGCTCGGGTGGGCCATCACGATTTGCATGTCCGGCCAATCGATGGCCACATCGTCCAAATGCATGGGGTTGCTGTAGGCCAAACGCAAGCCGCCGCCGCAACGCATGCCGCTGCCAATGCCGCTGTGGCCGGTGTGGAAAATCGCAGGCAACTTGTAATGGTTGATCACCTCGTAAATCGGCCACGCCATCTTGTCGTAGGGGTGGTAGCCCTGCACCGTGGGGTGGAACTTGAAGCCCTTGATGCCGTCTTCCTTGATCAAGCGCTCGGCCTCACGCGCGCCCATCTTGCCCTTGTGCGGGTCGATGCTGGCAAACGCAATCATCATGTCGCTGTTGGCCTTGGCGGCGTCGGCAATCTCTTCGTTCGGTATACGACGACGGCCCAGTTGCGACTCGCTGTCGACCGTGAACATCACCAAACCGATTTTCTTTTCTCGGTAATACGCCACCGTCTCGTCAATCGTGGGGCGGCGGTTGCTGCCAAAGAACTTGTCGGCAGCACGGTCGTACTCCTCGCCATAGTTGTCAAACGGGTTGCGACAGCTCACCTCGGCATGGGTGTGGATGTCAATGGCAGTCAAATTTTGGTAGTCCATGCGAGGCAATCTCCAGTGAAAGTAGAACGGGGAAGGACTAGGGTAAGTCCGTATTATTTAGTTATCTTTCATAACCATAATTCAAACCCAGCAGAAATGCAACCCAACAAACCCGCACCCGTCACGAAAGCCTTCCCCATGAACCTGAGCACGCCAGACATTCACTTTGAAATGCGCGACAACATCGCGGTGATTCGCCTCACGCGCCCGTCCAAGCGCAATGCCTTGAGCGACGGCCTGGTGGCCTCGATCCGCAAAATCTTTGAAAACCTGCCTGAGCATGCAGGCGCTGCGGTGATCGACGGGGACGGCGAACACTTCTGTGCCGGCTTGGACCTGAGCGAGCTCAAAGAGCGCGACGCTGGCCAGGGCATGCACCATTCGCGCTCTTGGCATGTGGCCTTGGAACGTTTGCAATATGGCCCAGTGCCCGTGGTGGCGGCCTTGCACGGTGCCGTGGTGGGCGGCGGCTTGGAGCTGGCCAGCGCCTGCCACATCCGGGTGGCTGACGAATCCACCTTCTATGCACTGCCCGAAGGTTCACGCGGTATTTTTGTCGGCGGCGGCGGCTCGGTGCGCATCCCGCGCCTGATTGGCGTGGCCCGCATGACCGACATGATGATGACCGGCCGTGTTTACAACGCCGTCGATGGCGAACGCATTGGCTTGGCCCAGTACCTGGTGCCCAATGGCTGCGCGTTTGACAAGGCCTTTGAACTGGCCCAACGCATTGCATCCAACGCCCCGCTGACCAACTACGCCTTGATGCATGCCTTGCCGCGCATTGCCGAGCAACCGGCCGACCAAGGTTTCTTGACCGAGGCCCTGATGTGCTCCATCGCCCAAGCGGCCCCCGAAGCCAAGCAGCGCGTGCGCGCCTTCTTGGAAGGTCGTGCGGACAAGGTTCAAAAAGGCTGACAGCCAGACAGTTGAGGCGGCGTGGCCGCCAGCAGCCGGCCCCAGCCCATAGATTGGAGACACAGATGACGGCAAAGTTTCGCGAGATGAAGTTTGGTGTGACCCGCGTCGCCGTGCGCGAGGGCGCACAGGGCACGCGCTACATGAGGGCCGACCAAGACTTGGCGCCTTATGCCCAACGCATGACCGACCGCTTGGTGCATTGGGCCGAGCACGCGCCCGAGCGCACCTTGTTCGCGCGCCGTAACAAAAACGCCGACGGCAGCACCGGCGACTGGCAGCACATCAGTTTTGGCCAAGCCCTGGCCAGTGCACGTCGCATTGCACAAAGCCTGATCGACCGTGGGCTCAACGCCGAGCGCCCGGTGGTCATCCTGTCGGAAAACGATTTAGAACACGCCCAGTTGGCCCTGGGCTGCATGTTGGCCGGGGTGCCCTATTGCCCCGCCTCGCCCGCTTACTCCACCATCAGCCAAGACTACGACAAGCTGCGCCACATCCTGACCACCCTCACCCCCGGTTTGGTGTTTGCCTCAGACGCCAAGCGTTATGGCAAAGCCATTCAAACGGCCGTGGGTGCTGACGTGGAAGTGGTGCTGCACCAAGGCAGCTTGGAGGGCCGCGCCAGCACCTCTTTTGCCGACTTGATCAACACCCCCGACACGCCGGCAGTAGACGCCGCCATGCAGGCAACCGGGCCAGACACCATCGTCAAGTTCTTGTTCACCTCGGGCTCCACCAAGCTACCCAAGGCGGTGATCAACACCCAGCGCATGTGGTGCGCCAACCAACAGCAAATGGGTCAGTCCATGCCGGTGTTGGCAGCCTCGCCCCCGGTGCTGGTGGACTGGCTGCCATGGAACCACACCTTTGGTGGCAACCACAACTTTGGCATGGTGATCTACAACGGCGGCACGCTCTACATCGACGACGGCAAGCCCACCCCAGCCCTGATGGCCGAGACCTTGCGCAACCTGCGCGAGATCGCGCCTACGGTGTACTTCAACGTGCCCACCGGCTTTGAGGCGATTGCCAACGCCATGAAAACCGACGACGCCTTGCGCAAGAACTTGCTCTCGCGCGTGCAGATGTTTTTCTACGCAGGCGCAGCGCTGGCGCAACCCATTTGGGACAGCCTGTTCGAGAGCCAGGAGCGTGAAATTGGCGAACGCATTGTGATGAGCACGGGCTTAGGGATGACCGAGTCCGGCCCCTTTGCCATCTTTGTCACCAGCCCGCGCGTCAAGTCGGGCGACTTGGGGGTCCCCACCCCGGGCCTGGAACTCAAGCTCGTGCCCAACAGCGACAAGGTGGAGGTGCGCTACAAAGGCCCCAACATCACCCCCGGCTATTGGCGCGCGCCCGAAGAAACCCGCGAACACTTTGACGACGAAGGCTTTTTTTGCACCGGCGACGCCGTGACCTGGATTGACCCACACGACGTGCACCAAGGCCTGCGCTTTGATGGCCGCATTGCCGAAGACTTCAAGCTCTCCACCGGCACCTTTGTCAGCGTAGGCCCTTTGCGGGGCAAGATCATTGCCGCAGGTGCGCCCTACATCCAAGACGTGGTCATCACCGGCATCAACCGCCGCGAAGTGGGTGCCATGATCTTCCCGACCGCAGCGGTGCGCGGCTTGAGTGACCTGGACGCCCAAGCCCCCCTGGCCGAAGTGTTGGCCAGCGCCCCGGTGTTGGCGCATTTCCAAGCCGTGCTCAACGAGTTGGCCAGCCATTCGACGGGCAGCGCCTCACGCGTAGCCCGCGCGGTGTTGCTGAGCGAGCCGCCGTCCATCGACAAAGGCGAAGTCACTGACAAAGGCTCGATCAACCAACGTTCCGTGCTCAAACACCGCGACACCTTGGTGCAAGCCCTGCACGACGGCCACGCCCCCCACACCTTGTTGCCTCAAGCGCAGGCCTGAGCGCTTGCCCATCACGCGCACTGAACGCACAGAAAGACCGCCATGCACATTCAAGGACAAACCGCCCTCGTCACCGGTGCCGCCTCCGGCTTGGGTGAAGCCACCGCCCGCGAACTCGCCCGTTTAGGGGCCAAGGTGGCCGTGCTCGACGTCAACTCCGCGCTGGCTCAGCAAGTGGCCGACCAACTCAACGCCGAGCATGGCGCGGGCACGGCCATCGCCTGCCATTGCGACATCACCCAAACCGACAGCGTGCAAGCCGCACTCGACGCCGCCACGGCAGCACTCGGGCCCGCCCGCATCTTGATGAACATCGCCGGCATCGGCACCGCCAAGCGTGTGGTGGGCAAAGACGGCAACGCCGCCGCGCTGGAGGACTTTGCGCGCGTGGTCAACGTCAACCTGGTGGGTGCCTACAACATCAGCCGCTTGTTTGCCGCTGCCTGCGCCAAGCTCACGCCCGGCGAAGACGGTGAACGCGGCGTGATGATGTTCACCGCCTCGGTGGCTGCGTTTGACGGCCAAGTGGGTCAACAAGCCTACAGCGCCAGCAAAGGTGGCTTGGTCAGCATGACCCTGCCGATGGCACGCGACCTGGCGCAGCACGGCATCCGCGTGTGCACCGTGGCCCCTGGCTTGTTTGCCACGCCGCTGATGCAAACCTTGCCTGAGGCGGTGCAGCAATCGCTGGCGGCGTCCATTCCCTTTCCCTCGCGCTTGGGTAAACCCGATGAGTTTGCCCAACTGGCCTGCCATATCGTGACCAACGGCCACCTCAACGGCGAAGTGATTCGCCTAGACGGCGCTTTGCGCATGGCACCGCGTTAATTTTTCACCTGCAACTTTCATCCACTTGGAGACAACCATGAAACTCAAAAAAACCTTTCTGGCCCTGGCCATCACTGCCATTTCTAGCACAGCGGCCTTGGCCGACATCAACATCGGTGTCAGCCTGTCGCTGACCGGCCCTGGCTCGGGCTTGGGCATTCCGATGCAAAAGCAGTTGCAACTCTTCCCCAAGACCATTGGCGGTGAAAAAGTCAACCTGACCATCTTGGACGATGCGACCGACCCCGGTAAAGGCGCGGCCAACGCCCGCCGCTTTGTGACCGAAGACAAGGTGGACCTGATTTTTGGGTCCTGCATCACCGCTGTGGCCGCTGCCATGACCGACATCGCCACCGAAGCCGGCACGGTGCAGATCGCAGGCTCGCCCGTGGGCGTGCCTGAAGGCAAAGACAAATGGCTGTTCCGTCTGCCCCAGTCCAACACCGTGATGGGCCACGCCGTGGTCGAGCACATGAAGAAAAACGGCGTCAAAACCGTGGGCTTTTTGGGCTACACCGACGCCTATGGTCAACAGTGGCTGGATGCCATCGGGCCCATGCTGGAAAAAGCGGGCATCAAACTGGTTGGCACCGAGCGCTTTGCCCGCACCGACACCAGCGTGACACCCCAAGCCCTCAAACTGACCACCGCCAACCCAGACGCCATTTTGGTGGTCGCTTCGGGTTCGGGCGCAGCCATGCCTCAGTTGGGCCTGGTCGAGCGTGGTTTCAAAGGCAAGGTCTACCAGACCCACGCTGCCGCCACGCCCGACCTGCCCCGCGTGGGCGGCAAGTCGGTGGAAGGCACTTTTGTCGTCTCGGGCCCCGCCTTGTTGGGTGACCAACTGGCCGACAGCCACCCTTCCAAGAAACAAGCGCTGGACTTTGTGCAGAAGTTTGAAGCCGCCAACGGTGCCAACACCCGCAACCAGTTTGCTGGTCACTCCTACGACTTCCAGGTGGCCATGGAAAAAGCCATCCCGCTGGCCCTGAAAAAAGCCAAGCCTGGCACACCCCAGTTCCGCTCTGCTTTGCGTGACAGCCTCGAAACCATGGGTCGCACCGTCTTCGCGCATGGGGTGATGAACTGGACACCCACCGACCACTGGGGCTACACACTGGAAACCGGTGTGATGACCAAGCTGGTCGACGGCAAGTTCAAGGTCGAATAAATCCTGCCCCTGACTTGGCTCATCCGCAAGGGCGGGTGAGCCAAGACCATGCCGCGGTTGAAGGGCGAGCCCCTGCGGGGCAAACGGCAGCTCGGTTCATTGTTTTTCTCAAGGCTCCATCATGGACTTTTCCATCGCCAGCATCTTGCTGCTGGACGGCGTGACCAACGGTGCGGTGTATGCCCTGCTCGGGCTGGCCACTGTGTTGGTGTTCACCGTCACCCGGGTGATCTTCATTCCGCAAGGCGAGTTTGTCGCCTACGGCGCGCTCACCCTGGCCATGCTCCAAACCGGCAAAGTGCCCGGCACGGTCTGGTTGCTGCTGATCTTGGCCGTGATCGCTGCCTTGATGGAGTGTGTGGAACGCTGGAGACACCACGGCCAACTGGGCCGTGCCACGAAGTCGGCTTTGAAAACACTGGCGTTTCCGGTGGTGATTTCTGCGCTGTCTGTGTGGGCGGCGCCGCAAAATTTTCCGTTGGGCGTGCAAGCCGCTTTGAGCGTGCTCATCGTCACCGCGTTTGGCCCGTTGGTCTACCGTGTGGCCTACCAATCATTGGAAGCGGCGACTCCGCTGGTGCTGCTGATCGTCTCGGTGGGGGTGCACTTCGCCATGACCGGCTTGGGCTTGCTGTTCTTTGGCGCGGAAGGTTTTCGCAACCCACCCTTTTGGGACGCGCGCTTCAGCGTGGGCCCGCTGTCGCTGTCGGGTCAGACCGTGATCATTTTTGTCGTCTCGCTGGCCTTGATCGTCTTGCTGTGGCTGTATTTTGAACGTTCGCTGCGCGGCAAGGCGCTGCGCGCCACGGCGATCAACCGCACCGGTGCCCGCTTGATGGGCATCTCGAGCCACACGTCGGGCCAACTCACCTTCTTGTTGGCGGCCTTCATCGGGGCCCTGTCGGGCTTGCTGATCGGCCCGACCACCACCGTGTTCTACGACTCGGGCTTTTTGATTGGTCTCAAGGGCTTTGTGGCGGCCGTGATCGCCGGCTTGTCCAGCTACCCAGGCGCGCTGCTGGGGGCGCTGTTCGTGGGCGTGGTGGAGGCCTTTGGCGCTTTTTGGGCCAGCGCCTTCAAAGAGGTGATCGTGTTCACCTTGGTTTTGCCCGTTCTTCTCTTGCGGTCACTCCGTAGCGGTCACAGCGACGAGGAACACTGATCATGCTGAAAAAACAAAACATCGCCTTGCTCTTGCTGGCGGCTGCGGTCCCCGTGACCGCCCTCTTGCCCTTGCCCGATTTCTGGATCGCGCAACTCAACTACATGGGTCTGTACGCCTTGGTCTGCCTGGGCTTGGTGCTGCTCACCGGCGTGGGCGGCCTGACCTCGTTCGGCCAAGCCGCGTTTGTCGGCATCGGCGCTTACACCACCGCGTGGCTGACCCTCAACCTGGGCATGTCGCCTTGGCTGACTTTGTTTGTGGGCCTGGGCCTGACGGCCATCAGCGCCTTGGTGGTGGGCTTCATCACCTTGCGCATGTCGGGCCACTACTTGCCGCTGGCCACCATCGCCTGGGGCCTGGCCCTGTATTACCTGTTGGGCAACCTGGACGCGCTGGGCAAGTACGACGGCTTGCTGGGGCTCAAAAGCTTGTCGATCGGCAGCATCGACATTGGCCAAGGCCGTTTGTTCTTTGTGCTGACCTGGGCCATCTTGCTGGCCGGTGCCGTGGCCCTGCTCAACTTGCTGGACTCGCGCCCCGGTCGGGCCATCCGATCCCTCAAAACCGGCTCGCAAATGGCCGAGGCCATGGGCATCAGCACATTCCGCTACAAAGTGACGATCTTCATCATTGCGGCCCTGTTTGCCTCGGTGGCGGGTTGGCTGATGGCGCACTTCCAGCGCACCGTCAACCCCTCGGCCTTTGGCCTGAAGATGGGCATCGAGTACCTGTTCATGACCGTGGTCGGCGGCGTGGGCTATGTCTGGGGTGCGATTGTGGGCGCCGGACTCATCAAGCTGCTCGACGACTACCTGCAAGTGGCCTTGCCCGCCTTGATTGGCACCAGCGGCAGCTACGAGGTGATCGTATTTGGCATCGCCATGGTGTTGCTGCTCAAGTACCTGCCCGATGGCCTGTGGTCGGTGGTGGCCAGCAAATTTCCACGCCCCCAGCGCACAGTCGACTGGCACGATGCCGCAGACCTGCCCACCCGCAGCAAACCCACCATGGGCGATGTGGTGTTGCACGTCGACAAGATTCGCAAACAGTTCGGTGGCCTGACCGCCGTCAACGACATCAGCTTTGAGATTGCGGCGGGTCAGATCGTCGGCCTGATCGGACCCAACGGCGCAGGCAAGTCGACCACCTTCAACCTGGTCACCGGCGTGCTGAGCAAAACCTCCGGTCAGGTCAAATTCCGAGGCGAAGACATCAGCGCCCTGAGCTCACGCGAGATTTCGCGCCAAGGCATGGCCCGCACCTTCCAGCACGTCAAGATGATCCCCGACATGACGGTGCTCGAGAACGTTGCCCTCGGTGCCTACACCCGCGGCAGCCAAGGCGTGTTGTCGTCCATGTTGCGCCTCAACCAAGCGCAAGAGCAGCGCATGATGAAAGAAGCCCAGCGTCAGCTCGAGCGCATCGGCATGGGGGAGTACCTGCACGAGCAAGCGGGCAACCTAGCCATGGGCCCACAACGCTTGATGGAAATCGCCCGCGCCCTGTGCTGTGACCCGGCCCTGCTGTTGCTCGACGAGCCTGCGGCAGGCTTGCGTCACAAAGAAAAACAAGGTCTGGCCCAGGTGCTGCGCCAGCTGCAAAGCGAAGGCATGAGCATCTTGCTGGTCGAGCACGACATGGACCTGGTGATGGACGTGTGCGACCACTTGGTGGTGATGGAGTTCGGCACCTTGCTGACCCAAGGCACTCCCGCTGAAATTCAAGCCAGCCCTGCGGTTCGCGCGGCCTACCTCGGAACGGAGCACTGACATGAGCACCCCTCTTTTGAAAGTCACCGGGCTGCGCGCAGGCTATGGCAAAGCCGAAGTGCTGCACGGCATCGGCATCGAGGCGGCCAAAGGCGGCGTGATCACCGTGATCGGCCCCAACGGCGCGGGCAAGTCCACCTTCTTGAACAGCCTGATGGGCATCTTGCCCGCCAAGGGCCAGATCGAATTCGAAGGCCAGTCGATCACCGACCTGACCCTGGAAGAACGCGTGATGCAAGGCATTGCGTTGGTGCCCGAAAAGCGTGAGCTTTTTGGCACCATGAGCGTGGAGGACAACCTGGTGCTCGGCGGCTACCGCCAGATGCGCTTGGGCAACGCGCAGTGGCGCAGCCGCTTGGACGATGTGTACGACCTGTTCCCGCGCCTCAAAGAACGCCGCGTGCAGGTAGCGGGCACGCTGTCGGGCGGTGAGCGCCAAATGCTGGCGGTGGGCCGCTCGCTGATGTCGCGCCCGTCCCTGCTGATGCTCGACGAGCCCAGCCTGGGCCTGGCTCCGCTGATCGTCAAGGAGATCTTCAGCATCATCGACACCTTGCGCCAGACCGGCGTGACCATCGTGCTGGTGGAGCAAAACGCCCGCGCCGCGCTGGCCGTGGCCGACCATGGCTACGTGCTGGAGATGGGCGATGTAAGCCTGCACGGCCCGGCCCGTGATTTGGCCCAAGACCCGCGCGTGATCGACACCTACCTGGGTGCAGCCCGCGCCAAAGCCTGAGCACACCCCAAAGACACCTATGAGCGACTACCAACCCCGTCTCGACGACATTCAGTTCATCATGAACCAGGTGCTGCATGCCCCTGCCCGCTTGGCCGAGCTGCCCGTCTTCCAAGAGGTCGATGCCGAGCTCATGGCCCAAGTGTTGGAAGAAGCTGGCAAGTTTGTGGCCGCCGAAATTGCGCCCTTGAACCGCAGCGGCGACGAAGTGGGCGCGCAGTGGCACCAAGGCGCGGTGACCACGCCGCCCGGCTTCAAAGACGCCTACCAAGCGTTTTGGCAAGCGGGCTGGGCCTCGCTCACCACCGCCACCGAAGACGGCGGTCAAGCCTTGCCTGCGGTGCTGGAGAGCGTGCTGTACGAATGGCTGTCTGCCGCCAACCACGGCTGGACCATGGCCCCGGGTTTGTTGCACGGCGCCTATGAGTGCATCACACACCACGCCAGCGACGCACTGAAAGCGCAATACGCCAGCAAGGTGGGCACCGGCGAGTGGCTGGCCACCATGTGCTTGACCGAACCCCATGCTGGCAGCGACTTAGGCCTGGCCACCACCCGTGCCGTGCCACAGGCCGATGGCAGCTACCAGATTCGGGGCACCAAAATTTTCATCTCGGGCGGCGAGCATGACCTGACCGACAACATCGTGCACCTGGTGCTGGCCCGTTTGCCCGATGCGCCGCCCGGCCCCAAGGGTCTGTCGCTGTTTTTGGTGCCCAAGTTCTACGCCGACGGCAGCCGCAGCGCGGTGCACTGCGAACGCATTGAAGAAAAAATGGGCATCCACGGCAGCCCCACCTGCGTGATGCGGTTTGACGAAGCCACCGCTTGGCTGGTGGGCGAGCTCGGACGCGGCCTCAACGCCATGTTCGTGATGATGAACGCCGCCCGCCTGCACGTGGCTCTGCAAGGCGTGGGCCTGCTCGACGCGGCCTGGCAAAAAGCCGATGCCTATGCCCACGAGCGCCGCCAAATGCGCGCTCCCAAACCCGCCGGGGTCAAGGGCGAGGCCACCGATTTCATCATTGAGCACCCGGCCGTGCGCCGCATCTTGGACACGCAACGCGCCTGGGTGGATGGCGCGCGCGTGCTGGCCTACAAAACCGGCTTGGCGCTGGACGTGGCCAAGCACCACCCCGACGCCGCCCAGCGCGAATCGGCACAGCGCTGGTGCGCGCTGGCCACCCCGATTTTGAAAGCGGCCTGCACCGAGCAAGGTTTTCATGGGGCCAGCGACTGCCTGCAGGTGTTTGGTGGTCATGGCTATGTGCGTGAATGGGGGGTTGAGCAAAACCTGCGCGACGCCCGCATTGCCATGATTTACGAAGGCACCAACGAAATTCAAGCCATCGACCTGCTGATGCGCAAGGTCGTGGCCGACGGCGGTGCGACCTTGTACGCCACCCTGGACGAATTGGCCCTAGATCTGTCTGCCGCTTACCCCCATGAAGGCCAGGTGCTCGACTTGTTTACCCAACTGCGCGCACTGACCGCCCAAGCTGTGGCCACGGCGCAAGCCCCTGATGGCAACGTGCGCCTGGGCTGGATCGCGGGCGACTACCTGCGTCTGACAGCTCTGGCCTTGCTGGCTTGGAGTTGGACCCAAATTGACGCGGCCGTTCAGGCGCAAGCCCTGATCCCCGATGCCGCCACGCGCTGGCAGGCCCCGGCAGCGGCCTTGCGCGCTTGGGTGCTGCCCGAGTTCGAGATGCGCGCCCAGATGGTGCGCGCGCAGTGCACCGCCGCATGAGCGACCAACTCGACACCCGCTACCTAGAAACGCTGCTGGGCTACAACACCCGGCGTGCCGCGCTGACCATCATCAGCCGCTTCATGGAACGCATGGCACCCCATGACTTGCGCCCGGTGGATTTTTCGGTACTGTCCTTGATTGGGCACAACCCCGGCATCACCTCGCGTCAGCTGTGCAGCGCGCTGAACATCTTGCCACCCAACCTGGTGGGCTTGCTCAAAAGCATTGAAAAGCGCCAACTCATCCACCGCAGCCCCCATCCCACCGATGGTCGGGCCATGGGCTTGACGCTCACCGCCAAAGGCGCAGCGCTGATGCAAGCGGCCGAAGCCACCGCCTTGGCGTCAGACCTGAGCGCGGCAGCGGCCTTGACCCCAGCAGAAATCAAAACCCTCACCCGTTTGCTGCAAAAGGTTTATTTGGCTCCCACCTGAGCCAGCCAGCCGCCAAACCAGGGTGCCAGCGCTGCTTCGCTGGGCGCTTGCTGGGCTACCCCTTGGGGGTCTTGGAACAGGCCGCCTTGAGGGGCCGCTACACTCTGGGACTTTGAATTTCTGACCCTCAAGGATTTGCCATGAACACCACCCCTTCCGGACTGCAATACATCGACCACGTGGAGGGCGAAGGTGAGACCGCAACAGCGGGCCAACACGT